>JBKQHH010000084.1:0-20954 GCA_052148875.1 Solirubrobacteraceae bacterium
CTCCTCGTTGAGGACGCTGAGCCTGTCGCTGGCCACCGCCGTGTTCACCTCCGGCGACGGCGTGCGATCGAGCAGGTACTCGCCGCTGGGCGGATCGAACTCGCCGGCGGCCGCGACCCGCTCCTTGAGCTGCTGGTGCGCCTCCGTCAGGACCGCCCAGACGCTGTCGACCATCTCCTTGGACTGCTGCTCGGTGACGACCCCCTGCGCGATCAGCTGCTGGGCGAACAACTCGCGAACCGGCGGGTGCTTGCGAATCACCTGGTACTCCAGCGGCTGCGTGTACGCGGGCACATCGGCCTCGTTGTGGCCGAAGCGGCGGTAGCCGATCAGGTCGATCAGCACGTCGTGGCCGAACTCCTGGCGGAACGCGAACGCCAGGCGCACCGCGCTGATGCACGCCGGCACGTCGTCCGCGTTGACGTGGATGATCGGCACGTCGAAGCCCTTCGCCAGGTCTGACGCCCAGCGCGTCGAGCGCGCGTCGTCCGGGTCGGTCGTGAAGCCGACCTGGTTGTTCGTGATGATGTGCACCGTCCCGCCGACCTTGTAGCCGTCCAGCGCCTGCAGGTTGAACGTCTCCGACACGACCCCCTGGGCTGGGAACGACGCGTCGCCGTGGATCACGATCGGCACCGCCGCGTTCGTGTCCTGGTGGGCGTGCGGGCCCTTGCGCAAGGTCTGCGCCGCGCGCGTCGCGCCCTCCACCACCGGCGATACGTACTCGAGGTGGCTCGGGTTGGACTCCAGGTTCACGCGGATCGTGCCCCCGTCCGGCAGCTGGTAGGTGCCCTGCGTGCCGTGGTGGTACTTAACGTCGCCCGTGCCGCCCTGCGGGATCGTCGTCACCGCCTCGAGCGTCGAGGCGCCCTCGAACTCCCCGAAGATCGTGTCGTAGGAGCGCCCGAGGTTGTGCGCCAGCACGTTCAGCCGCCCGCGGTGGGCCATGCCGACGACGACCTCCTGCCCGCCGTGCGCCGCCGACAGCTGGATCAGCTCGTCGAGCATCGGCACCGTCATGTCCAGGCCCTCGATCGAGAACTGGTGCTGGCCGAGGTACGCCTTGTGCATGAAGCGCTCCAGCGCGTCCACCTCCACCAGCCGCTTGAGCAGCGTCCTGCGCTCGTCGTTGGTCAGCTCGTGGCGGAACGCGCCCGACTCGATGTGCTCGCGCAGCCACACGCGCTGGCGGTGGGAGGCGATGTGCTCGATCTCGTACGCGATCGTGCCGCAGTACGTCTCGCGCAGGTGCGGCAGCGCGTCCGCCAGCGTCGCGCCCGACACGTACATCTGGAAGATCTTCGCCGGCAGCCGCGCCTGGATCTCCGGCGTCAGCCCCAGCGCCTCCGGATCGAGGCCCGGGTCGCCCTCGGGCTCGGAGCCGAGCGGATCCAGGCGCGCGGCCAGATGGCCGTGGCTGCGCACGCGGCTGACGAACGTGCTCGCCGCCTGCACCGCCTGCAGCATCTCCTCGCCGCCCGTGTAAGGGGCCGGCGCGCCGCTCGGGGCCGCCGGCGAGGCCGGGGCCGCGGCTGGCACGTGGATCGGCAGTGGGCCAGCCTGCAGGCCCAGCGCCGCGAACAGCTCCTCGTAGAAGCCGCCCCCGCCCTGCAGGTAGCCCTCGACGAGCGCCAGGAAGCGCCCCGACTCCGCTCCCTGGATCACGCGGTGGTCGTACGTCGAGGTCATCGTCATGACCTTCTCCGCGCCGATGCTCGGGCCGACCTCGCCCAGGCCGACCGGGTAGGCGATCGAGCCCGTCGCCACGATCGTCCCCTGGCCGGGCATCAGCCGCGGGACAGACGCCACCGTGCCGATGCCGCCGGGGTTCGTGAGGGTGACGTTCGCGCCCACCAGGTCGTCCGCCGTCAGCGTGTTCGTGCGCGCCTTCTCCACCAGCGCGTCGTACGCCGCCAGGAAGCGGTCGAACGGCAGGCGCCCCGCGTCGCGGATCACCGGCACCATCAGCGTGCGCGAGCCGTCCTTCTTCTGCACGTCCACCGCCAGGCCCAGGTTCACCTGCCCGTCGACGATGCGGTGGGGCTTGCCGTCGATGTCTTCGAAGTGGTTGGCCATCACCGGCATGTCCTCGCCCGCGCGGGCGATCGCGTACGCGATCACGTGGGTGAACGACACCCTGCGCCCGGCCGCCTTCAGCTCCTGCCGGCGGGCGTCCAGCACCGTCACCGTCAGCGTGCGGAAGCTCGTCGCCGTCGGAATCGAGCGCGACTCCTCCATGTAGCGCGCCAGCGCCGCCGCGCCGCCCCTCAGCGGCTGCGAGCTGGGCTCGGCAACCGTCGCGGCCGCTCCGTTGGCGGCGGCGCCGTTGCCGGTCGCCGCGCCCGCGCCGGCGGTGGCCGCCGCGGAGAGCACGTCCGACTTCGTGATCCGGCCCGCCGGGCCGCTGCCCGAGACCCCCGCGAGGTCCACGCCCTCGACCGCCGCCGCGCGCGCGGCCACCGGGGAGACCCTCGTGCCCTCGGGTGCGGCGCTCGCCGTCGGGGTGGGCGCCTCGGCGGCGGGCTGGGGGGCTTCAGCGCCGGCGGGCTGGGAGGCTTCAGCGGCGGCGGGCGCCTCGGGGGTCTCCGCGGCCGGCTGAGGAGCCTCGGCGGCTGGCGCGGCGCCGTTCACGGAGATGCGCGCGATCACCTGCCCGACGGTGACCGTGTCGCCCTCCTCGACGAGGATCTCGCTGACCGTCCCGCTCCCCGGCGCGGGCAGCTCCAGGTCGACCTTGTCGGTCGATATCTCGACGATCGTGTCGTCGACCTTGATGTAGTCGCCGACCTTGACACGCCATTCGAGGATCGTTCCCTCGGTGACGGACTCTCCCGCGGCAGGGGTTACGACGTCTATCGTCTGCACTGCCGTGGTGCTGGTGGCCATCGATGTCTCACTTTAGCGCGGCGTGTGTGCTCGCACGCTCACGCTGCTCGCGGATGAACTGGTAGCTGCCGAAGAACGGCCCGATCCCCCCGAGCACCGCCACCGCGACGGCCAGCTTGAGCGATACGACGCGCAGGCGCGCGGCGGTTATGCACGCAAATGACATGAAGATCCACAGCAGTCCATGGCTCCATCCCAGCACGAGCGTCAGCGGCTCCGGTTTGCCCGCCGCGAACGCGCTCACCAGCAGCCCCGTGTACACGCACGAGTGGGTGAACGACGTCCACTTCAGGCGCGTGAACGTCAGCGGCCCGGCCGCCGGGCGCACCCCCTTCGGGGGCACCCTCCGTGGCGGAGGACAGGCAGGCAGGTGCGTGCTCACTCCGACAGCCACTGGGCCATCCGTGGCAGCGCGTCTCCCGCCTCCGGCGGCCATTCGGCGATCTCGCGCGGCCACCACGCGAACTCGTCGTGCTCGTGGTCCGGTGCGACTTCCTCGTCGACGCCCTCGGCGAGCCATGCCTGCCCTACGAACATGACGAGCCTGTGCGGCAGCCGCAGCAGCGCCTCGCCGCGCACGCGCTCGGGCGAGACCGCCCACTCCTCCCGCAGCTCCCGCACGAGCGTGTCGGCGGGGCTCTCCCCGAGGTCGACCGCGCCGCCGGCCCCGAGCGCCCAGCGCCCGGCCCACGAGGAGACCCACGGGGCGCGGCGTCCGGCCAGCCAGCGCCCGTCGGCCGAGCGGGTGACGCACAGCGCGGCGAGGCTCTCGGAGGCGTCGCCGTCGACCAGTCGCAGCGCCCAGCGCAGCGGCTGCAGCTCGATCGCCAACCCGTGCTCGTCCTGGCGATAGTCGACCAGGCGCGCGGCGACGCCGTCGTGGCTGGGCGAGCCGCGTTCCTGCAGCTGCCTGATGGCCGCGTCCGCGGCCTCGCTGTGCTCGGGCGAGGGCTCGAACGGCCGCTCCCGCCAGTGCGCCGTGATCTGCTCCAGCGCCCATGGGCCGCGGGCGAGGATCTCGGGTGCGTGGGTGGCGGGCTCCGCTCGATCGGACACTCCAGCGGAAGCATAGACTCGGCGGCGTGAGCGGCCGCCGGCGCAAGCACTGGGGATGGGGCTTCGAGGACCAGCAGCCCTCGCCTGCAGAGCTGCGCGCGTCGGTGGCGGCGCTCGCCGAGCACCTGGGGATGGCGCTCGAGGACATCGAGGAGCCGGTGGCGCTGGAGTCGGCGCGCATGGCGCCCGCGCGCATCCAGGCGCCGGCGTCGCTCGCGGACATCTGCGCCGGGGATGCGCACACGCGCGCCTGCCACGCGCTGGGCAAGTCCTACAGCGACGTCGTGCGCGGCTTTCGCGGGGAATTCGAGCACGCCCCCGACCTCGTGCTGCGCCCGCGCGACGAGTCGGACCTCGAGCGCGTGCTCGAGTGGTGCTCTGACGAGCGCGTCGCGGCGATCCCGTTCGGCGGCGGCACCTCGGTCGTGGGCGGCGTCACCCCGAGCGTGCCCAGCAGCTACAACGGCGCCGTCTCGATCGACCTGCGCGCGCTGCATAGCGTGCTCGAGGTGGACGAGGTCTCGCGCGCGGCGTGCATCCAGGCCGGCGCGCTCGGCCCCGAGCTCGAGTCCCAGCTCGGCGAGCGCGGGCTGACGCTGCGCCACTTCCCGCAGTCGTTCGAGTACTCCACGCTCGGCGGCTGGATCGCCACGCGCGCCGCCGGGCACTTCGCGACGCTGTGGACGCATATCGAGGACTTCGTCGAGTCCGTGCGCGCGATCACCCCCGCGGGCGTGTGGGAGTCGCGGCGGCTGCCCGGGTCGGGCGCCGGCGTGAGCCCCGACCGCATGCTCGCCGGCTCGGAGGGGACGCTCGGCGTGATCACCCACGCATGGGTGCGCGTGCAGCCGCGCCCGGTCCACCGCAGCTCGGCGGGCGTGCGCTTCTCCGACTTCCTCACCGGCGCCGAGTGCGTGCGCGCGATCTCCCAGGCGGGGCTGCATCCCTCCAACTGCCGCCTGCTCGACGCCGGCGAGGCCGCGCTGACGATGGCGGGGGACGGTTCGCACGCACTGCTGGTGCTCGGCTTCGAGTCGGCCGACCATCCGGTGCGGGAGGCGATGGCGCGGGCGCTCGCGCTGTGCGCCGAGCATGGCGGCGCGGTCTCCAGGAGTCGCGAGGAAGGAGATGAGAATGGAGGCGGCGGCGATGCCGTCAGCTCCTGGCGGGGTGCGTTCCTGGGCGCGCCGTACGTGCGCGACGCGCTCGTGGCGATGGGCGTGCTCGCGGAGACGTTCGAGACGGCGATCACGTGGGAGCGCTTCCCCGCCTTCCACGAGCGCGTCAGCGCCGCGACCGAGGAGGCGGCGCGCGAGGTGTGCGGCGAAGGGGGGAGGGTCTTCTGCCGCTTCACCCACGTCTACCCCGACGGGCCCGCGCCGTACTTCACCGTGCTCGCGCCCGCGCGCCGCGGCGAGGAGGTCGAGCAGTGGGCCGCGATCAAGCGGGCCGCCTCTGACGCGATCATCGCGGCGGGCGGCACCATCACCCACCACCACGCCGTCGGGCGCGATCACCGTCCGTGGTATGACCGCCAGCGGCCGGAGCCGTTCGCGCAGGCGCTGCGCGGGGCGAAGCTGACGGTCGACCCCGCGGGCATCATGAACCCGGGCGTGCTGATCGATCCCATCGCATGAGAGTCGCCGTCCTCGGCCCCGGCGGCGTGGGCGGGCTGCTGGCGGGAGCGCTCGATCGGGCGGGCACCGCGGTGGTGGGGGTCGCGCGCGCGCGCACCGCGGCCGCGATCGCGCGCGACGGCGTGCGCGTGCGGAGCGTCACGCTCGGCGACTTCGTCGCCCACCCGCGGGCCGTCGCGCGCCTGCGGGAGCCGGTGGACGCGCTGATCGTCGCCACCAAGGCCGCCGGCCTGGCGCCCGCGCTGGAGCGCATCGCGACGGAGCCGACGGTCGTGCTGCCGCTGCTCAACGGCCTCGACCACCTCGCGGTGCTGCGCGAGCGCTTCCCCGCCGGATCGGTGCTCGCGGGCTCGATCCGCGTCGAGGCCGACCGCCCGCAGCCGGGCGTGGTCGTGCACACGAGCCCGTTCCTGCTCGTCAGCATGGCAAGCGCCGAGCCGGCCGTCCACCCCGCGATGCAGGCGCTCGCCGACGCGCTCTCGCACGCGGGCGTGCCCGTGAAGGTGCTGGACTCCGAGGCGGACGTCATGTGGTCGAAGCTCGTGCGCCTGAACGCGCTCGCGTGCGTCACCAGCGCCTACGACGTGCTGCTCGGCGAGATCCGCTCCACGCCGCGGCTGCGCGCCGCCCTGGAGGGGGCGATCGAGGAGGCGTGCGCCGTCGGCAGGGCGGAGGGGGCGCGCGACATCGACCCGGCCAGGGCGATCGCCGAGCTCGAGGCGGCCCACGACACGCTCGGCAGCTCCATGCAGCGCGACATCGCCGCCGGGCGCGAGCCCGAGCTCGACGCGATCCCCGGCTCGGTGCTGCGCGCGGCTGCCAGGCACGGCATCCCCTGCCCGACGATCGAGCGGCTCGTGGCGACGATCGCCGAGCGGGCACGGCGCGCCGGGATCGCGGTCGAGCTCGCCGCCCCCTGACGCCCTGGGCCTGGGCCGCGGTCCCCGGCTACTGCTCTTCGAACGGCGAGCGCCCGGGCGAGTACACGGGGATCGACTGCGTGGCGATCGCCTCGACCGCGCGCTCCTCCGCCTCGGTGAGCTCCTCGTCGTGCTCGCCGTCGCAGAGCACGCGGAAGTTGCCGGTGACGCCGCTGTCGCCGTGGATGGTGATGCCCGGCAGGATCTCCTCGCCCTCGTCGAAGCCGAGGCGCTCCATGTCGAAGTGCGCCAGGCCGATGCCGTGGGCGGTGTGGGTCGGGTTCTCGCGGTCGTGCGCCGCCACCGCCTGCGCGAAGCGCTCGAGGTTCTTGGCGATCTTGCCCGTGTCCGCCATTGCTTTCGGGAGCGTAGCGCGAGCGCTGTAGATTGGGAAGCGATGGCAGGCGCGCGACCAGTCGACACCCCGCCTCTCGCTCCCGGGCCCGCGATCGGCGCGGCGGGCGACGGCCACGGGGCCGACGGCCGCGGGGGCGAGGTGATCCGCACCGTCGATCTGACGAAGGTCTACGCCGGCACGGACTTCGCCGCGGTGGACAGGCTCAACCTGCGCGTGCGCGCGGGAGAGATCTTCGGTCTGCTCGGCCCGAACGGCGCCGGCAAGACGACGACCGCGGGGATGCTCACGACGCGGGTGATCCCGACCTCGGGCTCGGCGTCGGTGGGGGCGATCGACGTCGTCGCGCACCCGGCGCTGGCCAAGCAGCTGATCGGGATCGTCTCCCAGCAGAACACGCTCGACCGCCAGCTGACCGTGTGGGAGAACCTCTACTTCCACGGCCGCCTGTTCGGCATCCCCGCCGCCGAGTCGCGCCGCACGGCCGACGAGCTGCTGGAGCAGTTTCAGCTGGCCAAGTGGGGCAAGGCGTCCGTGTTCGCGCTCTCCGGGGGGATGGCCCAGCGGCTGATGGTCGCCCGCGCGATCTTCCACCGCCCGGCGGTGCTGTTCCTCGACGAGCCGACCGCGGGCCTGGATCCGCAGGGTCGCCTGGCGCTGTGGGAGATCCTGGGCGAGCTCAACCGCGAGGGGCAGACGATCCTGCTGACGACCCACTACATGGAGGAGGCCGACACGCTGTGCGACCGCGTGGCGATCATGGACCACGGCAGGATCCTCGCGCTGGACACGCCGGAGGAGCTCAAGCGCTCGGTGGGCGCCGACACGATCGTCACCGTCAAGGCGAGCGGCGACCCCGATGCGCTCGCCGCGCGGCTGTCCGAGGAGGTCGGCGCGACGCGCGCGCGCGTGATCGACGGAGGCGTGGAGCTGCACGTCAAGGGCGTGGAGCGGCTGGTGCCGCGGGTCGTGGGCGCCGCTGAGAGCGGCGGCTTCGAGGTGGTCGACCTGTCGGTGTCCGAGCCCAGCCTGGAGACAGTGTTCATCAACCTCACCGGCAAGGAGCTGCGCGACTGATGGCCGCCGCCACATCGTTCACCGCCCCGCATCCGCACATCGCGATCGAGCCGGCGCGCTCGACGATGGCCGCCAGCCGCATCGCGCTGCGGGCGTTGATCCTGCGCGACCTGGTGGTGCTGTGGAAGAACAGGTGGGAGTTCGTGATCCGCACGCTGGTGCAGCCGTTCCTGCTCGTGTTCGTGTTCCTGTTCGTGTTCCCCAAGATCGGCCAGGGCATCGGCGGCGGTGGCGGCAAGGTCGACGAGTCGAAGTTCGCCACCGTGCTGGTCCCCGGCGTGGTCGGGATCTCGATCATGTTCCAGGGCATCCAGGCGGTCGCCCTGCAGCTGTCGACCGAGTTCGGCTACACGCGCGAGATCGAGGATCGCGTGCAGGCGCCGTGCCCGATCTGGCTGGTGGCCGCGTCGAAGGTGCTGTCGGGGGCCGCGCAGGGGCTGATCGCCGCCGTGATCGTGTTCCCGATCGCCGCCGTCGTGCACGCCTCAGGGGTGCACGCGCACCTGTCCGTGAACTGGCTGGTGGTCCTGACGCTGATCCCGCTGGCGTGCGTGACCATGACCTCGCTCGGGCTGCTGCTCGGGACGGCCTTCGAGCCGCGCAACATCGGGCTGATGTTCGGCTTCGTGGTGCTCCCGCTGACGTTCCTCGGCGGGACCTACTACCAGTGGACGAAGCTCTCGCCGGTGCAGCTCGACGGCGTGCACTGGCTGCAGATCCTCGTGCTCGTCAACCCCCTGATCTACATCAACGAGGGCCTGCGCGCCGGCCTGACCCACGCCTCGCACATGCACCTGTACGTCGTCTACCCGGTGCTGATCGGCTTCTGCGCCGTGTTCCTGGGGGTCGGCCTGCGCAAGTTCCGGGGGCGGGTGCTGTCGTGAGGGCGAGGCTGCCGGGAAGACGTCAGCTTGGAGACAGCACCGTGATGCCGTGCTCGCGCGCGCCGTCTGCCAGTTGTCTGTCGTAGGTCATCAGCGCGTTCAGCTTGCCGGCCTTGGTGAGCCGGACTGCTGTGGCGAGATGGATTGCGTCGAGCGTGGCGACCGTCGCCGGGGTGATGGTCTCCGCGCCGGCGAGGATCTCATCGTCGACTGTGATCAGAGATACGCCGGCCAACAGCGCATCGGCACGGTCGAGCATGTCTCGGCGAAAGCCGAGGCGCCGGAGCTCGGTGCGCAGCAGGCTGCTCGAAACTGAGCGCTCAAACGTCTCGAGCGCGCGCTCGATGGCAGCCTTCTCGGGTTCGTCCAGAAGCGAGCGCCCGAGCGCGCTCGTGTCGACGTAGACAGCCGACGCCTGGCTAGAAGCGCTCGCGCCGGCTCTCTTCGAGGAAGGCATCCGTTGTTCCCGCAGGCGCAGGCTTGTCGAGTGGGGGCAGGCTCTTCATCGCGTCCACCAGACGCTTGGTTGGGACTGTCGCACCGTACTGCTCCGCCAGTTCCAGGTAGTAGGGATCGACATCGGGGTGCGAGGGCACAAGTCGAGCAACCTCGTGTCCTCGCTCTGTGACCGTCAGCGTCTCGCCCTCCTTCACACGCTCCAGATAGCGGCTCAGGTTCTGGCGCAGCTCACGAACCCCCACCGTCTTGGTAGCGTGGATCGGGTGTGTAGCAGCCATTGTGCGTCATAGGGTAGCACAATGGCTGCCCCCCGTGGTCCTGCGCTCTATACGCCAGCGAACGAAGCACAGAGAACAGGCCAGTTCGCAGTGCTCTACGACTGCTCGATCAGCTCGATCCGGTAGCCGTCGGGGTCTCTGACGAAACAAAGCCGTGAGCCGCCCTCGCGTACGGAGTAGGGCGGCTTCTCGGGCTCGATGCCCTGCTCGGCGAGCTTGGCGATCGTTGCGTCGAGGTCGTCGGCGGTGATCGCGATGTGGCCGTAGCCGGTGCCGAGTTCGTAGGAGTCGACGCCGAAGTTGTAGGTGAGCTCGAGGCGCGGCATGTCGCCGTCGCCGGGCTGGTTCATGAACACGTTGACCGCCTCGTCTCTGATCGGCAGGCGGCCGACCTCCTGGAAGCCGAGCGCGTTGTAGAAGGCGACCGAGCGGTCGATGTCGGTGATGCGGTAGCAGGTGTGTATCAGCGCCATCGCCGGGAGTCTAGGACACGCCCTGCCGTTCGGCGGCGGCGACCTGGCGTTCTTCGCGATGTCTCTGACGCGCTGCTTCGCGCTCGGAGCGTTCGCGTTCGCGTTCTGCGTGTTCGCGTTCGCGCCTTTCCCTGCTCTGTTCGCGCTGGAGCCGGTGCTGGGCTTCCGCTTCCGCTCGTGAGCCAGAGCCGTGCTTCGGCTTGGAGCTGCGCGTCTGCTTTCGCTTCTTCGCCTTCGGCTGCGGAGCGGGCTTGGGCTTGGCGGTGGCCGCCTGCCTTTCCGCCGCTTTGCTCTGTGCGGCCGCGTGCCTGGCTTCGCGTTCGCGCAGCTTCTGCGCCCTGCCGATCTTCGCCTTGGCCTTGGCCGCGGCGCGCTCGGCCGTGCGTGCGTGCGTGTGCCGCGCCTTGCTCGCCTTGGTGGCGGCCTGCAGGGCAGCCCGGGCGCGGGCTTCTTCGGCCAGCGCCTGCGCGAGCGTGGCCGACGGCGGCGCGGCCTGCGCGACCGCGACGTGGTGGGTCGTCGGCTTGGGAGCCGAATGGGGCGACAGGCCGAAGAACAGCGCCGCCGCGACGGCCGCGCCGTCCAGGAAGCTCACCGCGATCACAGTGTTGTGTCTCATGCGTTCGCCCTCAGTCGATCAGCGTACACCGGTCGCGCGGGCGTTTGACGCAGCTCCGCCGCGAGCCGCGCCGCCGCCGTTGGCGGTCTAGACTTGCGCCCGTGCGAACCCTGATCGTCGGCCATGGCGGGCGCGAGAGCGCGCTGGCGTATCGGATGGCCGAGCACAGCGAGCTGCACGCGTTCGTCGGCCACGAGAATCCGTCGATCGTCGGCTACGCCGCCGCATCCGGGGGCAGCCACCAGGTCGGCGACGTGTGCGACCCGCACGCCGTCGCCGCTTTTGCACGCGAGCGCGAGATCGACATCGCGATGGTCAGCGCCGACGAGCCGCTCGCGGCCGGCGTCGTCGACGCGCTGCTCGCGCAGGGCACGCGGGCGGTCGGCCCCACCGCCGCCGGCGCGGAGATCGAGTGGAACAAGGCGTTCGCGCGCTCGCTCCTGGCTGAGGTCGCGCCGGAGGCCGTGCCGCGGCTGCGCGTCGTGCACGACGCCGGCGAGGTCGCCGACGCGATCGCGTCCTTCGGCTCGACCCCCGTCGTGGTCAAGCCCCAGGGCCTCACCGGCGGCAAGGGCGTCAAGGTGATGGGCCCGCACCTCGCCGACCACGCAGAGGCGCGCGAGTACGCGCTCGAGATGCTCGCGCGCGGCAGGCCGGGGGAGTCCGTGCTGATCGAGGAGAAGATCGTCGGCGCCGAGTTCACGATTCAGGCGATCAGCGACGGCCGCACCGTCGTGCACCCGCCGTCCACCTACGACTACCCCTACCGCTTCGACGGCGACGAGGGGCCCGGCACCGGCGGGATGGGGTCGCTGTCGTGCGCCGGCCCCACGCTCCCGTTCATGACCCCCGCCCACTACGAGCACGCGCGCTCGATCATCGAGCGCGTGATCGGACGGCTCCACCAGCAGGGGCGTCATTTCACGGGTGTGATGAACAGCGGCTTCTTCGCCACCGCCGAGGGCATCAAGGTCATCGAGTTCAACGCGCGCTTCGGCGACCCCGAGTGCATGAACATCATGAGCCTGTTCGCCGGCAACTGGCCGGAGGTGATGGAGCGCATCTGCGCGGCGAGCCTCACCGCTGGCGACGTCCCCCTGCGCGAGGAGGCGTCCGTCGTGCTCTACCTGGTGTCCCCCGACTACGCGCTGCGGCCCGGGCCCGCGTACGAGTTCACGCTCGAGCGCGAGCGCATCGAAGCGGCCGGCTGCCACGTGTTCTTCTCCTCGGCCGTCGCCGTCGGCGAGAACGCGTACCGCACCGTCGGCACCTCGCGGGCGGTCGCGCTGGCCACGACCGCGCCCACGCTCGAGCAGGCGCGCGCTCGCGTGGTCGAGAGCGCCGCCACCGTGCCGGTGCTCGAGTGGCGCAGGGACGTCGGCGACGAACGCTACCTGGAGGATCTGGCCCGACTCGTCGAGCCGCCGGGCGCGGCGGCGGAGGCGAGCGGCGAGGCAGCCGACGAGGCGGCGCTGCTCCCCAACGCCGGCTGACGGTTTCATGCAAGGATGGCGCGATGCTCGTCGAGCGCGCCATGCACCCGCAGTTCCTGTCCAACACCTTCCTCGTCGCCGACGGCGAGGGCGGGCCGGCGTTCTTCGTCGACGCCGGCGGGCCCGTGGCGCCGTTGATCGAGGCCGCCGAGCGTCTCGAGCTGACCCCCACGCACGTCCTGCTCACGCACCACCACTTCGACCACGTCAGCGACGTCGGCGAGCTGCTCGAGCGCTGGCCGAAGCTCCAGGTGCTGATCAGCGAGCGCGAGCGCGAGCTGCTCGACGCCGGCGCCGCGGAGGGGGCCGACCCGCCCAGCGCCGGCATGGGCTCGATCGAGGCCGGCCAGACGCTGCGCTTCGGCGCGCTCGAGGTGCGCCCGCTGCACACGCCCGGGCACACCGCCGGGATGCTGTCGTTCCTCGTCGGCGAGCGCCCCGGGGACGCCGCGGGCGAGCGCGCTCCCGGGCGCGCGGCCAGGGGCGCCGCGCCCGGCGGGCTCGCGGGCGCGGGGCTGGTCGTGTTCACCGGCGACACGCTGTTCAAGGATTCCGTCGGCGGGGTCAAAGCGCCCGGCCACACCACCTACACCGACCTGCGCGACTCGATCATGGGCACGCTCATGGAACTGCCGCCCGACACCGTGATCTACCCGGGCCACTCCGACGCGAGCACCGTCGCGCGCGAGTGGGACTCGAACGCCTTCATCCGCGTCTGGCGGGGTCTGGACGCGGAGGGCTCGCAGCCGTGCACCGCGCTCGGCCAGCCCGCCACGCTGGTGCTGCTGGGCGCCGACTACGACGGCGGCACGAAGGCGTGGGTGCGCTGGCAGGACGGCTCCGACGACATCGTTCCCGGCTCGCGCGTGGAGCGGCCCGCCTGACGAGTAGTCACCTGCCGCTGCCAGCTCCTAGCATGGGGTGCATGGCGCGTGAGAACGAGAAGATCCCGACCTCGCGCGCGCGGCGCACGGCCACGGTCGCCACGCTCGCCGCGAGCGAGGCCGTCAAGCAGTTCGGGACGCGCGCGGCGAACGTGACCCGTGGCGAGGAGGCCTCCGAGGAGGCGATGGCCCGCCGCCAGCTGGAGACCGCCAAGCAGATCGTGGCGGTGCTCGGGACGATGAAGGGCGCCGCCATGAAGCTCGGGCAGGTGATGTCCTTCCTGGACGTCGGCCTCGTCGCCGAGGAGCACCGCGACGAGTTCCAGCGCGAGCTCGCCAAGCTGCGCGACGCCGCCCCCACGGTGTCCTTCAAGCAGATGCGGCGCGTGATCGAGGAGGACCTGGAAGAACCGATCTCGGAGGTGTTCGCGTCGTTCGAGGAGGAGCCGATCGCGGCCGCGTCGATCGGTCAGGTCTACCGCGCGACGCTCCCCGATGGCCGCGAGGTGGCCGTCAAGGTCCAGTATCCCGGCGTCGCCAGCGCCGTCAGGGCGGACATGCAGAACCTGGACATGATCCTGCGCCTGCTCAAGCGCATGACCCCCGCGCTCGACGTCAAGGAGATCGCCGGGGAGATCAAGGAGCGGATCGTCGAGGAGCTCGACTACGAGCTCGAGGCGCAGAACCAGCGCTCGCTCGCGCGCATCTTCGCCGGGCATCCGTTCATCGTCGTCCCCGACGTGATCACCTCGCTCTCGCGCGAGCGGGTGCTCGTCAGCGAGTTCGTCGAGGGCGCCGGCTTCGAGGAGCTCAAGGGCCGTCCGCAGGCCGAGCGCGACCGCCTCGGCGAGATCATCTTCCGCTTCTTCCTCGGCTGCCTGTACCGCCACCGGCAGTTCTCCGGCGACCCCCATCCCGGCAACTTCCTGCAGCTGGCCGACGGCCGCGTGGCGTTCCTGGACTTCGGCCTGTTCAAGCGCCTCGACGCCGAGCCGGTGGAGCTCGAGCTGGCCGCCCAGAGGGCCGTGACGGAGGGCGACGCCGCGACGCTGCACGAGCTGCTCGCCGCCTCCGGCTTCCTGCCCGAACCGGAGCGCGTCGACCCCGACCACCTGCTCGCCTTCATCAGGGACGCGATCTGGTGGTACACCACCGCCGACGAAGACGTCCTGCTGTCCCCCGAGATCGCCACCCAGGTGATGATCGAGAGCTCGGACCCGCGCTCGAGCCACTTCCGGGAGATGCGCCACCAGACGATCCGCCCCGAGCACCTGTTCGGCCGGCGCATGGAGATGCTCACGCTCGCCGTGCTCTCGCAGCTGCGCGCGAGCGCCAACTGGCACAGGATCGCCCGCGAGTGGATGTACGGCGACGAGCCGGTGACCGACCTCGGCCGCGAGGAGGCCGACTTCTACGGTCGCCGCGGCGTCGGCGCGCGCGGCTGACGGCAGCCGGCGGGGGAGGGGGAACGCGACGCGGGCCGGGCGCTCAGACGCCCGTCTCGGCGACGATGCGCCCCGACTCGACAGCGTCGGCGAGCGCCCGGTGGTCGCGCTCGTTCTGCTCGGCGTAGTCGCGGGAGAAGCGCACGAGGGCTCGATCGAAGCCGGCGCCGCCGCCGAGGTAGGCGGCGATCGCGACGCTGTCGCCGCTGCGGGCGTGTGCGCGGGCGAGCGTCCAGCCGCACAGCCGGCCGTACTGGGCCATGCCCCTGGGGGTCATCCGCTCGATTTCCGCCGAGCCCTTCCAGTCGCGCAGCTGGCGGGCGTACAGGTCCCGCGCCTGGTCCTCAGGCCCGGCCTCGACGTGCAGCCAGCCGAGGAAGATGTCGCTGCTGGCCTGCATCAGGCGCTGTCCGGTGACGACCCGCTCGCCGTGGTTGCGAAACTCGCTGGGGGCGAGGAACCGCTCGAGCACCGACGCCTCGGCCTCCTTCAGCTGCAGGAACAGGGGGTCCTGGTCGTCGCGGCCGAGCAGCAGCGCGATCCACGCGCGCGCGCCGACGCTGCCCACGCCGACGACCTTGCGCGCGAAGTCGGCCACGCGGTAGCGCTCGAGCAGCACGCGCCGATCGCGCGCCAGCGTCCTGCGGTAGGAGCGCAGATGCTCGTGCAGGAGGTCGAACATCTCATCGCGCTCGTCGCCCTTGGCGAGGTCGTCGATCGGGACGATCAGCGGCGGGTCGGCGAGGATCCGCGTCTGGCCGTCCACCACGTGCGTCAGCTTGGAGAGCGCCGACATGCCGTCGCGGGTGCGCGCCCTGGCCAGCGTCCGCTCGGTGCGCCGGGCCACCTTGGGCGTGAGCTGGGACCCGAGCTCCTTGACCGTGGCGTCGACGTCCAGGTGCGCGTACCAGACCTCGAGATTGCTCATCTTGGCGAAGCGCGCCATCGCCGTGCGGTACTCCGCGACGGTGTCGAGCACGATCGCGTCCTGGCGCTTGGCCGCAAAGCCGTTGCTGCGCGCGGCGATCAGCATGCTCGCCGCCAGGCGCTTGACGTCCCACTCCCACGGCCCGGGGAGCGTCTCGTCGAAGTCGTTGACGTCGAACACCAGCTCGCGCTCGGGCGAGGCGAACACGCCGAAGTTCGACAGGTGCGCGTCGCCGCAGCACTGCACCGTCAGCCCCGAGCGCGGCGTCGGCGCCAGATCGCTCGCCATGATCAGCGCCGCGCCCCGATAGAACTCGAACGGCGAGACCAGCATGCGCCCGTAGCGGATCGGCACCAGCTCGGGCACGCGCGTGGAGGCCTGGCGCTCGAGCAGCTCGATCGGGTCGGCGCGGTCCGGCGCCGGCTCGAAGACGGCGTGGCTGGAGCGCGGCGCCTCCGACCGCGCCGCCTTCCCGCGCGCGACACGTTCCGCCACGCTCAGGTGCGCCACCCGCTCGGCCATGCTCGCGTGCGCCACCGGGCGCGCTCAGAATCCCGTGTTCGTCTTGACGCGCCTGCGATCCGACGGATGCATCTTGCCCTTGGCCTCGAGCGTCTTGCACGCCTGCGCGATGTCATCGCCGAGGCACACCGTCAGCGAGTGGCCGAGCGTCTCCTTGACGAGCACGCGCATGATCTTCACGTGTTCGGCGTTCGGCGGCAGCGTGTACGCGGGGACCATCCAGCCGCGCTCGGCGGCCAGCTGCGCCGCCACGTCGAACTCGTCGTAGGCGTGCTCGCCCGCGAGTTTGAACGCCACCAGCGGCAGCTGCTCGTCCTGCTCGCTCCCGATCAGCTCGAACTCGCCCGTCGCCTCGATCTCCTTCGCGAGCGTGCGCGCGTTGTACTTCATCGTCTCCATCATGTAGCGGTAGCCCGCGTGGCCGAGGCGCGCGAAGTTGTAGTACTGCGCGAGCACCATCGCCGAGCCGGTCGAGAAGTTCAGCGTGAACGTCGCGTCGCGCTTGCCCAGGTAGTTCTCGTAGAACACCAGGTCCTCGGGGAGGTCGCTCCTCTCCCTGAACACCAGCCAGCCGATGCCCGGGTACACGAGGCCGAACTTGTGGCCCGACACGTTGATCGAGCGCACCTGCTCCAGGCGGAAGTCCCACTCCGAGTGGGGGTACAGGAACGGCCACACGAAGCCGCCGCTCGCCGCGTCCACGTGCATCGGCACGTCCAGGCCCTTTTCGCTCTTCAGGTCCACCAGGAAGTCGTTGATCCCGCGGATGTCGTCCGCGTGCCCCGTGAACGTCGTGCCCAGCACCGCCGCCACGCCGATCGTGTTCTCGTCGATGTGCGGCTCAACGTCCGCCGGCCCGATCGTGTACTTGTCCGGCTGCAGCGGCACGATCCGCGGCTCGACGTCGAAGTAGCGGCAGAACTTCTCCCACACCACGTGCACGTCGCCGCCGAACACCAGGTTCGGGCGCTCGACCGACGCCTTCGCCGCCTGCCTGCGCGCGCGCCACTTCCACTTCAGCGACAGCGCGCCCAGCATGATCGCCTCCGAGGAGCCCTGCGTGCGCGCGCCCGTCGTCTCCCCCGGCGCGTTGAAGAGGTCGGCGAGCATCCTGATGCAGCGCTGCTCGATCTCCGCCGAGCGCGGATACTCGGCATGATCGATGAAGTTGACGCGCAGCGATTCCTGGATCACCTGCTCGGCCTCCGGCTCCATCCACGTCGTCACGAACGTCGCCAGGTTGCGCATCGGCAGGCCGTCGAGCACGGTCTCCTGCTGGATCAGGCCCAGCGCTTCCTGCGCGCTCATGCCCGACCGCGGCAGCTTGCCGTCGGGCGCCGGCTCGAGCAGGTAGCGGTTGCCGTAGATGCCCTCGAGCTTCTCGATCTGGCTGCGGGTGAGCTCCGGCGGGGCGCCGTCGGGGAGCGCGTCGGCGCTCGGACGCTTGGCTGGCACGGTCATCCTCCAATGGTCGCAGTACTGTGCTCGTCGAGCATGACCGATGTGGCGCTCGAGACGGTGCACCTACGCGACGAGCGCTCGGCGCTCGAGGCCGCGTTCGTCCCCGCCGCCGGGATGCTCTGCTGCTCGCTGCGCCACCGCGGCGATGAGCTGCTCGCCCAGAACGCCGGCGTTGCCGCCTACGCGCAGAGCGGCAAGACGATGGGCATCCCGCTGCTGTATCCCTGGGCCAACCGGCTCGCCGGCTTCGACTACAGCCTCGCCGGGCGCACCGTCGCGGTCCCGCACGATCTCGCCCGCGTGCGCGTCGACGGCAACGGCCTTCCGATCCACGGCGTGGTCGGCGGCCTGCTGGCGTGGGAGCTCGCCGGCACGCCCGATCGCGAGGAGTCCTCCGATCGCGAGGCGTCCTCGCTGTCCGCGCGGCTGAGCTGGAGCGATTCGCGGCCGGAGCTGTTCGAGGTCTTTCCGTTCCGCCACGACCTGCGCTACGACGTGCGCCTGCGCGACGGGCGCCTGGAGATCGAGCTGACGGTGCACGCGTGCGGCGGGGACGCCGTGCCGCTGGCGTTCGGCTTTCACCCATACCTCTCCCCGCCGGGCGACTCGCGCGAGCGCTGGCTGATCGAGCTGCCGGCGATGCGCGCGCTCGCGCTCGACCCGCAGCAGATCCCGGCTGGCCCCGGGCGGGAGCTTGCCGCCGAGCGCTTCGAGCTCGACGCGCGCGAGTACGACGACGGCTTCGACGGCGTCGCAGAGCCCGCGCGCTTCAGCGTCGCGGGCGCCGGACGGCGGATCGAGCTGACGTTCCTGCAGGGCTATCCGTGCGCGCAGGTGTTCGCGCCGCGCACCGGGCAGTTCATCTGCTTCGAGCCGATGACCGCGCCGGCCAACGCGCTGCGCAGCGGCGAGGGCCTGCGCATGGTGGCGCCGGGGGAGCGGTTCGCGGCGAGGTTCGCGGTCGCCATCGGCGATCTGGCCTGAGCGGCCGGCGCCGGTTCAGGCGGGGCGCCCGTGTCTCAGGACTCGACCCACGGGCCGTGCCAGCTTCCGAACCCCGCGACGAGCGCGTCGGCTGCCGCGGGGCCCCAGGAGCCCGGGGCATACGAGTGCACGGGCGGCGGCTGGCGCAGCAGCGGTTCGAAGATCCGCCAGGTCTCTTCGACGCCGTCCTGGCGGGTGAAGCGCGTGCTGTCGCCCTCCATCGCGTCGAGCAGCAGCACCTCATACGGGGTCGGCGCCTCGCCGCCCTGCTCGGAGAACTCGACGTCGAGGTGCACCGCCTCGGGGCCGGCGACGTCGGCGCGGTGCGCGTCGAGGACCACGCGCGTGCCAGTCGCGGGATCGAGCTTGACGACGAACTGGTTGGGCTCGGGGCGGCGATGCCCGTGCTCCATGAAGCCCAGGCGCGGCGGGTCGCGGAAGACCGCCCGCAGCTCGGTCTGGGTGATCGGCAGCTTCTTGCCGGTGCGGATGAACCACGGCACGCCCGACCAGCGCCAGTTGTCGATGTCCAGGCGCAGCGCCGCGTAGGTCTCGGTGCTCGAGTCCCTGGCGACGCCGTCGATGTCGAGGTAGCCGTCGTACTGGCCGCGCACGTAGTGCGCGGGGTTGGCGTCGGCGATCGAGCGGAAGACCGCGAACTTGGCGTCCTTGAGGGTGTCCGCGTCGCGCCCGGCGGGCGCCTCCATCGCGGCGAGCGCGACCAGCTGCATCAGGTGGTTGACGACGACGTCGCGCAGCGCGCCGACGGGGTCGTAGAAGTGCCCGCGGTCCTCGACGCCGAAGCTCTCGGCCATCGTGATCTGCACGTAGGCGATGTGGTTGCGGTTCCAGATCGGCTCGATCATCGTGTTCGCGAACCGCAGGTACAGGAGCTCGTCCGTGCCCATCTTGCCGAGGAAGTGGTCGATTCGATAGAGCTGCGACTCGTCGATGTGCTCGTGTATTTCGGCCGCAAGGGCCCGCGCGGAGGCGAGGTCGTGGCCGAACGGCTTCTCCACGACCACGCGCGCGGTCTTCGTCAGGCCGGCTTCGGTGAGCTGCTCGACCACAGGGCCGAACAGGAATGGCGGGATCTCCAGGTAGAAGACGGGGGTGTGGGCATCGCCGACGGCCTTGGCCACGCGCTCGTACGTGGCGGCGTCGTTGAAGTCGCCGCTGACGTATGAGAGGCGCGCGGCGAAGCGCGCGAACACGTCTGGGTCGAGCTTCTCGGTCCCTTCGATGCATTCGCGCGCGTGCTCGCGCAGGCGCTCGACGCTCCAGTCGTCGACGGCGACGCCCACGATCGGGCAATCCAATAGGCCCCGCCGCTCCAGCCGGTACAGCGAGCGGAAGGTCATCACCTTCGCGAGGTCGCCGGTGATCCCGTATATGACCAGGACGTCGGCGCGCACGAGCGCTGATGATTCCAGATAGGTTGCCGGGATGCCCGACGAGCGTGTCGTGCAGGGGGAGCTTCCCGGCCTGGGGCCGCTGGGTCCGCGCACGCGCCATCTGCTTGCGCTGGAGTTCGGCTCCAGGGCGCAGTTCGACGATCCGGCCCTGGAGTGGCGCAGGCTGTTCTCGGAGCTGCTCGGCACGTTCATGCTGGTGCTCGTCGCCGCCGGTGGCGGGATCCTCCACGGCGAGGGCCAGATCAGCCTCGCCGCGGCGGTCGTGGCGCCCGGGCTGATGGTGATGGCGATCATCCTGTTCATGGGCGCCGTCTCCGGCGCGCACCTGAACCCGGCCGTGTCGCTCTCGTTCGCCCTGCGCGGGGACTTTCCGTGGAAGCGCGTCCCCGGCTACGTCGTCATCCAGCTCGCGGGCGCGGCGCTCGCGTGCCTGTTCCTCGATGCCGTGTTCGGGAACGTCCAGCATCTCGGCGCCACGCTGCCGGGCGCTGGGTACCACGACTGGCAGGCGCTGCTGATGGAGGTCGTGCTGACGGCGTCGCTGGTGAGCGTGATCCTGGGGACCGCCTCCTCCGCCCAGAACGTCGGCCGCGTCGCCGCGCTCGGCGTCGGCGGGTACATCGCGCTCGCCGGCCTGTGGTCGGCGCCCGGCAGCGGCACCTCGATGAACCCGGCGCGCTCGTTCGGCCCGGCGCTCGTGAGCGGCGACTTCGGCGGCTACTGGGTGTACGTGCTCGGCCCGATCGCAGGCGCGCTGATCGCCGTCGGCTGCGCCCACGTCCTGCGGGGTGGGGGCGGCGACCCGATGGCCTACGCGGCCGCGTCCGGCAGCCTGGACGCCGCCGAGCGGCGCGAGGCCTCCAGCGAGCCGCCGTCGGGTTAGAGCACCTGGATCTGGAACAGGCTCGTGGTGCCCGGCCGCCCGGAGGGCAGCCCCGCGGTGATGCCCACGCGCTGGCCGCGCTCGCACCAGCCGAGCTCCACGACGCGCCGGGCGGAGTCGGCGATCAGCGCCTCGGTGGTCTCGTGCCGGGGCATCGACGCGGCCTGCACGCCCCACATCAGACAGCAGCGCCTGACCGTCTCTTTGCCCGGGGAGAGGGCGTAGATGGGGACGGTCGGCCGGTGGGCGGAGACCAGCCGCGCGGAGCGGCCGGAGAGCGTGGGGATCACCAGCG
>JBKQHH010000085.1:0-8899 GCA_052148875.1 Solirubrobacteraceae bacterium
TCGGCGACGCCAGCACGCTGAAGGTGCACCTGCACACCGACAACCCCGAGCTGGCGACCGCGGTGTTCGAGGACGCGGGCGAGGTCTCACACCTCGACGTCGCGGACATGCACGCGCAGGTCGCCGAACGCGACGGACGCCTCGACGGAGACGAGCCCACAGGTGAGCCCGTCGCCGCCGGCGCAGGCGGTGCCGGCGCGCCGGCGCGCTGCACCGCGGTGGCCGTCGTCAGCGGCGACGGTCTGCGCCAGCTGTTCCACGAGCTCGGCGTGCACACGATCGACGGTGGCCCCACGCTCAACCCGTCGACCTACGACCTGCTGGCGGGCATCCACGAGGTGCCCACCGAGGAGGTCGTGCTGCTGACCAACAGCGCGAACGTGATCATGGCGGCCGAACACGCGGCGCGGCTGTCGGACAAGGAAGTGCACGTCGCCCGCACCACCAGCCAGCAGGCCGGCCTCGCCGCGGCCGTCGCGCTCGCCCCGGAGCGCTCGGTCGAGGAGAACGCCCAGGCGCTGACGCTGGCGCTCGAGCGCGTGCGCACCGGCGCCGTCGCGCCGGCCGCCCGCGACGACGCCCAGGGGCGCTTCAGGCGCGGGGACGCGGTCGGCTTCGTCGAGGACGAGGTGCTCGCGTGGGGCGAGCCGCGCGCGACCCTCGAGGCGGTCCTGCACAAGCTCGCCACGGGAGGAAACGGCGAGGGCCCGCCCGAGCTGATCAGCGTGCTCGACGGCGAGGACGCCCCGCTGGGCCTCGAGGAGGTCGAAGGGATGGTCAACGGCGGCGTCGAGCTCGAGCTGCGCCACGGCGGCCAGCCCGCGTACTGGTGGCTGCTGGCGGCGGAGTAGCGCCGGGACCGCTCCTTTACGACCGCCGCGACGATCATGATGGGCAGGGGATGCCGGCGACCAGGCCAGATACGCCGGAAGCGGCTGTTGCGATGGGCTCGGAGCGCATCCGGCCGCCGGCGCGTGCATTCGCCTCGACGCGCGGTTTGACTCGAGACGAACTGATCGGGGCGCCGGTGCGCTGGCCTCGGCCCTCGCGGCTGCAGGCACCGCTGGAGCTGCCCGCCAAGAAGATGAGTGCGGGCATGAGCACGCTGGGGCTGCACACGGTCGGCGACCTGCTCGAGCACCTGCCGAGCGACAGCCGCGAGGCGCGGACCGTCGCGGCGTTGCGGGCGGGGGAGCAGGCGACGGTCGCGGTGCAGGTGCGCGCGATCCGCGCTCGGCCGGTGCGCCGCCGGGGCATGCGCCCGCTGGTCGAGGCGACGGTCTTCGACGCCACGGGCACGATGCGCGCGACGTTCTTCAACCAGCCATGGCTGGTCGAGCGCTATCCGCCGGGCACGCGCCTGCTGCTGCACGGCAAGGCCGATGCGCGCGGGGGCTTCAACGTCTCCCATCACGCCCCGGGCGAGGAGGTCGGCGGCGCCGACGCCGGCGGGAGCGACGCCGTCGCGCACTACCCGGCGGCGGAGGGCGTCACCTCGACGCAGATCCTGACGCTCGTGCACGCCTCCAGGGACGCGCTGGGCGACGTGCTCGAGGCGCTCTCGGCGGCGACGCGGGTGGGCGAGCGGCTGCCCGACCGCGCGAGCGCGCTGGCGGCGATGCACTTCCCGCGCCTGCCCGATGATCTCGAGGCGGGGCGCCGGCGGCTGGCGTTCGAGGAGCTGCTGCTGACGCAGCTGGTGTTCCTGCGCCGCCGCGCCGCGCGCAGGGCGCGCACGGGCGCCGCGGCGCTCGCCGATCGAGGCGCGCTCGGCGGACGCTGGCTGCAGAGCGGGCTGCCGTTCGCGCTGACCGGGGACCAGCGCACGGCGATCGAGGAGATCGCCGGCGACCTCGAACGCCCGGCGCCGATGCAGCGCCTGCGGATGGGGGATGTGGGCAGCGGCAAGACGGTGGTCGCCCTGTACGCGCTGCTGCAGGCGGTCGGGCACGGGCGCCAGGCGGCGCTGATGGCGCCCACGGAGACGCTCGCAGAGCAGCACTTCGCGACGATCCAGAGGCTGCTGGGCGGCGAGACGGTGAGCGCCGCGCTGCTCACCGGCTCCACCCCGGCGAGCCGGCGCCGGGACATCCTCGGCAAGCTCGCGAGCGGCGAGCTGTCGCTGATCGTCGGCACGCACGCGCTGATCGAGCCGGACGTCAGCTTCGATTCGCTGGCGGTTGCGGTGATCGACGAGCAGCATCGCTTCGGCGTGCGCCAGCGCGCGGCGCTCGGGGAGCCGGACCCCGCCGGCGCCGGCGGGAGCTCCTCGCAGGCTCCGCACACGCTGCACATGACCGCGACGCCGATCCCGCGCACGCTCGCGCTGGCGCGCTACGGCGACCTCGACACGAGCACGCTGCGCGAGCTGCCGCTCGGCCGCCAGCCGATCGAGACGCGGCTGGTCTCCGGCGAGCAGGAGCGCGCACGGGCGTACGACGAGCTGCGCGCCGAGCTCGCCGCCGGCCGGCAGGCGTATGTGGTTTGCCCGCTGATCGACGAGGCCGAGGAAGCCGGTGTGAGCGCCACGGGCGCGCCGCGCGCAGGCGGCAAGGACGGCGCGCCGGCGCCGGATCTCGCGTTGCGCGCCGCGAGCGCCGAGCTGCTGCGCCTGCGCAAGGGAGAGCTCGCGGGCTACGAGCTGGCGCTGCTGCACGGCGGCATGCGCCCGCGCGAGAAGCAGGAGGCGATGGCGGCGTTCGCGTCCGGCAAGGCCGACGTGCTCGTCGCGACGACCGTGATCGAGGTCGGGATCGACGTGCCCAACGCCACGGTCATGCTGATCGAGAACGCGGAGCGCTTCGGGATCTCCCAGCTGCACCAGCTGCGCGGGCGGGTCGGTCGCGGCGAGCACCGCGCGCGCTGCCTGCTCGTCGGCCCGCCGGGCGGGCCGAGCTCGGGCCGGCTCGCCGCGCTGGTCCGCTACGCCGACGGCTTCCGGCTCGCAGAGATCGACCTGGCGATGCGCAAGGAGGGCGAGCTCGTCGGCACGCGCCAGTCCGGCGTCGGGCAGTTCCGGGTCGCGCGCCTGCCCGAGGACGCCGAGCTGCTCGAGCGCGCGCGGGCGCGCGCCGAGGCGATCCTCGCGAGCGATCCCGAGCTGCGGGCGCCCGAGCACGCGCTGCTGGGCATGGCGCTCGAGCGCGAGCTCGGCGGCGAGGCGCTCGCGCCGATCCCCGCCTGACGTCGGCGGAGTGCGCGACATCGACACAGGGGAGCTTGTCCAGCTGGCCTGGGACGCGTTGCCGTCGTCTCACCGACGACTGCTCACGCAGGTCGGCGCCTCTCAGTGGGAGATCGTGAAGGGGGGCCTTGGCTACGCGGCTGAGGAACGCCTCATGTCAGCCGGTCACACGCCGCCAAGCAAAGCGCGCACGGCGGCAGACAACGAAGCCCTTGGGATGTGGGTACCGGGTCTCCGTCTGGTGCTCATCAATGAGGTGCACCCGGCGCTCCTCAGCGCTGATCTTGCGACCCGTGAAGCTCTGCTGACCTGGGTCGCGTGGCACGAGTGGGGCCATGCGCTGAGCGTCACGAGTCCTTCGCCACACGACCCCAGCGAGGGCGTGAGACTCCTGGCATTGGCCCCCGATGGAATACGGGAGCGCATCCGACGCGGGAGCTATCGTCGTCGGGAGTACATCCATGAGCTGATCGCCGAAACCTACGCGCTGCTCATGCGCGAACGTATTGAGGGGAGGCCAGGACAGCCACCATGGCTACCAAACGAGATCTACCAGCTGATATCGAGGATCGGGATATAGCCGAGGGAACGCGCGGCTTCGCGTTGGGTTCCGGCGAAACCGCAGAGCAGTTCCTCGCCGTCCGCGAGGACATGCTCCGAAGCGCAGGCATCGAGCCACGCTGGCCTGGCGCCGCCGAGATCAGACGCAAAATCGAGGCTGGCGAGCTGGGCACCTAGCGCTGGCTACGGTTCTCGGCATGCGGGTCATAGCTGGACGTCTCCGCGGCAGGCGCCTGCAGGCGCCGACGGGGAGGGTGACGCGGCCGACGTCCGACCGCGTCAGGGAGGCGGTGTTCGCGATGCTCGGCGACGTCGAGGGGGCATGTGTGCTCGACCTGTTCGCGGGCACCGGCGCGCTCGGCATCGAGGCGCTGTCCAGGGGCGCGCGGAGGGCCGTGTTCGTGGAGCGCGACGCGGACGCGGCGAGGGTCCTGAGCGCGAATCTCACGGCGCTCGGCATCGCCCCGGAGACGGTCGAGGTGCGTCGCGTGGACGCGCTGGCGGCCCTGCACAGCGCAAGCGCTCGCCAGGAGACATACGATCTGGTCTTCATCGACCCCCCGTACGGGCGGGCGCGACCAGCACCTTCGGCCTCGGGACCACCCCCGGTCGCCGACCGGTGGGGTCCAGAGCTGTCGGCGATCCTGCCGTCGCTGCTGAGCCCGGGCGCGCGCGTCGTCGTGGAGAGCGACCGGCGAGCCCCGCTCGAGCTCGACGTCGCGCTCGAGCGCCACAGGCGCTACGGGGACACATCGATCACAATCCACCGGCATCAATGACCCCACCCAGCAAATCGATAGCGGTGTGCCCGGGTTCGTACGACCCGATCACCAACGGCCATCTCGACGTGATCCGCCGCGCCGCCGCGCTGTACGACGAAGTGGTGGTGGCGGTCGTCAACCGCTCCGTGCGCAAGAGCGGCGCGCTGTTCGGCATCGAGGAGCGCGTGGGGTTCGTCGAACACGCGCTCGCCGACCTGGATTGGGTGCGCGTGGAGCCATTCTCGACGCTCGTCGTCGACTTCGCCAGGAGCATCGGAGCGAAGGCGATCGTCAAGGGCCTGCGCGCGATCTCGGACTTCGAGTACGAGCTGGAGATGAACCAGCTCAATCGCCGCCAGGATCCGGAGATCGAGTCCGTGTACCTGATGGCCTCTCCGCAGTACAGTTTCCTGTCATCGAGCGGCGTCAAGGAGCTCGCCACGTTTGGAGGCAGGATCGACGATCTCGTCCCCGACGAGGTGGCCCGGCGCTTGCAGGAAGAGCTGAGACGCTGACGAAATCATCTGGACGGCGGGCTGGAGGCCCAACTGAAAAATGGATGTCCTAGTACTCATAGACAAGCTCGACGACCTGGTGCACAACGCCAAGTCCGTGCCCATGACCGATCAGGTGCGGGTCGACAAGGAGGAGATCTACGACATCCTCGATCAGATGCGCGCGACGATCCCCGAGGAGATCAAGCAGGCGCGCTGGATCGTCAAGGAGCGCCAGGAGATGCTCGCGGAGGCCAAGAAGGAGGCCGAGCGGATCATCAAGGATGCGCGCGAGCGCCAGGAGCGGCTGGTGGGCGAGGAGGAGGTCACCAAGCAGGCCGAGCGCGCCGCGGAGGACATCGTCGAGGACGCCCGCGCCCGCGAGCGCGAGATCAGGCTCGGCGCGGAGGACTACGCGGACGAGATCCTGAACACGCTGGAGGTCAACCTGTCGAAGTTCATCGCCGCCGTCCAGCGCGGGCGCGAGCGCCTGCAGGGCAAGGACGAGCCGGCTGAAGTCAGCTAGCGGCGGGCCGCTCAGGCCCGCACGTCGCGCGTTGCTTTCGGGTACTGTCCACACGTGAACGCGCAAACGCTCACGCGCGCGGCCCGTCACAAGCTGCAGGTGGCCAAGGCGCTGCTCGACACCGGCATGTTCGAGCCGATGCGCCCCGACAAGGTGGTGCAGTCGCTGTCGGCGCTGCGTCGCTGGGGCGCGACGCCCGCGGGCGCCTATTCGGGGGCGGCGGCGCGCTACCCGAGCCGCGCCGCGCTGGTCGACGAGCGCGGCGTGCTGACGTTCGAGCAACTGCACCGGCGTACCAACGCGCTGACGCGCGAGCTGCAGAGCGCTGGCATCTCGGAAGGCGACGGGGTGGCGATCATGTGCCGCAACCACCGCGGCTTCATCGAGGCGACGGTCGCGTGCTCGAAGCTCGGCGCGGGCGCGCTGTACCTGAACACGGCGTTCGCCGGTCCGCAGATCACCGACGTGCTCGCACGCGAGGACCCGGTGGCGGTGATCTACGACGAGGAGTTCGGCCCGCTGGTGAGCGCGGGCGCGGAGGGCAGGCTGCGGTTCGTCGCGTGGAGCGATCCGCATGCCGGCCCGTCCGACGCTGCGGCCGCGGACCCGGCCGATCCGACGCTGGAGGAGCTGATCGCCCGCGGCGAGGACTCCGAGCCGGCGCCGCCGGTGGAGAAAGGGCGCGTGGTGATCCTGACCTCCGGGACCACCGGCACGCCGAAGGGCGCGGCGCGCCCCCAGAGCGACTCGATCGAGCCGGCCGCTGCGCTGTTCTCGAAGATCCCGCTGAAGGCGCGCGAGACGACGATGATCGCCGCGCCGATGTTCCACTCGTGGGGTTACGCCCACTTCGTGCTGGGCCTGCCGCTCGTCTCGACGCTCGTGCTGCGCACGAAGTTCGACCCGGAGGAGACGCTGAGGGCGATCGCGCACCACCGGGCGAGCGCCCTGGTGGTGGTGCCGGTGATGCTGCAGAGGATCCTCGACCTGCCGCCGAAGACGCTCGCGCGCTACGACGTGAGCTGCCTGAAGGTGATCGCGGTCAGCGGCTCGGCGCTCCCGGGCGAGCTGGCCACGCGCGCGATGGACGCCTTCGGCGACATCCTCTACAACCTGTACGGGTCGACCGAGGTGGCGTGGGCGACGATCGCCACGCCCGAGGATCTGCGCGCCGCGCCGGGGACCGCCGGCCGTCCGCCGCTCGGGACGATCGTGAAGCTGCTGGACGACGAGGGCCGCGAGGCGCGGCCGGGCGAGGGGGGGCGGATCTTCGTCACCAACGAGATGATCTTCGAGGGCTACACCGACGGCGGCGGCAAGGAAATCGTGCGCGGGCTGGTGAGCACCGGCGACGTCGGGCGCTTCGACGCCGGCGGGCGCCTGTTCGTCGACGGGCGCGACGACGAAATGATCGTCAGCGGCGGCGAGAACGTGTTTCCGCGGGAGGTCGAGGACCTGCTCGCCGACCACGACGAGATCGAAGAGGTCGCGGTCGTCGGGGTGGAGGACCAGGAGTTCGGCCAGCGGCTGAAGGCGTTCGTGGTGCCGCGCGAGGGCTCCGAGCTGACGGCGGAGGCGGTGCAGGCATACGTCAAGGAGAACCTCGCCCGCTACAAGGTTCCCCGCGACGTCGTGTTCGTCGACGAGCTGCCGCGCAACGCGACCGGCAAGGTCCTCAAGCGGGATCTGCGGACACACTCGTAGCGCGCCGTCGCGCTCCCGCTAGCCTGGGAAGCATGGCGGCGGAGACCCACGATTTCGACCTGGCGGGCCTGCGGCTGAGCCCGGGCGAGGGCCGGCGCCTGGAGCTGGCGACGCCGATCGAGCCGCTGCTGCTGGGCAGCGAGCGCTACGTCGCGCAGCCGCCGCTGGTGCCGGTGGAGCTGAGCGTCTCGCGCATGAGCGGCGGCGGCTATGCCCTGCGCCTGCGCTTCTCCGCGGAGGTGGCCGGGCCGTGCATGCGCTGCCTGAAGCCGGCGAGCCCGCGCGTGGAGGTGGAGGCGCGCGAGGTCGATCGGCCGGGCGGCGGCGATGAGCTCGACAGCCCGTACGTGCACGACGAGACGCTCGACCTGGCGGGCTGGGCGCGCGACGCGTTCGCGCTGGCGATACCGGTGAAGATCCTCTGCCGCGAGGACTGCGCCGGGCTGTGCCCGGTGTGCGCCGCCGACCTCAACGAGGCCCCGCCCGGGCACCATCACGAGGCGGCGCCCGATTCGCGCTGGGCGAAGCTGCGCGAGCTGAAGCTCGACTGACGAGCTCGCCTCCCACCCCGGCGTCCCAGGGCGGGCTGCTAGCCTTCTCACGCCGATGGCAGTCCCCAAGAAAAAGCAGTCGCACAGCCGCACCGCCAAGCGGCGTGCCCAGCACAAGATCGGCACGCCCGCGCTGAACGCGTGCCCGCAGTGTCACAGCCCGCGCCGGCCGCATCGGGTGTGCCCGGTGTGCGGCAGCTACGCGGGCCGCGAGATCGTGACGCCGGGAGCGCACGATCACGAGCACGACCACGACCACGACTAGCCGGCAGTGACGCCAGGGGCTTCGTCCTCCCCGTCGCCGTCGCTCCCGCGCGAGCGAGAGGCGCCGGTCGTGGCGGTCGACTGCAACGGCGCGGACCTCGGACCGGCGGAGGTGGCGGCGGGCGCGGCGATCGCGGCCCGCGAGGGCGCGCGCGTGCTCCTGTTCGGCCCGGCGGGCGAGCTGGGCGAGCCGCCCCCCGGCGTGGAGGTCGTCGACGCGCCGGTCTCGATCGCCAAGGCCGCGGACCCCGTCAAGGCCGCTCGCACGACGCCCGAGTCCTCGATCGTGCAGGCGGCGATGGCGGTGTCCCAGGGCCGGGCGCAGGCGCTGGTGTGCGCCGGCGGGACCGGCGCGGCGCTCGCCGCGGGAATCTTCAACATCAAGCGGGCACCGGGCATCTATCGCCCCGCGCTGGCGATCCCGGTGCCGGTTCCCGACCGGCCGGTGACGCTGCTCGACGTCGGCGCCAACGCGGAGGCTCGCAGGGAGCACCTGGTGCAGTTCGCGTTCATGGGCGCGGCGCTCGCGCGGACGGTGCTCGGGGTGGCGATGCCGCGCGTGGGGCTGCTCTCCAACGGCGAGGAGGCGGCACGCGGCAGCTCGCTGGTGCTCGAAGCGCACGCCGAGCTGCGCGAGCGCGCGATGAACGCCCACCCGCCGTGCGACGCGTTCGAGTTCGTCGGCACCCTCGAGGGCGGCGATCTCGTCTCGGGCCGGGCGGACGTGATCGTGACCGACGGCTTCACCGGGAACATCGCGCTCAAGCTGATGGAGGGCGTATCGCAGACGATGCTCCGCGCGATCCGCGAGGCGGCGATGTCCTCGACGCGCGGCAAGCTCGGCGGCGCTCTGC
>JBKQHH010000086.1:0-66192 GCA_052148875.1 Solirubrobacteraceae bacterium
GGCTACGACCTCGTGGAGAGCGCCGAGGGGGCGGGGGGGGGGTAGGCGGCCGCCGGCGCGGCGGTGGCCACGGCGGCCGGGCCGCCAGGAGGCTCGCCGCTTGACCCGGCGGTGATCGCCGCCAACCACGATCCGGACGGCACGTGGGACCCGATGGTGGACTACGCGATGATGAGCCGCAACGTGCGCGGCTTCATGAGCCTGCTGAGCTGCGGCAAGCCGGTGGTGTGCATGGTGCACGGCTTCTGCGTGGCGGGCGGCACGGACATGGCGCTGTGCTCGGATCTGCTGGTGATCGCGCAGGACGCGAAGATCGGCTACCCGCCGGCGCGCGTGTGGGGCTCGCCGACGACCGCGCTGTGGGCGCAGCGCGTCGGCGCGCAGCGCGCCAAGCGCCTGCTGTTCACGGGCGACTCGCTGTCGGGCGCGGAGGCGCTGGAGTGGGGCCTCGCGATCGAGGCGCCGCCGGCCGACCGCCTGGTGGAGCGCACGGAGATCCTGCTCGAGCGGATCGCGCGCATGCCGGTCAACCAGCTGATGATGATGAAGCTGCTGGTCAACCAGACCATGTATGCGCAGGGCCTGCAGGCAGCGCAGGTGCTGGGGACGCTGTTCGACGGGATCGCGCGCCACACGGCCGAGGGCCACGGCTTCCGCGCTCGCGCGGCGGAGGCTGGGTTCCGCGAGGCGGTGCGCGAACGCGACGAGCCGTTCGGGGACCTGGGACGCTCGACGTTCAAGGGCTGAACGACCTTTCCTCGAGAACCCGCGGCGGCGCTCATGTGCGATCGTACGCGCGTGGCGATCATGCGCCTCAGCAGACCCCTTGGCCGCGAGCTGGAACGCGTGTTCCCGGCGCGGCCGTTCAACGTGCGCTTCTGGGACGGCTGCACGGTGGCCGCGACGGTGGAGCCTGCGCCGACGTTCTTCGTCAGGCGCCCTGTGGCGCTGGCGCACGTGCTGTCGGCGCCGAGCACGCTGGGTCTCGGCCGAGCGTATGTGGACGGCTCGCTGGCGGTGGACGACCTCGACGGCGCGCTGCGGGTGGTCGACGAGTTCGAGCCGCCGCCGCTGACCCGCGCCGATCGTGTGCGCCTGGCCGCGGCCGCGGCCGCGGCCGCGCTGCCGGGCGGGCTGCCGCGTCGCCCGGATCTCGAGCTGCTGCTTCGCGGGCGCCTGCACAGCGCCGAGCGCGACGCGGAGGCGGTGCGCTACCACTACAACGTCGGCAACGACTTCTTCGCGCTGTTCCTGGACGCGTCGATGACCTACAGCTGTGCGATCTTCTCCAAGGGCGCGCAGACGCTGGAGGAGGCGCAGCGCACGAAACTGGAGCTGGTGGCGGGCAAGCTCGACCTGCAGCCAGGCATGCGCGTGCTGGACGTCGGCTGCGGCTGGGGCAGCTTCGCGATGCACGCGGCGCGTGAGCACGGCGTGCATGTGACGGGCATCACGCTGTCCGAGCCGCAGGCGCAGCGCGCACGCGAGCGCGTGGCCGAGGCGGGCTTGAGCGAGAAGGTGGAGATCCGTGTGCAGGACTACCGCCAGCTGCCGGCGGCCTCCTTCGACGCAATCGCCAGCATCGGCATGTCCGAGCACGTGGGCGAGAACCAGATCGACATGTACGCGCGCACGCTGTTCTCGCTGCTGCGCCCGAACGGGAAACTGCTCAACCACGCGATCGCCCAGCTCGACCCCGCGGCGAATCCGCTGGATGACGTCTTCTCGACGCGCTACGTGTTCCCCGACGGCGAGCCGCTGCCGCTCTCGCGCGTGCAGCTAGCGCTCGAACGCGCGGGCTTCTGGACGGGGCACGTCGAGGGCTTCCGCGAGGACTACGCGGTGACTCTGCGCGAGTGGGCCCGGCGCCTGGACGAGCACCTGGACGACGCGGAGGCGCTGGCGGGCCTCGAGCGCACGCGCGTATGGCGGCTCTACCTGCGCTCGGCGGGCCGCGGCTTCGAAGCGGGCGACCTGGCCGTCTATCAGATCCGCACGCGCCGGCCGGCGTAGCCGGTGGTCGGGGACGCGTCGGGCTGGCTGACCGCTGGACGACGCAGGCCGTCGCGGGCTAGAATGGCCGGACCTTGCGGATGTAGCTCAGCTGGCTAGAGCGTCGCCTTGCCATGGCGAAGGTCGAGGGTTCGAATCCCTTCATCCGCTTCAGGCAAAACCCCTGGGTTTCCGGGGGTTTTGTTGTATCTAGGGTGGGGCGGGGTAGGGCTTGCGGGGTCGTGGGTAGCAGTCGTGGGTAGCAACAGCGAGCGTGTTTGACCGCTGACGCTGCGCTCCGATGCTTTTCCCGCAGCGGTGTAGCCGCGGACGTAGGACCGCATGCGGGCCCTAATGCTCAACGGCTTCCGCGCGGGCGAAGACAGTCGCCGGGCGCGTCTGGAGCGCGTCGGCGATCCTGATGATGTTTGTGAGCGAGACGTTGCGCTCGCCTCGCTCGACTGCGCCGTAGTAGGAGCGGTCGAGGCCGCACTTGAGCGCGAGCGCTTCCTGGGAGATGCCCTGTTCCTTGCGTATGGCGCGGATCGCGTCGCCGAATGCGAGGTGCGCTGGAGAGAGTCCGGGGATGGTGGTAGCTTTCCGAACTGCTGTATTGAAGTCCACGGGCGATAAGTCCCGTATCAGCACAAATAAGTGCCCCCGCGCTGCGTCAACAGCCGGGGGCCGGCAAGGAAAGGGTGGACCTTCCCATGCAGCCGGAGGATATCCCGCGAGCTGTGCCCCCGGTCGTAGTGATCTACGGCCAGGAGAGCGAAAACGAAGCGCTGGCGGACGAGCTGGCGCTTGACGGCTTCGACACTCGGTTGGTCAGCGATCCCGCATCGGTCGGCGAGGTCGATCTGATCGTGTTTGGCCGTGCGTCGAAGCGTGGCGCAGGGCTCGGCGCTCTACGTGCCCTGCGAGGGGGTGGGCTCGCGGGTTCCGGTGCTCGTGTCCTGTGGGTCAGCACCAGCGGCGACGCCACGGACACGCTGCGCGCGTTCGAGACTGGAGCTGACGATGTGATCCGCGCCCCGTTCGTGTATGCGGAGCTGCTTGCGCGAGTGCGAGCGCTTCTGCGCCGGCCGACCGGCGAGACGCCGCCGGTGATCCGCTACGGGGCGCTGACGATCCACACGGCGACGAGGACGGTGATCTACGGATCGACGCCTGTGGAGCTACGCAGGCGCGAGTACGCGCTGCTGGTCTACCTGGCACGCGAACCGACGCGCGTCATCCCGAAGGCCGAGTTGCTGCGGCATGTGTGGGGATACCCGCCGCAGGACACGACGCGGACGGTGGACTCGCACGCCTCCCGGCTGCGCTGCAAGCTCGCAAAGGCGGGCGCGGCCGGCTGGGTGCGTGCGACGTGGGGCGTGGGCTACTGCCTCGCACCACGCCCGCAACTACTCACGAGAGGAAGCCATGAACGAGCAAGCCGAGTTGATCCGCCTCGGAGAGCAGTTCCAGCACGTGCGCGAGCAGCAGGGAGTTAGCGTCGCCGAGCTTGCCGCCAGAACGGACATCAGCGAGCGACGAATCAGCAGCCTCGAAGCGGGGCGGCTCGATCCCGCGTATGACGTGTTGATCGCGTTGGCCGATGGGATGGGCGTTCGGGCGTCTGCGTTGATCCCCAAGGACTGGACAAGGGACACAGGAGCACACGGCGGCTGCCCTCGACGGACGGCCGTTGACTCACGCAGAGCGGACAGCTATCCGGTCGAGGTGGACCTCGGGGATCGGGAGGCCGTCCGCGTGCATGACTTCGAGGTATGCCTCGATCGCCTCTCGGGCGTTCGTGCGCGCTTCCTCGATCGTCTCGCCCTGAGCGGCGACACTCGGCAGTTCCGGTACGAACACGCTGTAGCCGCCGTCCGACTCGGCCACCATCACGACATCGAACTCACGCTCTGCCCCTGCGGCCGGCAGGCGGTCGACGCTCTCGGCGGGGACATCGAACTGCCGGCACGCTTCCCCATACTGGACGCGAACCAGGACGATTTGCCTGCCGTCCACTCCGAGGGGGCCGTGGTCATCGACGACGATGCCCTTCCAGTTGAAGCCTGGAACGTTCGAGGCTACGTGGTCGCCGACTTTGAGCAAGTCGGTGGGAGGCGTCTTTGCGCGCGCCATGATCTCGAAAGTATCACCACGCCCGCGGTCTATGGTTTGCTTGCAAGCAGCGCCACGACCGCAGACTGGCCTTCGAGCCACGTCGCAGCATCAGCGTCAATCCACCCTGAGATACGGATCATCTCGTCGTAGCGCTCGCGAACCGGCTGGTTCAACAGGCAATCGTGGTGCGCCACGCGGTTGCGAAACGCTTGGATGGAGCGCATCGACTGGGTGAGATCCTTGCGCGTGACCGCACCGTTCGGAAAGGCAAGACGAAGTCGGTGGCGCCACAGCTCCTCGTAGGTCTTGCTAAAGAGCCCGGCCCAGAAGCCGAACGAAACGCCGGCGACGACACGGCTTCGCGTGATTTCCTTGCCTTTTTCGAGGCGCTCCACGGCGACGATGACCTGCTTGACCCCGTTGGGCTGAAGCGTGTTGAAGTCCATGAGCCATGTGTTGCGGATTGGCGTCTGAGGCTGAGCCATCCCAAGCTGTCGATCTACCGCATTGCGTAGCAGGATCTCAAAGCCGTTGATCGTCGCAAAGCATGCTGCGGACAGGTGCAGGTGCCATTCGTAGATGGCCACCGCCCGCGAATGGTCGCCTTGAGCCTCATCGAGGAATGGCTGAAACCTCTGATCGGACAGCCACTCGGCCGCTTGCAGCTCGTCCACAATGCGGCTAAGCTACATGAGACGCCCCGGTACCGCCTAGGACCCCTTGTGGGTTATGCGGCCGGGGCTTTGCCGTTCTCGTGCTTGCTTGCCGGGCCTTCCGCCCACGAGCCGCGCACATGGCAGGCGCTCAGGAGTTGAGTTTCGTTATCACGAAGCTCATCAATGCCGTTGCGAAGTGCCGCCGAAGCTGAGCATCAACCTGGTCGGAGATGCCTGCGTGCGAGCCAGCCCTCCCGGCGAACGCCATGAATGCCCGGGTAAGGTCTGCCTCGTCCTTTGCGAGCAGCCCGCTTGTCTCGAGCCACTGCCGCGCAGCTCCGCCTTTCTTGTTCTTCGGGCAGCCCTTCGCGTGAGCCAGCGCGTCGAACGTGGCGTCGCAGGCGCTGCGAAACTGGGCGTTAGCGGCCTCCCAGTCGTCACGCTCGAACGCGCGGGTGGCCTGTTCATAGTGGTTGCGCGCGACATCAAGCGTCGATCGTTCGCCGAACAAGGTGCGAAGAAACGCTGCCAAGCGATCAACCGGCTCGTCCCTCGCGTCGCCATCGCCCGCGTACATCGCGTAGCCGTCTTTCGCGAGCGCGGCGTCTAGTTGGTCGGCGTCGACCTCGCTCTCTAGCATCAGCCGGGTCGCCAGCTCAGAGACGACCTGTTCGAGCTGCCTGGCCGCGGCTCCATCAAAGGGATCACCGGCACGGTCCTGCAGTGCCTTGAGACCGCCTAGAACTCGCTGGAGCTTGTTGCCTTCCGCGGGCAGGTACGTCTCGGCACCGGCCGTCGCCCAAATCAGCTCGATCACGGCATGGCTCGGCCCCATACCGCCCTCGAAGGGCTTAGCCAAGAGCGACATTGTTCGACTTGAGAGAGCCACCCCCACATGATCGCGTAGCGTTGTCACCAGCGCGGCGCGCGCGGCCCCTGAACTGAACAGACGAGATGCACGGCCCTGCGGGTGCTGTGCGGGTGCTGTGTCGGCTTCGGCCTCCTTGTCCGCGTTCGCGGAGGGTGGTGGCGGGAAATTTGTTGGCCGGTTCGGGCCGGTTGGGGTCATTACCCGGTGTGCAGAGACGCATACCCGCAACTCGGTGGCCGTTTCGACGGCCTCGCGGTCATTAACCGTAGTGGTGACCGCTTCTAGCATCGGTGCCGCGAAAGGCGGCGGCTATGCCCGCTATCTGGAGGGCAAGACCGTGCAGCCTGAGCGCGGCGACTACTACCTGACGCCCGGTGGCGAGCCCGCGCAGGCTTCCGGCCGCTGGCTGGTCTCGGCGGACACGCTCGCGCAGCTCGGGATCGAGGGCAGCGTCGTTGACGGCCTGGACTTCATCGCGCTGATGGAGGGCAGGCATCCAAGGAGCGAACGGTGGCTGCGACAGGCCGGCGCGGACGGCAGCCGCGGCGGCGGGATCGACGTGACGTTCAGCGCTCCCAAGTCGGTGTCCGTGACGTGGGCGCTCGGCGACGAGCACGAGCGCGGTGTGATCGAGCAGGCACACCGGAACGCCGTCGAGCAGGCGATCAGCTACATAACCGAGACGGTCCCGACCGTCCGGCGCCGCTACGGCGCCGGGGTGGTGGAGGAGCCGGCACGCGAGCTGATCGCCGCGGAGTACCTGCACACCACCGCACGCGGCGTTGTGGATGGAGATGCGCCGGACCCGCAGCTGCACAGCCATGTGGTCATGACGAGCGCGGTCAGGGATGACGGGCGGATCGTCGCGGTCGCGTCCCGGCCGATCTTCCGCTCCGCGCGGGAGGTCGGTGCGTTCTACCGCTCCGCGCTCGCACACGAGCTTTCGGAGCGTGGCTTCGAGATCGACGCGGGGACGGGCAAGGAGGGCCGGTATTTCGAGATCGCCGGGGTGCCTCAGGGTCTGGTCGAAGCGTTCTCTGCGCGCAGCCGTGAGGTAGCGGCGGCGGCTGAGCGGTTCCGTGCGAAGTGGGGGAGGGCACCCGAGCGCGGCGAGCTGCGCCGGCTGAAGCTGGAGAACCGCAAGGCCAAGCTCCCCGTGACCCGTGCGGACCTGCAGCGCGTGTGGGACGAGAAGGCCGCGCGCCACGGCTTCCCACGCGAGCGATACGACAGACAGCAGGACGGCCGCTCGCGGCGCAAGGGCGTGCTCGAGGATCGCGTCGAAGAACGATTGACCGAGCGCGGTGCGACCTTCGAGCCGGGCGAGCTGCGCGCGGTGCTGCTCGAGCAGTCCGCCGGCGAACTCGCTCCGGCCGACGCGCTCGCCCGAGCACGGGGACTGGTCGCTGAGCGTCGCGTGCTCCCATTGGAGGGCGGGCTGATGACGACGCTCGCGGTACGCGCGAAAGAGCAGGCGATCGAGCGCAGGGTCACCCAGCTGGCCCAGCCCGCCGGCCGGGATGTGGGTGAGCGGGCGCGCACAGTCGCAGGCGACCAGCTCGCCGAGCGGATCGGCTCGCGCCTCAGTGACGAGCAGGCCCAGGCGCTCAAGGTCATCACCGGCCCCGAGCGAGCCGCAGTCCTCGTTGGGCCGGCGGGCACGGGCAAGGGCGTGGTGATCGATGCCGCCGCTCGCGCCGAGCAGCTCACCAGCCACAACATCTACGGGATCGCGGTGTCCGGCTCGACCGCGCAGCGCCTCGGCCAGGACAGTCCCGCGCTCGCCGGGCGGACGCTCACGCTCGACGCGCTCGTCGCCAGAGCGCAGAACGGTCGGCTCGACATCGACGCGCGCACGACGATCTTCTTCGACGAGGCCGGGATGGCCGACACCAGCAGGCTCGACCGGCTGACTGACGTGGTCGACCGGGCGGGGGCGAAGCTCGTGGCGATCGGTGACGGAGCGCAGCTTCCCTCGATCGGCGCCGGTGGCATGTTCGACCGGCTCGCCAAGATCGCGCCGAGCGCGGTGCTGTCAAACGTACGGCGTACCCTCGACCCGGCCGAGCAGCGAGCGTGGGCGGACCTGCGTGCCGGCCGCTCGGATCGGGCGATGGCGCACTACCTCCGCCGAGGCCGGCTGCACATGGTCGACACGCGGGATCAGGCCGTCGAGCACGCCGTCCAGGATTGGGCCACGCTGACCGAGACCATCCCTATCAGCGAGGTTGTGCTGATCTCCGACGCATCCAACCTGGAGATCAACCGCCTCAACGCCCGCGCGCAGCACTACCGCGCCGGGCGCGGCGAACTCGGCGACATCGAAGCCGAGATCCCCGGCGTGCACTACGGCATCCGCGCCGGCGACCGCGTGGCGATGATCGACCAGCACCGCCAGCCAGGCGTCGAGCGCGTCGAGAACGGCGCCCGCGGTGAAGTCATCGACATCAACGAGACCGGCGAGGTGCTGATCCAGTTCGACGCCACCAACCAATGGCGAACGCTCGCCGGCGACGAGCTGGGACGCCTGCGGCTTGGCTACGCCAGCCACATCCACCGCGCGCAAGGCGCGACCGTCACCCGCACGCTCGTCGTGACCGGCGGCTGGCAGACCAGCAAGGAGCCCGCCTATGTCGAGGCATCCCGTGCCCGCGAAGGCACGGACTGGTACGTCAACCGCCAAGACCTCGGCGAACACGGCCACGACACCGACCGCGTCAAACGCCTCGCACGAGACATGAGTCGCAGCCGCACCCAAACACCATCACTCGCACACCCCGAGCCACCCGGCCATGAACATTGGCCAGGCTTCGACCGTACGATCGCGAGCCGAGGCCCCGAGCGCTTCGCCCCACGTATCCCCGGCATCATCCGTACCCTCCACCGCGCCGCCCAGCCACCAGCACCGGAGCGCAACCGATGAGTCGCACCCAACCCGGACACGCCGCCCGGGATACGTGGCGGCCAGGAGCTTCTAGTCCGACGCGGCTCACGGCCGATGACGTGATGGCCGCCCGCGATGTGGCACGCCTGCTACACGCGCCCATCTCGACTGTCGAAGATTGGGCGCGGCGAGGCATCCTCCCCAGCGTCAAGATCGGCAGGCGCAGGCTCTACATCCGTCAGAACATAGAACTGCTCTTGACTGACCCAGCCGGAGAAAATCGTTCCAGATGACGGGTGTTCGGGCCGCGGGCCGCGCTACCGGGCCCCAAATGCATTGGCCAGTCGTCGCGCTTCCACTGCGCCTCGCAGAAACGCGAATCGTACGACCAGGTAACCCACGCCGTATGGACCGGTAGTAGCCGACTGGTGCGGAACATACTCGCCATACGCTCAATTAGTCCAATACTGGAGCTGAAAAAGACCGCTTGAATGAGCGCCATAATGGCCGAGATCGTGCGTCCCATGCCCTGAGATAATGATGCCGGCCATACTTTCCCCGCAAAATCGGGCATTGCGACCCATGATATGGAGCGGGAAGGTGCATGGCATCGTCGCCCTGTGTATACTTCGGGTATGCCGGCAAATACCTCCCGCGTTACACAGGTGCTCAGGGACGCGCTAGCCGCCGTCGCCGCCGCCGACATCCCACCTGAGCTGCAGCCCACTGCGCTGGAAAAGGCGGTCGATCTGCTGGCTGCTACGCCAGCCAGTTCGCCGGTCGCTCACGACAAACACGATGAGCCGCGCGCTGGCGCCACTAAGCCGCTGGGTGCAAGTCCGCTGGACAAGATCGCCGAAAACCTCAAGCTCAGCCGTGAGATTGTGGGTGACGCATTCCATTATGACGACGAGGCTGGTCTGCAGGTCGGGTTGGGTACGACCAAGTTCGCGTCCGCGAAGAGCGCCGGGGCCAAGCAGCTGGCTCTTCTCTTTGCGGCCGGGCGTCAGGCGGCGGGCATCGAGGAGTGGACGGCCATGAAGGACCTGCGGGAGTTGGCAAAGGACTTTGGACGTTTCGACTCCGCGAATTATTCGGCGACGATCAAAGAGATGCACGACGTTTTCATGTTCGCGGGCACAAACGCGATGGACCGCAAGGTCAAAGTGAACCGACGCGGGAAAGAGGCAGCCGCAGCCTTGATCACCAAGATGACGGGCGGCGAGAGCGCATGACCGACGCGCCAGATCAAGTCTTCAAAGTGACGGTAGATGGCAATGGCGTGAAGGTCGCCAAAGACATCGACGCTGATACGGCGGCCGAGGTTCTGAGGCTCGTGATGGGCGGAGTTGGTTCTGCAGGGCCACCTCCCGCACGCCGGCCCCAGAAAGCGAGGTCTGGGCCTAGCCGTGTGAAGGGCGCGGCCAACGGAGCGAAAGCCAAACGGAAAGCGACATCGCCCGGTATCGTGAAGGATCTTAGTCTACGGCCGAAGGGCAAGAAGAGCTTCACCGAGTTTGTCGCTGAGAAGCAACCGAAGACGCATCAGCAGAGACAGGTCGTAATTCTCTACTGGCTGCGTGAATTCGGACAGGTGTCGGGAGGGATAACGACCGATCACGTCAATACCTGTTACATCGAGGCCGGCTGGCCCCGCCCGACGAAACTAGCGAATGCCCTTCAAGTAACGGCCAAGAAGAAGGGCTGGATCGAGAGCAGTGACATGTCCGACCTGAGATTGACGGTTCGAGGCGAGGACATGGTCGTTCATGAGCTTCCGCCCAGCACTGAGCAGAAGAAGTAGCTCGTGAGCGAGATCCCGTCCCTGGTCCCAGAGGATGTCTTCTCCGATCTACCGAAGCGACTCCGGAGTGAACTGCTAGAAGCTTTCGGCAAGATCGTGCAGAATTACCGGGAGAACCGCTGGGAGCCGTCGGAGCTGAACGGTGGAAAGCTGTGCGAGGTTGTGTACTCGATCATAAAAGGTTTCGGTGATGGCGCCTATCCGTCGCGCGCCACCAAGCCGACGAACATTGTGGACGCGTGCAGGAAATTGGAACAGGTGAGTACTGTGCCGCGGTCAGTCCAGGTATTGATCCCCAGGCTACTTCCGGCTCTGTACGAGGTGCGGAACAACCGCGGTGTCGGACACACCGGGGGCGAAGTCGACCCTAACCACATGGATGCAGTCTTGGTGCTTCAGATGTCGAAGTGGATTATGGCCGAGCTGGTTCGCCTCCTACACCATCGACCAGTGGACGAGGCTGCCGAGATCGTGGAGGCTCTTGTCGAGCGTGAGATGCCTCTGCTGTGGAGCGTGAACGACAAACTGCGCGTTCTCGACACCAGTCTCACGATGAAAGACAAGACGCTTATCCTCCTCCACTCGAAGACCGGCCCGATGGGCGAGCGTGAACTTGTCGACTTCCTTGAGCATTCCAACCCGAGCGCCTTTCGGCGTGATGTGCTGCGCGCTGCTCATAAGAAGCGGCTGATCGAGTACGACCAGGACGCCCAAAGCGTCACGATTTCACCGTTGGGGATCGAGCTTGCCGAGCAGCTATTGGCCGACAGGGGCGCGTCGCGTTAAGGCGGCGGCATTGAGTCTAGGATCTCTGTGTCGTTTTGCATGCTCGACGTGAAGGCCGCCGTAAAAGCTTGAGCCTGCTCGGACGCTGGGCGAGCATGTAGATACCGGCTCGTCGTGCTGAGCGCGCTGTGACCCATCGCCTTCTGGATCGTCACGACATCAACGCCGCGCGCCGCCAGCAGCGATCCGAAGGTGTGCCGTAGGTCATGGAACCGCAGCGGGCGGACGCTGGCAGCGACTTGGGCACGCTTGTAGCGTCGGCGCAGCGCCGAGCCATCGAGCGGGCGCCCGAACACGTTGCAGAACACGAGGTCATCGGGCGACGTGAAGTGCTCACGTCGGCTCATCCGATCGAACGCGCCGGCGGCCTGGTCAGCAAGCGGCACACGGCGAACACGCCCGGACTTCGTTGACGACTCCACGCCCGCGCTCATCGCGCGCGCGATCGTCAGCGCGGACCCGGCGAAATCGACATCACGCCAGCGCAACGCCAGCAGCTCGCCCTGCCTCAACCCGGCGTAGGCGGCGACGCGGACCATCTCGGCGTCCTGCGAATCCTCGGTCTGCCGTGCCATCCGCTCGCCGTCGTTCACCGCCGGATCGCGATGTCGTCCCTCAGCGAGCGCGCGAGCTATGGCCTCGATCTCCTCGGGCGAATAGAACACGAGTGGAGCCTGGGGAGGCTCGCGGCGCTTGTCGGCTCCCATCACCGGATTCGCTGGCAGCGCGAACGTTGACGGCTTGCAGCCGTGGTTGAACACGGCCGAGACGGCCGAGCGGTACTTGTTGACGGTGGCCGCCGATGTGCCCGTCGCGCTGATCGTCGACAGCAGCTCGTCTATCTCCCGCGTGGTGATCTTCGCGGCAGGACGATCGCCGAGCGCAGCCATGACGTGTCCCAGCGTTTTGCCTTCGCCTCGCTTGCGCGGCACGCCCGGCTCGCCCAAGACGGTCTCGCGGTCGCGCAGAGTGGAGGGCTTCGCCCCGGCGACGTCTGCCAGCCAGCGCATGTAGGAGTGGGCGACCTCTCGGAACGTGACGCCGCGCGTGAGGCGCTCCTGCTCGACTCGCTCCCGATCGGCGGCATCGGCCACATACTCGGCCACGAGCCGGGCGGCCTCGACGTGGGCGCCGCGCTCATCGTAGGCGCCGTCAGGGACGCGCCCCCGACGCCGGCCCCATTCGCCAGAGCTGGGGTCGCGTTCGAGCCAAGCGGGACCGATGCGGCGCTTGACCTGCTTGCCGTGCAGTCTCCAGAACGCTTCATAGAAGGGTCTGCCGCGGTGCTCGCGGATGAGGATCGACGCTTTCGGATTCGGTGCGATCGCCGGAGTCTACACCCGTGGGTAGCGGATGGGTAGCAGATCGGCCGTGGGTAGCGGTTTAGGTAGCAAACCAGCCCAATCGCGTCTAAATAAGCCATGTTGAGCCGATCAAATCGCGCCTATTTGCGTGCTCCGGGGCGCATTTCAAGGCTTGCCATGGCGAAGGTCGAGGGTTCGAATCCCTTCATCCGCTTCAGGCAAAACCCCCGGATTTCCGGGGGGCCTGCGCGTTCCGCGCCTAACCGGCGCGAACCGCGAGAACGATCGAGACGGCGGAGCCCTGCGGGAGCGTCTTGTCGTGCTGCGGGTTCTGGCTCTTCACAATCAGTGTGCCGTGACCGCGATGTAGGGTCGTCACTCGACCAAGGCGACAGTTCGCATCCCGCAGCAGGTGACGGACGCCAGCCAGCGTGTGACGGCGAAGTTGCGGGACCCTGCAGCGTTTGGACTTGGCTTCACGAGCCCTACGTTCGGCTTCTTCGGTGGCTCGACGCCGTTGGGCTTCTTCGCTGGCCCGACGGGCGACCGCTTCTTCGTTCGTGCGACGCTGGGCCTGCTCGGCTGCTGCGCGACGCGCGCGTTCGGCGTCGGCTTCTTCGAGGAATTTCCTGGCCTCTTCCTCCGAAGACAGTATCTCCGCTGGGCTTACGCTCGGGAAGTAGCAGTCGCCGTCAGGAATCCAGAAGCAACCCGATTCGAAGTCATCCGGGAGCCCGGAGGCAGTGGTGTCGAGATAGGCGCAGACATCGTATGACGGGCTGGTCTCCGGGATGACTTCGTACGTCTTGGAGAAAGGTCCGGCGGCCAGGGGCTCCCCGTCGGGACTCGAGAGCCACACCGCTTTCTTCTGCGTCGACTCTTCGTAGGGCCATGGCGTGCACGTCCCTTCGGCTTCGCCGTACACGAACAGCCGGTGAAGCCCGTCCGCGGCGCCTTCGACGGTGATGGACATCTGCGTGCCCAGCTCGCGCTCGTAGCTCGCGGAGAGGGTCAGGGTCTCCGTTGATCCGGGAGCGGGATCGGCCGACGCGACAGCTGGGAGGCCAAGCAGGCAACCGAGAGCGGTGACGCTGCACACCACCGCACGTCTGCACGTGATCGCCGACCCCAACCCCACGATCCGCATGATATGTCGCTCGCCCGGTGGCGGCAAAGAGCGGCGTCCAGCGCTCCAGCCGCCAACGAGCGACGGAAGGAGCTCCTACGGCACGTTCAGGAAGACGTCCTGGCGAACGGTCTTCCCGGGCGGAATCTGGACGGTCGTCGGGAACGACTCTCCCGGGTGTTCGTTGATGGTCGCGTCGCCGAACGTGCCTTGGATCGAGTACGTGCCCGGGGCCAGCGGGATCGTCGCGAGATGTCCGCTGGCGACAGTCTGGGTCGCCACAACCGAGCCGCTGATCGGGTTGCGGACCGTGATCGTCCCTGCGCCCGGGACACCGGGCTGGACCCTGCATCGCGGTTCCGAGCGCAGCCTGAGCGGGCCGCCGACGACGTACAGGCCGCTGATCAGCTCCGTAGGGCCGGCGGTGACCAACGGCTCGCTTATCCCCGGCCCTTCCAACGCCGAGCCGCCACAGAGCGGATTCACCCACACGATGACGACCCGCGCGTGCCGACCTCCACGAGGGCTCTGCCTGCGGATTGTCTGCACCTGGGGAGCTTGGACGTGCGCGCCCTCGAGCCGAAGGCTGCAGCCCGCCCTGGCGGCCCGCTGGCGCGCGACACGCAGCAGCAGGCCGGTCAACCGAGGTACGCGGCACACGCTCGCCCTCCGGGCGGACACGAGGTGATGGGCGTCGGGGTGGCGAGCGGCGTGTACAGCGCCTGCGGCCGGGAGCGGTGGTCCGAACACAACGAGAGCCGCGACGCTGACGGTCGACAGCCCGGCCCGCACGCGCCCAGCACGGAAATCCGCAGGCAGATGCACATCCAGATCCTCGCAGCTCGGCGAGGCGGCGCCGGGGCGAACGTCGAGCTTGTGCCGCAGCGGGCTGCCGCAGCGTGGCTAGTGGTGACGGGAGCGCCCGACCATGACGAAGCTCGAAGGCGCGAGTCCCGTCATCAGCTCTCTCCGCCCGCCGCGAGCAGCCGCCGGGAGCGCGCGCCGGTGCCGGGCAGCTCGCCGCGCGTACGCGCCAGCTTGCGGGGCGGTGATTCGCTGGGAGGGGTGGGAGGGCTCGAGGCGCCGGGCACGATGTCGCTCGGGCGCCAGTTCTTCAGGAACGTCTCCATGTCCTCGACGCTCAGCGGGCGCGCGAACAGGTAGCCCTGGCCGCTGTCGCAGCGCTCCTCCCGCAACAGCGACAGCTGGCGCGGGATCTCGATGCCCTCGGCGACCGTCTCGATCGACAGCGCCCTGCCGAGCTTGACGAGCGTGCGCAGCAGCGTCTCGCCTTCGGGGTTCTCGCTCAGCTGGGAGGTGAACGAGCGGTCGATCTTCAGCGCGTCGACGGGGAACTGTTTGAGATGGGCGAAGGAGGAGTAGCCGGTGCCGAAGTCGTCGATCGCGACGCGCACGCCGAGCTCCTTGATCGCGTGCAGCCGCCGCGCGGTCTGCTCGGGGTGTCGCATGAGGGCGGTCTCGGTGATCTCGAGCGTCAGCGCCTGCGCCTGCAGGCGGCTGTGCGAGATCGCCTCGCGCACGTCGCTGACGAACTGGTCGGTCTCGAGCTGGCGCGCAGAGACGTTGACGGCGACGCCCAGGGCGTGTCCGCGCTCGCGCCAGCGCGCGCCCTGGCGGCACGCCTCTTCGAGCACCCACCTGCCGACGTCCACGATCAGCCCCGTCTCCTCGAGCAGCGGGATGAAGTCGTTGGGCTGCACGACTCCGCGCGCGCGGCTGTCCCAGCGGATCAGCGCCTCCACGCCGGTGGGCGCGAGCGTGTGCAGGTCGAACGTCGGCTGGTAGAGCAGGAAGAACTCGTCGTGCTCGAGCGCGCCGCGCAGGTCCATCTCGAGCTCCATGCGGCTCTGCACCACGTCCTGCATGCCCGCCTCGAACACGACGTGGCGGTTGCCGCCGTCCCACTTCGCGCGGTGCATCGCGATGTCGGCGTCGCGCAGGAGGTCGTCCACGGTGGGGCGCTCGCCGGTGGCCACGCCGATGCTCGCCGTGACCGTCAGCCCCGTGTGCTCGCGGTCGGCGAGCACGAACGGCGCCTTCAGCGCCTGGCGCAGCCGCTCGGCTATCAGTTCCGCGTCGGCGGCCTCGCACACGTCTTCGGCGAGCACGACGAACAGGTCGCCGCCGATGCGCCCGAGCGCGTCGATGTCGCGCACGGCGCCGTCGAGCCTCGCGGCGATCGCCTGCAGCAGCTCGTCGCCGCTGGAGTGTCCGAGCGTGTCGTTGATGCCGGTGAAGTTGTCGAGATCGATCACCAGCGCCGCGACCGGCGTGCGCAGCCGGCGCGCGCGGCCCAGCATCTGCTCGCCGCGGTCGAGGATCAGCGTCCGGTTGGGCAGCCCCGTCAGCTGGTCGTGGGTCGCCATGAACGCGAGCTCCTCCTCGCGGCGCGTGAGCTCGTCGGCGATGCGCGCGCGCTCCTGCTCGAACGCCTCGCACATCCGCACGAGCGTCACGTCGAGCGTGCGCTGCGTCATCGACACCGCCTCCGCGAGCGCCGCGGGTGAGATCTCCAGCTCGCGCGCGCTCTCGTGCAGAACCTCGATGACGGCGTCGCGCCAGCGCAGGCAGCGCTTGGTCACCTCGTTCAACGGCGCGGCGCTCTGGGCCGCGAGCTGACCGTAGGTGTGCCAGGCGTTGCGCCCGGTCTCGTGTCCGTCCCGCGGATTGCCCCCCGCGATCCAGCGCGCGACGGCGGCCGTCGAGCTCCTGCCGATGCGCTCGAAGCTGTCGATCACCGCCGGGTCCAGCGCGGCGCCCGATCCACGGGTCGTCTTTCGCCCGCGAGCGCTCGTGCGCAGCAGCACCTCATCGATGCGTGCGCCGAGGGCGTCGCCGAGGCGGCACACCTCCCGATCGGGCCTCCGTGCCGCTGGCGCTCCCCGTCTTGCCGGTCCAGGCATCATCCCTCCCAGGCTGTGAGCTGATCCATCATCTCAGCCCAAGATGTCGGCGAAATCAGTCTCGTTCTTGAGAATGACTTGTATTGAATAGACAACTCGCGTTCGCCTAGTCCAATCGTTGCGCGGCCACCGGGCCTAATAGCCGGCTGCCGGCACGTAGCGTCCACCGTCGCCGCGGACGAGCAGCCCCATCAGCTCCAGTTCGCTGAGCGCGAGCAGCACCTCGCAGGCGTCGGCTCCGGCGCGCGTGAGCCTATCCGGCGTGTCGCATCCCGCGCCCACGCGATCGAGCGTCGCGCGCAGGCCGGGGGGCAGCCCCGAGCGCCGTCCCGCGGCGGGCCCCGCCGGCGAAGCCGAGCCGTCGCGCGATGGCGAGGCGCCGAGCGGATACAGGAGCTCCAGCACGTCCTGCGCCCCGCGGACGAGGTTCGCGCCGCTCATCAGCAGCGCGTGCGTGCCGCGTGAGAGGGGGGAGGTGACGCGGCCGGGGATCGCGGCGACGGTCCGTCCGAGCGCCCGCGCGAGCTGTGCGGCGGCGAGGTCCTCCGCTGTCTCCTCGGCCTCGACGACGACGGCGACTAGCGCCAGCTCGACGAGGATGCGCTCGCTCGCGAGCTGCCCCCAGCGCCGTCCCGCGCAATCGAACGGCAGCTCGGAGACGGCGCAGCCGCGGCGCGTGACGCGCTCGTACAGCGAGCGCCTGCGCGCCGGGCAGGCCACGCCGAGCCCGCCGCCCATCACGGCGACGCTCCCCGCGTTCGCGTCGAGCGCGCCCGCGTGCGCGGCGACGGCGATCCCGTCGGTCAGGCTCGCCGCCACCGTCACCCCGCTCGCGGCCAGCCCGCGCGCGAGGCTGCGCGCGATCGCCAGCCCGTAGTCGCTGGGCGCCCTGCTGCCGAGCACCGCGACCACCGGCGCGCCGGTGAGCGCCGCCAGGCGCTGCGCGCCGCCGCCGGCGACCTCGAGCATGTGCGGCGCCGCCGGGCCGTCGAGCCTGGGCGGGTAGCCGCGGCGGTGACGGCAGATCGCCTCCACGCCGGCCTCGCGCGCAGCCGCATCCGCGGAAAAGCCCTCGTAGCGCGCCCGCAGCTCGGCGGTGCGCCTGCCCGCGACCGCCTTCAGCAGCTCGCCGTCGGCGAGCGCGAGCAGCTCGATCAGGCGCGCGCGGTCGCGCGCGCAGCACTCCAGCGGTCCGCTCAGCTCCGACAGCAGCCAGCTGCGGCGCACGCAGCTCGCGCACGCGCTCGGCGCTCCGCCCGCTCGCGCGCCCACGCTCACGCCGCCCGGTTGCCCGCGAGGCCCGGCTCGGGGCGCAGCGCGAGCGCCGCGCCGAGGTCCCGCGCGCGCACGCGCTCGCTCGCGTCCAGGTCGGCGATCGTGCGTGCGACGCGCAGCACGCGATGCTCGCCGCGCGCGCTCAGCAGCCCTCGCTGGCGCGCGGCGCGCAGCATCTCCTGGCCCCGCTCGTCGAGCCGCACGTGCCGGCCCAGCATGCGCCCGTCCATCTGCGCGTTGACCGCGACGCCGTCGCCCGCCAAGCGCGCCGCCTGGCGTGCGCGTGCGCTCGCGACCTGCTCGCGAGCCTGCGCGGAGCTCATCAGCGCGGGCGCGCGCAGGTCGTGCGCGAGATCGCGCCGGAGGGTGCTCATCAGGTCGATGCGATCGAGCAGCGGACCGCTCAGCCGGCGGCGGTGGCGCGCCATGTCCGCTTCGCGGCAGTGGCAGTTGTCCCCGTCGCCCGCGTAGCCGCACGGACACGGGTTGGTGGCCGCGAGCAGCATGAAGCGCGCGGGGTACACGGCCGAGTGGCGCGCCCGCGCGATCGCCACGCGCCCGTCCTCCAGCGGCTGGCGCAGCGCCTCGAGGGTCGCGCGCGGGAACTCCGAGAGCTCGTCCAGGAACAGCACGCCGTGATGTGCGAGCACGACCTCGCCGACCGATCCGCGGCTCGCCCCGCCGACGAGGCCGGCGGCGGTGATCGAGTGGTGCGGCGCGCGGAACGGCCGTTCCACCGCGAGCGCGTCGACGCGTGTGCCCGACAGGCTGTGGATGCGCGTCACCTCGACCGCCTCGGCTCTGCTCAGCGGCGGCAGGATCGAGGCGATGCGCTGCGCGAGCATCGTCTTGCCTGTCCCCGGAGGGCCGCTCAGCAGCGCGTTGTGCGCGCCCGCGGCGGCGATCACGATCGCCCTGACGGCGTGGTGCTGGCCCCGCACCTCGCTGAGGTCCGGTCCCGGCAGGCCCGGCGCGCCAGCCCCGCCGCCGCGCCGGTCGGCCTGCGATCGCGCGCCCGCGCGGGCGCGCGCGGGCGCGGGAAACGCGTCGCCGGGGCCACCGCTCAAGACCCGAACGGCGCTGCGCAGGTGCTCGACGACGGTCACCTGCAGCTCGTCGATCAGGCGCGCCTCGCCAGCGCATGCGCCCGCGAGCGCGAGCGCGCGCATGCCCGCGCGCTGTGCCGCGTGCGCGACCGCGAGCGCGCCCCACGCGGGCCTGACGACGCCGTCGAGCGCCAGCTCCCCGAACAGGGCGACGCGGTCGAGCTCGTCGCCGGGCAGCTGTCCGCTGGCGGCGAGCACCGCGCACGCGATCGCCAGGTCGAGGCCCGGACCGGCCTTGCGCACGTCGCCGGGCGCGAGATTGGCGGTGATGCGCCTGGCGGGGAACTCGTAGCCGGAGTTGAGGATCGCCGCGGTGATGCGCTCGCGCGCCTCGCGCACAGCGGTATCGGCGAGGCCGACGATCGCGAAGGCGGGCAGCCCCCGCCGCACGTCGACCTCGACGGTGACGTGTCGGGTCCGCAGGCCGTCGATCGTGAACGTGTGTGCCCGCGCGAGCATCGCGGTGCCTCCTCTCGTCGCTGTCAATGCACGCGGCGGAGCAGGCTAGGCGGCGCCTGGGACGGGACGCTCGGGCGGCGTCTTCATCGATGGGTACGCCACCGCACATGTGCGGTGGCGCCGGCGGGCGCATGCGCCCGCCGGTGGGCGCGCCGCATGCGGCGTGCCCTGCCGGGCCGCATGCGGCCCTGCGCGGGGGGCGCGCATGCGCGCCCCCGAACTACGACCGCTACAGCCCGTCGGGGTGGCGTTCGACGAAGCCGCCGCCGTCGTCCGAGGGCCCGCCCCAGCGCGAGCCGCCTTCGGCGAGGGCGACCGTGTCGAAGCGTTTGCCGTCGATGACCATGTACGCGTGTTCGGCGTTGGCGTAGATCGTGATGTACCTGCCGGGTCCCGGTTCGCCGTATGACTCGAGGCCCGTGGAGTCCTCGGGCGAGCTGAGCAGCCCGCCGCCGTGCAGCGCGTAGGAGACCGAGCCCGAGCAGTCGTAGCCCTCGGACTCGAACGAGCCGTGCCCGCCTCCCCACACGTACGGCCGCGTCGCGATTTCGTCGGCGGCGGCGATCACGCGCGCGACGACGCTTTCGGCTTCGCCGCCACCGGAGCTCGGCGCGCTCGCATCGCCGCTCGGCGACCCGCCGCCGGAGCTGGGCGTCACGAGCGCGGAAGCCGGCGGGGTGAGCGTGGCGGCGTTCTGCACGCCGATCACCGACCACGTCGACGGGCCGACGACGCCGTCGACGTTCAGGCCGTGACGGGCCTGCAGGCGGCGCACGGCGGCCTCGGTTTCGGGGCCGAATTCGCCGTCCACGGGGAGCTTCAGCGCCCGCTGCAGCCACTCGACCGCGGTGGCGCCGGTGGCGGTCTGACCGTGCGCCTCTTCGGAGGTTCCACCGCTGCCCGCCGTCAGCCCCACGTCGCTCGTCGCGGCGCTCGGCTTCGGGGCGGGCGGCTGGGGCACGGCCGAGGGCGGCGGGGTCAGCGTTTCCTGGCCGTGCACGCCGATCGTGTTCCACGTGGCCGGACCGACGATGCCGTCGACGGTCAGGCCGTGGCGGGCCTGCAGGCGGCGCACGGCGGCCTCGGTTTCGGGGCCGAATTCGCCGTCGGCGGTCAGGCGCAGCGCGCTCTGCAGCTGCTTGACGGCGTCCACGGAGCTGCTTTCCGCGCTCGCTTCCGCGTTCGCGCTTGCCGCGTTCGCGCCTTCCGCGCTCGCGCTTTCCGTGCTCGGGCTTTCCGCGCTCGGGTCGGCGGTGCCACCGGTGGACGACGCTTCGGGTTCGACTTCCCCGGCGCTCGTCGTGGTCGTCGGCAGGTGTATGACGCCCTGCGTCGTGTACTGCACGGCGCTCTGCGTGGACTGCGCCGTGGCGCCGGTGGCGCTGGCGCCGCCGGTGATGGCGCTGTCGCCGCCCACCGGCAGCGACGCGGTGCCGGGAAGCACGCTGGCGACGTCCGCGATGAACGCCTTGCCGGCGCTCTGCGTGTGCAGCGCGGCGCTCGTGAGCGGCCCGACGACGCCGTCGACGCTCAGGCCGCTGCGTTCCTGGAAGCCGCGAACCGCGGCTTCGGTTTCCGGCCCGAAGACGCCGTCGACCCTGATGCCGCCGAGCGCCTGCTGGAGCAGCTGCACCTGGCGGCCTTCGCTGCCGAAGCTGAGCACGATGACGTGTTCGGTGGTGGTCGCCGGTTCGGGGTTCGTCGCGGGGCCGACGTTCGCCTGTCCGCTGGCGAGGCTGGCGGCGGGGCCGACGGTGAGCGCGGCGAGGGCTCCGAGCGAGACGCGCTTGGCGCGCGAGCCAGCCGGCACGAAGCGCAGCTCGGCGGCGCGCCTGCGCGCGCGGGAGCGCCCGAGCGAGAGCTGCCAGGGCTCCTCGTCGGCGAGGTCGCGCGGTTGGCGCACGGCGCCGCGGCCATCGAGCAGCGCGGACAGCGAAGCGCTCGAGTGCGCGCCGCGGCGCATGCCTCCGCGCTCGGCGCGGGCACGGCGTGAGCGCGAGCGCTCGAGCGATGCGCTCCAGTGGTCGACAACTGCAAGATCACGCGGGGATCCCGGCATCCGAGGCGTCCTTTCTCCATTCCTTTGCATGGCGCCTACGGGGTTAGCTGACGGGCTCGCGTAAACGTCTACGCTACGCCACACTCTGTGGCGATTCGCCCCAGCAGCCTCTCGACTGCAGTGGGTCCCCCGCTCCTCGACCCCTTGGGGACGAGGACTCGGCACGAACGGGCGGCAACCTAACAGATCTCGCTGCAAGATGCATTCCAGGGGCAGGACTGCAAGCTCCGTTGCCGACGACGTCGCCGTTGAGGGCTGCCGCGCGAGAGCGCCCGCGCTGCTAACTTCGCACTCCGATGCGCAAGAACGGACTCGACCTGCGAGTGTCTCTGTCGCTGCTGGTGCTGGTCCTGGTCGCGGGGGCGGTGGCGCTGTTCGCGATCGGCGGCACGCCCGGCGGCAAGGCCAGAAGCGAGGCCCTCGCAGCCCACTTCGATGCCGCGGCGGTGCTCACGCCGGCCGAGCCCGCGCCGCCGATCGCGCTGCGCAACTACCTCGGTCAGCCGGTGAACATCGACTCCTACAGGGGCAAGGCGGTGCTCGTGACGTTCCTGTACACCAACTGCCCGGACGTGTGCCCGCTGATCGCATCCAACCTGCGGGTCGCGCTGAACGAGATGGGTCAGGCGTTGGCCTCCAAGGTGCAGGTGATCGCCGTGTCGGTGGACCCGCGCGGGGACACGCCTAAGGCGGTCGCGGCGTTTCTCGCGCGCCATGGGATGACCGGCAGGATGCAGTACCTGATCGGCTCCGCCAGGGAACTAGCGCGCGTGTGGAAGGCGTGGGGCGTGGGCTCCGAACGCGACGCCCAGCAGCCGCAGTTCGTCAACCACACGGGCATCGTCTACGGGATCACCGGTTCGGGCAAGCGGCTGACGCTGTATGCGTCGAGCTTCCAGCCCTCGGAAATCGTCCACGACGTGCCCCTGCTGGTCGCTCGCTGAGCGCGCGGAAGATGGCACGGCGGCTGCGAGTGCTCGGCGGGACGCTCGCGATCGCAGCGGCGCTCGCCGCTGTCGCGGTATTCGGCTTCGCCTCGCACCCCTTGACCGGGCGCGCGGCGCCGGCGCTCCCGCGCGAAGCGCTGGTGGGGCGGCCGATCACGCTCGCGAGCCTGCTGGCGGGCGCGGGCGGCCGGCCGGCGCTGGTCGTCTTCTGGGCGAGCTGGTGCGGGCCGTGCGCCCAGGAGGCGCCCGCGCTCGAGCGCTTCGCGCGGAGCGCCGCCGGCCGCGGCAGGATCGTGGGCGTCGACTGGAGCGACCCGCTCGTGTCGAGCGCCCGCGCGTTCGTCAGGCGCTACGCGTGGAGCTTCCCGGTCATGCGCGACGCGGAAGGTCTCGTCGGGGACGCCTACCGCCTGACCATCCTGCCGATGACGTTCGTCGTCGACAGCCACCGCCGCATCCGCGCGGTGCTGCACGGCCCGCAGAGCGAGCGCTCGCTGAGCGCCGCGCTGGTCGGCGTGGAACGCAACTGAGCGCCGAGGCGCTCGCGCGGCGGCGGGACGGCCGCGGGACGGCGGCGGGACCGCCGCGGGGAGCTACGCTCAGCACCGTGGCCAGCTGGGATGACGTACGCCGGATCGCGCTCTCGCTGCCGGAGGCGGGCGAGCAGTCCAAACGCGGCCTCGCCTCGTGGCGGGTGCGGGAGAAGCTGTTCGTGTGGGAGCGCCCGCTGCGCGCCTCGGAAATCAGCGCCCTCGGCGAGAGCGCGCCCGACGGGCCGATCCTCGCAGCGCGCGTCGAGCATCTCGGCGCCAGGGAGGCGCTCCTGGCCGACGATCCCGAGGTCTACTTCACCACGCCGCATTTCGACGGCTACCCGGCGGTGCTCGCGCGCCTGGAGAGGATCGGCCCGCAGGATCTCGAGGAACTGATCGTCGAGGCGTGGCTGTGTCGCGCGCCCAAGCGAGTCGCGCAGCGGTACGTCGACGCGCACCTGGCGCCGGACGGGAGGGGCGAGGAGCGGCCATGACCGACATCGGCGACGGTCCCTTTCACAAGGGCGAGCCCGTGTGGGTGATGGAGGCCGACGGCTCACAGCGCCCCGCGGAGTACATCGGCGTGCGCGAGGTGAGCGCGTGGTTCGGGGGGCCTCCGGCGGTGTTCGTCCTCTACACCGACACCCACTCCGGAGGCACCGTCGAGGTGGACCGCGTGATCCCGCGCGAGACCTGATCGGCGCACCTCTGTGCCGGTCAGAGAACCTGGCGGCCCGCTTCGTCGATCAGTGTGCCGAGGGGTCGTATCTGGCGTCCCTCGCCGTCCATGTTCTCGGGCGCGAGCCACTTCCGGAACCCGAGCCGGATCGCCGGCCAGCGATCGTCGGTCCAGATCGCGGGATCGCCGTCGGGAGGGTGCGAGACCGCGAACAGCGGCGCGGCGTCATCGGCGTGGACCGGTCGAACCAGAACGTGGGAGCCGCGCAGCGACAGCCGCTCCGGTGCTTTGAGCGGCTTCCAATCCAGCTCTTCGCCGAGGGGTAGGGTGGACACGGCCTTGAACTCAAGCATTGATCGAGGGTCTGGTGACGGGCGGCTGCCGGCTTTCTCGCGCGGGCCGGTGCTTGCCGTCGCGGCGCTCCTGCTCGTTGTCCTGGTTGCGACCTCGGGGCGATATGGCTATCACCGCGACGAGCTGTACTTCCTGGCCTGCGGCCGGCACCTCGCGTGGGGGTACCCCGACCAGCCGGTCTTCGTCCCGCTCGTCGCTCGCCTGATGTCCGACCTCGCGCCGACGTCGCTTGTCGTGCTGCGCCTGCCGTCCGCGCTGGCGGCTGTCGCGGTCGTCGCGTTGACGGGCCTGCTCGCGCGTGAGCTCGGAGGCGAGCGAGGCGCGCAGCTGCTCGCGGCCACGTCGATCGCGATCGCCGCCGTGCTCGACGGGTCGGCCCACACGCTGAACACGAGCGTCTTCGACCTCGTCGCGTGGGCGCTGCTCTGCCTTCTGATCGTGCGCATCCTGCGCACAGGCTCGGAGCGGCTGTGGCTGGTCGTGGGCGTGGTCGCCGGGCTGGGGCTGCTCGACTCGGACCTGGTCGCCTTTCTGATGTTCGCCGTGGTCGTGGGGCTGGCCGTCGCCGGACCGAGGCGTCCGTTCGGCTCCCCGTGGTTGTATGCCGGTGGGTTGGTGGCGCTCGCGATGTGGGCGCCCTATCTGGCCTGGCAGGCGAGCCACGGTTGGCCGGAGCTGACGGTTGCCCGCTCGATCGCCAACGGCGGCTCGGGGACGTCGGCCCCTCGTTGGCTCATCCTGCCGGAGCAGCTCGAGCTCGTCAGCCTGTTCCTCAGCCCCGTGTGGATCGTGGGCCTGGTGCGATTGCTGCGCGACCCTGCGCTGCGCTGGTGCCGTGCTATCGGCGTCGCCTACCTCGTCTTGGCCGTCGCGTTCATCGTCACCGGGGGCAAGCCGTACTACCTCGCCGGCATGTTCCCGCTGCTGCTCGCAGTCGGCGCCCAGCCGGTCCTTCGGTGGGTGCGCCGCGGCCGGCCGCGCGCGCGAGCGGCGCTGCTGGTCGCGGCGGTCGTGCTGAGCCTCACGTCGATCCCCGTCACGCTGCCGGTCGTGCCGGTCGCCGACTTGCACGACACGCCGATCGTCAAGCTGAACTACGACGCCGGCGAGACGATCGGTTGGCCGACATACGTTCGGGAGATCGCCGGCGTGTATGCCTCCCTGCCGGTGGAGCAGCGCCGCGCGACGGTCGTGCTCGCGAGCAACTACGGCGAGGCCGGCGCGGTCGATCGCTACGGACCGGCGAACGGGCTGCCCGCCGTCTACAGCGGCCACATGGCCTACTGGTACTGGGGGCCGCCGCCGGCCTCGGCCACGAGCGCCGTCGCCGTCGGCTTCGAACGGAGCACCCTCGCCGCGTTCTGCGGCACGCTGGTCCTCGCCGCCCGCCTCGACAACCACCTCGACGTCGACGACGACGAGCAGAACGAACCGGTGTGGGTGTGCTCCGATCCGCGCGCGCCCTGGAAGAGCATCTGGCCGACGCTGCGGGATTTCGAATGAGTGGCGCGCGGTCGCCGCGCCCTACGTGCACTTGGCTCACTCAAAGTCCGCCGAAATTGAGAACTGAAGCGACAGCTGTCCCAGAGGCGACGACCGGAATCGAACCGGTGTAGACGGCTTTGCAGTGGGACCGGAACGGCGCTTTCCCCGCATATTCCGGGATCTTCAGATCCCTTCGGTGCCCTCCGGTGCCCCTCGAAGACGTTCGTTTGTGGGGAATTTGTGGGGAATTTGTGGGGAGTGCGGGTCCCTGACCAGATGGTTGGTCGACTCGATCCGGAGTCGATACGCCAGGTCCCGTTCCGAGGTTGAGCGGCCGGTCCGGACCGGCCTGACGTGCCGGTAGGGCTGGTGCCGTAGCCTCGCGCTCATACGGCCGTTCCTGCTGATCGCGTGAGTCCTTGGTGCAATGCCCGGCAGCCCGAGCACTCGCCCGCGGACGAGCCAGGGGGAGGCACTCATAGTCGTCATCGACCCAGAAGCGTTTGTGCTCATGCTGCGCGAGGAGGCCGAGATCCGCGCGAACGGATGGGCGTGGCGTGACCCTCGCGCCAGGCGGTGACGGGCGAGGTCTGGAGTTAGCCGTCCCGCGGAGCACGTGAGCACGTTGTGGGCACACGCGCTCGTGTGAGTCCAGCGGATTCCGCAGCGTCAGGTCTCGGGGCATCATGACTCGCCTGACTGTAGGAGCGACGAGAGCCAACCAGAGGGTTCTGGCCTATCTCGAGCGGATTGGCGGCCCGGGCCTTGCTGAGCCGCACCGCGCGCACGGCCTGTGTGCACGACTGAAGTAGTCCAGCATGTCGCTGCTGTGCGACGTCCTGCTCACGCGAAGCACGGTCGGGCGCTGCGATTGATCGATCGCCTGCGAATAGACGCTCCTCCGCTTTATCCATTAAGCCCGGAAATCGGTCCGGGCGATCCACTTCACTAGGAGGACGCATGCCCAACCCTGACCAGGCCACGACGCAGAGAGAAGGTCGCACCCATCTTCGGCGAGTAGTGATCGAAGAGCGTCAGCGGAAGACCCTCGAGCACGTGCGGCTCTCGACCGGCTATGCCGAGGACCTCGACCCGCACGCTCACGATCAGGTGACCTTCCGGCTGATCAACCAGCGCAAGGAGCTCGACTCTCTGCCGGGCGCCGCGACGGTCGTGCCGGCGCTGGATGACTGGAAGTACTGGACGAAGATGAATGACTGGGACTCGCGCAACCGGCTGCTCGAGCACCTGACCGACAAGATGCGCCGCCGTGGTGCCTCACAGGCCGAGATCCAGTTGCTCGTCGTGCTCTGTCGCCCGGCGTGGCAGGCGGTGGTCTTGAGCCTGCGCCGCTACGGCGGACTCGACCTGGATCCTCGCGCTGCCGGCGTGCATGAGCGCGAGGAGGCCAGGCGCGTGAACGAGCTCGATCGCGGAGAACTCGACCAGGTGGTCCAGAACGCGCTGATGGATGTCCTGCGTGACTGTCCACGCCCGTTTCCGCGTCGCTTCTTTCCGTGGCTGAAGAACGTCCTCGCACACCGCGCTCTGGACCACGTCCACGGCGAGCTCACCGAGGGCCGCGAGTACCTGCCCTACGACGACGGCATCCAGTACGTGCTCAACGAGCTGCTCACCGGGGACGGTCGCGGGGCGGGCTACTTCGCTGCGCCCGCCTCGCCGGCGCACGCCGCCTGGCTAAGGACCTTGGATCTTCCGAGGATCTTCGAGCTCGCCCACGAGTACGCAACCTATGCGCGCACGCGCACCGCGTGCGAGCGCGCCGTCGAGCGCCTGCCAGATCGCCAGCGCCAGGTGATCCAGCAGCGCTACTTCGAGAGCATGACCCAGGAGCAGATTGCGAGCGTGAGCGGCATCGCCGCCTCGAGCGTGCGCAACACCCACCGTGGGGCAATCACCAATCTGCGGCGTGACGACGCGCTCTTCGACGTGCTCGAGGCGGTCGGCAAGGTCCGCGACGCCGCTCGCCGCCGGCAGCTCGTGCTGGAGCGAGAGCGCCAGGCGGCCTAGGCCCGCTCGTCCCTGCGGTAGCGACCGGAAGCCATCATTGGATTTGCTGAAATAAAGCACATGGACGCGGATCAGTCCGAAAAGGGAGAGGAAGAGGGACAGTCGGTCATGCGAGCCCTTGGGCGCGCCATCGTCAGCGCGGCGAGTCTCGAAAGCGCCCTGAAGCTACAGCTAGGGGCCTTCACCGACGAGGCCACTGCTGCTAACTCGGACGTTGCTCACTCCCCTGCCATGGGTGGATACCAAGCCCAGCGTGACCGGCTCAATCGCCTCACCGCAGGACAGTTGCTCGGCGAACTGCGCGGGCGGGGCTTTCCACCCGAACTTCTGGAGCGCGTCGATGATGCGATCAAGCGTCGCAACCAGCTCGTCCATAGGATCTTGCAGGACGACGAAATCGTCCGAGCGGTCTCTGAGGGTAATGGACTCGATCAAGTGATCGCTCGGATAGAGCAGCTTGTGCGCGACTGCTCTGAGTTGGCGATCGAGCTTTATACAATCACCATTCGCATATTCGAAGAGGTGACTGGCAAGAGCGCAGTCGAACTCGCTGACATACTCACACAGGCCAATCCGAGCATGATCGATGACCCGCACGACCGTGCTTGGCTCGAAGCGCTACAGGCAGATGGCGACATCTCCTTCTGATCGCGCGGCAGGACGTCGGACGGAGGAGGTTGTGGCGCGTCCGTGACGCTACCGGACGGTCGCCACATCGCACCCCAGCCGCACTTCGTGTTGCAGCCTCTCGCCGACCTCGCGCACCTCGACGCCCAGCAGGGTGCCGGTGTGCTGGACGTGCCATCGGCCTCTCCGTCGATGATCGTCGAGACCTCCATCGTGACCGCGAGTACACGGGCGATCCCATCGTCGGCCGGTGGCGGGTCCGGGCTCGGGGTTCTCGGTCGTGATCCGCTCGAGTTGCTCGTCCCACAGCGCCTCGCTGGCGCGGCCAAGCTCGCTCGCCGCGAGCGCCGCGAGCGTCACGTCGATCTCCTCATCTGACTCGCGGTCGGCCATTAGACGATCCTGTCGACGGTCGGCGACGCCACTGAACGTCGTTGCGCGGGGTCATCACCAGCCCGTGAGAAGCTGTGCCGATGCGCTGGGATGACCTTCGGCTTCTTCGCCAGATCGACGAGTGCGAGGAGAGCGAGCAAACCGGGCCGCTGTCCAACGGCTCGACCTTGATGCAGGCCACGAGCCAGGGGAAGACGATCGACTGGGGCCGGGATGAGCGCACGTTCGCGCGAGAGCTGCTGCTCGCCCGCGCGGCCGGCTACCTGGAATGGATCGACCCGTTCAATCCCGGGGTCCACCCGGCCGACCCGATCATCGATGCCCAGCGGTGGCTGCAAGAAATACGCGACATTAGTCTCACGCTCCCGGGCCGCGATCGAGCTCGCGGACGCGTAATCCAACGGCCGCTACCGGACCCCGACGAGGACGACGACCGCCCGATCACCGGGATGACGCTCGAGGACATCGCCCGAGCAATCGGGGACACCTACACAGCCCCGCAGCTGCCGCGCTACCTGCGCGAGTCCGGGATACCGGAGGAGTTCATCCAGGCCGAGGTGCCCGCCAGCAAGTGGGAGTACGTGCTCGGAATCTTCGAGGCGCTCCATGACGGAGGCTCAGCCGCGCGCCGCGCACTGCGCCAGTTCATCGGCGGCTGGCTCGAAGGCCGCTACCACGCCCCGCCACGCACCGAGGTCCGCAAGCGGATCGTCGCACTGCTCGCCGCGCAAGGCTGGCACGTGCGCGAGGGCCGTCTGGTGATCGGCGAGCGCACCGCCGATATGGCAGGGACGCTCACGCCGGTTGGGCAGGACGCCAGGATCGCCGCGCTGCACGCCGACGTCCGCCAGGCCGCCGACCGCTACCTGGAGAGCGGGCACCCGGAGGTCGCGATCTTCGAGGTGTTCAAGGCGGTCAACAACCGCGTCAAGAGGATGACTGGCCTGGATGTCGACGGTGCTGCGCTGATGGGGGAGGCATTCAAGGACTCGAATCCGCCGCTCGCGCTCGCCGACCTGTCGACCGAGACGGGCAGGAACATCCAGGCCGGCTTCCGCTTCCTGTTCATGGGCGCCGTGCGAGGGATCCGCAATCCCGACGCGCACGAACTGTTCAAGGTGCTCGACGCCGAGGAGGCGCTCGAGACGCTCGCCTTCGCGAGCATGCTCATGCGACGCCTCGACAGCGCTGACCAAACGCGGGGGCAAACATGACGAGCGTCAGCGAGGCCGAATCAAGGCTGGCATCCGCAACACCGGCAATGCCTCAGCGCGCCCTGTCGCGGGGGAAGCGCGGCATGAGCGGGGCAAGAAGTCTCCCACTGGAGCTAATCGCCGAACTCGACGCCGGATGGGTGAGTGCACGCGCGTAGCATCCAGTGCTACGCTATGGATCGATGACACGGGAGATATCCGTTCGGCAGCTGCGAAACCACACGGCGGACGTTGTCGCGGCTGTGCGTTCCGGCGAGCGGCTGGCGTTGACGGTCAACCGCCAGGCGGTCGCCGACATCGTGCCTCACCAGGCGAGCCGCGATCCATGGGTGTCCTCCTCGGCCCTGCGCAAGCTCGTCGCCGAAGCCGGCGCGGACGCCGGCCTGATGGATGACTTGGCGGCGGTTCGCGGCGAGCTGATCGACGAGTCGTGAGCAGGGCGATCGCCGATACATCGGTGTTCATCGCGCGCGAGAGTGGGCGGCCGCTCGGGGATCTGCCCGACGAGATCGCGGTCTCGGTGATCACAGCAGCCGAGCTAGAGCTCGGCGTCCTGCGCGCGCGCGACCAGCCGACCCGGGCCACACGTCTTGCGACACTCACGCGCGTGCGCACTGAATATCCGCTGCTCGAGGTCGATGCCGCGACCGCTTCGTACTTCGCGCGGATCGCCGACGAACAGCTCGGCGCGGGGCGCAAGCTGCGCCGGCACGACACCTGGATCGCCGCGACGGCGATGCGCCACGATGCCGTGGTAGTGACGCAGGACGACGACTTCACCGACTTCGTGTCGGTGCAGGTCATCCGCGTCTGACGCCGACCCCACGGCGTCGATCGCCCGTTGGCGTTCCAGATGCTCCTCGTCTGCGCCTCGAGGACGGCATATCTACTTGAGATTCCAGGCATGTTCTGTTTCTTTATGTATGTCGCTTTGCGATGGTCTCCGGCATGGGATCGGGCATGCCACCGAAAGCAACACGGCGGGGGGAGAACCGCTCCAGTCTGCGACTGGTAGCGCATGCAGAGCAACATCGGCCTACCGCATACGCGTACCCTTGGCGCTGCACGCGCGGGCGAGTTCGCGAACCCATACGGCCATGTAGTCAGCGGTCAGCGACGCGTCTGTGAGTGGGCGGCCGCTCGTATCGCCAGACTTCACGCGAGCGCGGCTTGCAGCCGCGCTCGCGGCCGTCCAGCCCGCAGGGCCGACGATGCCAGGACCATCTAGTAGGCGCTCGCAGGCTCAGGTCAGCGTCGCGCTTTCGACTACGTACAGGGGAAGGCCCCGCGCACAGCCGGTGTGGGTGATGCGCTACCGGCTGCCATCGGGCAAGGACTCACGGAAGGTCCTCGGGTCCGCTTGGACCAAGAAGAGCCGGCCACCGAGCGGCTACTTGACACGAAGCGACGCCCTTTTGGCGGCGGAGATGTTCGCCGCGGAACACGCGGTCGGTGCTGCGAGCCTCCGTCTCGCGTTCGGTGCGGCCCTCGAGCGGTTCCTGCGCTACTGCGCAGACGAGCGCAACCTACGCGGGTCGACGCTGGTCGGATATCGGCGGATCGGCGAGCGGCTGGCCGCCCGGCCCTGGCGCGGCCACCTGACCTGGGCCGAGCGCCCACTCGACTCGTTCACGGTCGACGACATCTTGGTGCTGCGTCAGGATCTGATCGACGGTGGGCGGAGCACGGAGACGATCAACCACTACAGGCGCATCCTGCGAGGCGTCCTCGGAACGCATCCCGGTAGCCCCGCGCTCGCATGGCCCTGGAGAGCGCAGAAGGTGGAGAGCGAGGGCAAGCTGCACTACTACACCCCCGCACAGGTGCGCCAGCTGATCGTCGCCGCGCACTCGCCGATGGACGCCGCGATCTACGTGCTCGCTACCGAGGCCGGGCCGAGAGTCAGCGAAATCCGCGCCTTGAAAGTCGCTGACGTCGACTTCGAGGTCGGTGTCCTGCGGTTCGCCGACGGCTATACAACCGACGGCGGCTACGCCGGGAACAAGGCACGCAAGGTGCGCTCGGTCCCGATGACCGCCAAAGTCTCGGAGGTACTCGCGCCGTTCTGCACCGGCAAGACCGGTGAGATGCTCGTGTTCGAGCACCCCACCAAGCCGAGCCAGCCGATATGCGGCACCAGCCTGTACCGCAGGTTCATCAGCGCCGGCATGCGAGCGGGCTTGCCGCGCATCCGTCTTCACGACCTGCGCCATACGTTCGGAACCCAGGCGATACGAGTCCTCAAGATCCACGAGGTCCAGCAGCTCATGGGCCACCGGCACATCGCTACCACCGAACGCTACTTGCACTACGCACCTGACCGAGACATCGCCCACCGGCTGACCGCCCTGTGGGAGGACTCAGGAAGAGCCCCGGGCACAGTCGCTTAAGCTCACCCGACGTTCCCCGAAGTGGCTTGTTGATTCGTGGCGTTGGTGATGATCTGCCTGCACGCCTGCTTTTTCGTCCCAAGCAATAACGCGAGTGGAGGAGCCCGGCGCACCCCCTCGGTCAACAAAGTGGGAGTGATTGCGTCTTAGCGGCAGACGAACGGACTCGCCGCCAGAGACGCGCAACCTGGCCCTCGGGGACGATCTTTCCGTGTCCCCATCGCGTGGGACTGTGCTCCAGGTGGTCAATCTCCCAACGGTTTTCGGATCTGCGCAAATGGACCGTCACGTCTGTGTTCTGCTCGCCGGCCAGGTCGCCGTAGGGAATCGTGACGGCGAACACCTTGGCTTCCTCGCCCTCGACTAGCAAGAGCGCGATATTCACACGGGTCGTCTCGCCGGGAGGGACTCTTGGCCGGTCTACGGTTACGTCTTCTAGGTGACTATCGAGCCCCCGTACTTCAATTCTCTCGTCGTCCACAACCGCCAGACCCGCGCCGACATTACGGAGTGGAATGCCGACGTAGCCCTTTTCGGGGTTGACGTACACGATCCGGGGATCGACGAACAGGTCCGCGCCGTGGAGATGGAGAGGGAGCACGAGCGGGAGGACGCGGCGCTGGGCCGTGCGTGGGTTGTCGATGGCTTCCATGTCCGGGGTGATCAAGCCATTGCGCAAGACCTCGATTAGCAGCGGTCGATAGGACGCCTGAAGCTGGCGCCGCGCTAGCTCCAGGTCGGCAGTGGCGGCTCTGCGGGTTTCCCAAACACCCCACAGCGTCACCCCAACGCCAGCAACGAGCAGCACGGAAGCGATCGCCTCGACCGCGGGCCATTCGATCCCCAACCACGGGTGTGCTTCGATCATCATCGGCACGCGACGTATTTCATCAGGCGGTCCAGCGAAACGCAGCTGCGAGCGGGGCTCCTCCACCGCGCGGTGGAACGACCGAAGATCAGCCGCTCTCGGCCCGCTCGATGGCGTCGGCCAGTTCCCGCAGCGACTTGTCCAGTGCGGTGAGGATTGCTCGCACGACCCCAAGACGGGACGGGGCTTACCCCACGCCCTCCTAGGAGTCCCGAGATGCCGACTTCCAGCGAACGTCCTCAAGCCCTATCCGGCCGTGCGAACGTAGGCTGCGCGTATGGATCGGAACCGCGAGCGGCCCGAGCTGTCGCGTCTCGTCCATTGCGACCGTGTCGCGGGAATCGGACTCGAAGCCTGCTTCTGACATTGTCCCAGTCGCCGCGCGACCTAGACTCGCGGCGATGTCGCCTTCACAGAGCGCGCTCTGAATGCGTCGACAGGTGCTGACATCGACTCATTATGGAATCTCGGCCGCAAAGAATGTTGGCAGGCCGTAGCCGTTCGGTCATCTCCGGCCAGACATGAGCCCAATGCAGGCCGACCCGGCGAGCCGCTTAGTTTAGATGGAGCGGCTCCTGTTCGACCAGGTGCGCCAAGATTCAGCGGATGAGTGTCCCAATCGTCGTGGCTACATACGCCGCAGTCGTCGCATCTGCCGCTCTCGGGTGGCAGGTGTTCATTTGGCGCGTCGCTCGCCGTAACCGGGTATCGGTCACTTTGCGAATGGGGCTCGCACAAGTCGCCGAGCGACGCTTCGGCCCTGCGATCTATGTTGTGGTCCGGAACTTCGGCCCTCATCCGATTCGGGCGGTTGCGGCTGGACTCCACGTCTCGCTCAAGGATGGAACCTCGAGGGCAATCCACGCTTCGGTCGGCGCTCTCTTGAATGCAAAGGTCGAGCCAAACGACGCCGCGAGTGTTCGACTGCTGCGTGATGACTTGGAGCTTGAAGGCGTCAACTTTGATCAAGCGATGGTGGGCTGGGTTGATCTGGCCACGGGCGAGCGAGCGAAGAGCCCTCGTCTGACTCTGATTCCACGACCGGTGGACGAGCGAGGGTGCTTCCTGCCGGAGAGCTTCTGAGAGCCTGCCTTTGTGGCTCGGGCTCGAAGGGCTTCGTTGCGGCTTGTCGGTCATGACCTCCGGAGCTTTCACATCGTCGCGAGTGTTCATTTGCGCGACAAGCGAGCGCTCCCGGCAAGCTGCTCAACGTGCCCGCGTTGGACGAGACGCGACAACTCGGGCCGCTCGAGGTCAGAATGCCGCTCCGCAGGCGAGAGTAAGCGTCCGAGGACAGCAGCGCCGGCTGCTGATCGTCCAAAGCGGGCGTGACCGAGGCGAAGATGAGTGACGGCCATTGGACCCATATGTGCGCCTCATTGGCGCACTCGGCCAATTTGCGTCATGCTCCCTTATCGCTCGGAAAACCCGTCGGGAAGGCGCGAACGAGGGCATCAAGATCTTCCATTGCCGCGGCTGCATCCTGCCGACGGACCACGAGACGCTGACCAGCGCGTAGGCCCGAGTCAGGGACCTGGCCAAGAAAGCGCTCATCCACGATGCCACCGCGGTGCTCAAGCACATGGCGTTGCGCGAACGCGCGCTTGAGGCGAGTCCAGCGCTCGGCGCCGGCGAGGCTGACCAGGTCGAGCGCCGCGTGCTCGGCGAAGAGCGCTGCCGAATCGTCGAGGCGTTGGAAGACGTTTCCCTTGCCCTGCGTCAGCGACTCGGCGTCCGACACGCGCAACGCGAACTGCTCGCGGGCGAACACCTCGAACAAGCTCACGACCGACCCCAACGCGTCGACGGCTATGCGCTCGAAGACGCCGGCAGCACGGAGCGTCTCGCGCTCGTCGGCTCCGAGCTGATCCTCCATCGTGAGCGCCTGGCGCGCGCTTTCAATCTGGTCGATGACGGTCTCCGCGGCGGGTCGTGGACCGCAGACGGGACAGAAGGCCGAGGCCGAGAAGACGGCATAGTGGCCGTGGCAGGTCGAGCACTCGATGATCCGGCGGATCTCCTTCTCGACGACTTCCGGCAGCTCGCGGATCGGAGGCGGCGACCCGGGCGTATAGCTCATGCGGATGCTGATGAGCGAGTTGGAAGGCTGCGGCTGACGACGACCGAACGTCTCGGAGAGCATGTTGCTGACCATGGCGTGCACCATCTGATGGCCTAGGCCCGCGACCGCCGCCCGCGCACGCTCCCCCTGCTCCGTAGTCATGAAGTCGCCGTGGTCGTCGCCGTGGCCGCAATACGGACACGTTAGGCGCAGATCATCGCGCAGCGCCTTGTACTCGTCATTGTGCATCTGGAAGGGCTCGTGGCATGACGGGCACTCCCGGCCGAAATAGCCGTCGGAGGTGAGGGGGATCTCGACGGTCGCGCGGAAGCCCTCCTCGGTCATCTCGACGTCCCCGACGCCAGCAGGCTTGCGGTCTTGCCATCCCATGGACTGATTGAAGCAGGGCGGGAGGAGGGCCAGTCCGATGCTGCCGCTTACTGCCGGATAATCGGCGCATGGCCGGCATGCACCGGACGATCCCCTCGCGAGCGCCACAGCGGCGGAACGCGGACCGCACCTGCGTCTTTTGCGACGAGCACATCGCGCCCGGCACGCCGGCCGAGCATGTCATCCCAGACTGGATTCGTCGCCTCCGCCCCGACGGCACGGTGTACCAGCACAAGTCGAAGCAACCCGGCGTGCTCACGCACCGCTCCAAGCGCATCGACATCACAGCCAAGACCGTATGCCGAAGATGCAACCACGGCTGGATGAGCGACCTTGAGACGAAGGCGTCTCCGATCCTTAAGCCCATAATCGAGGGCCGCCCACAGGGTCTGAGCGTCGAGCAGCAGGTGCTGCTGAGCCAGTGGGCAACAAAGACCGCGTTCATGCTCGACCAGAGCTTCAAGCCGTCTGAACGCGCGGTGCCTGTCAGCGCGTGTCGGTACCTCAAGCAATATGAGCTTCCCCCACCGGGCACCGTCGTCCAGCTCGGGCATTACGAAGGTGCTGGTGACTTCATCGCGACGGCACACAACCGGATGTACGCCCGCAAGGTCGCCAACCGCGAAGACGCTGGCCCGGCGGATGCATTCCGCGCAGCCATGCGTATCCACCGGCTGGTGATCGGTGTCACCGTGATTGACGGCGCGCCGATCACGCTCCGCGCCACCGGCGACTACCTGGACATGCTCACGACGATTTGGCCGTCAGCGGAGCTCGCGAGCTGGCCACCCGGTCTCGCATTCGACGATCGAACCTGGGCCGGGTTCATGGAGCCCGAACTGCCCGGCGGTGGCCGCTAGCAGTGCTATCGAGCGTCAAGCTTGCCTGAGTGCTCGACATCATGACCAGCGCCCCTGCTGCCCCGACGCATCACGCCGCGTAGGCTGCTTGCATCATGGGACAACTCCGGGCACCGGTCCGTAGCCGGACATCTCCGCCGCACCTGTCCATTTTGCGGTCTCCGGTCACGCGTCTCTAATGGCACGCAAGCTCCAACCCCTCCTCCTGCCGCAGCGGTTCATCAAAACCGTGACCGGGCTGATCGTGCCCGTGTCAGCGACGGACGCGCCTGCGCACCACCGCGAAATTCAGCGCATCGCGAACTCCCAGGGCGTGCTGGTCAGGCACGCGGCGCGGGTTCCCACGATGCTTGGGCAGATCTACGTCGTGGCTGACGAGTCCGCGCTCGGTCTGCCAGTGTCCACGATCGACGCCGTTCGCGCTCACCTGCGCACAATCCCGTTTACTGCAGCGGTTGAGCGAGTAGCGGATGTTGCCGCCCGACTGTGGCCGATACGTGACGAGGTGACCGAGCAACGGAGGCTCCTCGGGCAAGTCGTGCGCTCCCCTGCGCGTCTCTCGGCTTACGACGGTTTGCTCCGCCGCGCCAACGACGACTTCGACGGGCATTTGCTCGTGCTTGACGAGCAGCAACTGCTCGTGCTTCAGAGACTCGTGGTGGAGGAGGCCGCCGGGGACGGTTCCGAGTGGACTGCCGCGAACGACGCCGCGTTGGAGGCGGCCTTCCTCGGCGTCACGACCGTGGCAGGCGAGGGGACCGCCCACCTGCAAGGTGCGCAGCGACGGCTGGAGGACTGGATCGGGTTCCTCATGCAGAACGGCTCATTCAACGCCGGCGGCCAGCCGCTCTACGCGTTGATTCGGGCCCACCGGCTCTTCATCGAGCTGCCGCGCACCGCGACGGCGCAGCAGCACCACGCCGCGCTCGATTTCGACGCTTGGACCAACGAAAGCTTCAATCTCTCGGCCGAGGAGCTGTTCGCGGCCGGGTTCCTCGCGCAGGCAACGAGCGTGCTGGGCCAGCGCGGGCCGAGGGGGCGCACGCCCGGCCTCCTGCCGCCCATGAGCACATACCTCAGCACGACGGCGCTTGCAAGCAAGGCCGCGGCTGTGCAGGACGCGCTCGCCGCGCCGCGCGAGTTCTTCGTCACCGGGTTCTCGAAGAGCAAGAACAACCCGGCGCGCCTCGCGTGGGAGGCAACGCCGTTCCAACAGCGCCCGTTCGTGCTCCTCGACGACGGCCGACTCGCGTTGACAAGCCCGCGCGCGATCTACTCCTGGCTCACCGACGGCTGGCACTACCGCCTACTAGACATCGCCATGCAGAAGCGCCAGCGCGACGCCTTCACCACGTTCATCGGATACCTCTTCGAGACGTACGTGGTCGAGCTCTTCCAACTAGCGCTCCCGGCCCGGGCAGCCGGGAACGGGACGGTGCACGGCGAGCAGAGCTACGGCGGCGGTCAGCTGACCTCCGACGTTGCCGTTGATTACGCCGACGACCTGTTCCTCTTCGAGGTCGTCTCCACGCGTCTGCCGCTCGGGGTGCGCGCCGAAGCCGATCAAGCCGAGCTCGAAGAGCACCTCACCCGCACGCTCCTCGACAAGATCGAGCAACTCGACCGCGTCGCCGGTGACGTCCTCTCGGATACGGCGAGGATTCCGGACGTCGACGCAGCACGGCTGCGCCGGGTATGGCCGGTCGTTATCACCGCGGGTGACATCACCGAGACCGAGCCGCTCTGGAAGTGGCTGCACGAACACGTCCCGCCCGGCACGTTCGCTGACGCTCGCGTCCAGCCACTCCAACTCCTCACCGTTGAAGACGTCGAGATCATCGCCGGCCTCGTCTCCCAGGGGGAGGAGATCATCGACATCATCGCCGCGAAGGCGCGCAGCGGCTACCGCGAGCTCGGCGTGGTTCGCTGGCTTGCCGACACGCGCGACGAGGACCCGCCACGGCACCCCGAGCTAGAGGTGCGGTGGGAGCGTCTCATCGCTGCGATGGAGTCGGCGCTAGGCGTTCAGCGGTGATAATCGCCGCCGTCACCATGTTACGACCTGAGCGAGGCGCTGTTTGCTGCCGAGGCGCTGATGGACGGGATCGTCAGCGTCAGGGTGGCGTGACTGACCGCGCACCGTCTCGCGGACGCCGACGACACGTTCACGCGCGAGGCCGAGCGGCTCACACAGCCGCTGGCGGCCGGGCGCGACTGGCGCTGGTACGCGCAGCGCAGCGGGCTTACCAACGTCGCGCGCGAGCTCGAGCGCGACGTTCCATCGCTGCCACGACAATGATCCGCGGCGGGCGCGGGCGAGCTTCGCGCGAGTCGCGGCGGCGCAGTGGCCTCTGTACGCGTGCTTGGGAGAACTTGGCCTGGCGCTTGCTTCAGAGGACGACGCGAGCCGGGTCCTGCACGCAGAGCGAGCGCATCGGACGGCGCGCACTATCGGCGCCCGGCTGATCAGCGGTCGAGCACACGAGCTGCTCGACGGTGGCCCAGACGCGCTGCGAGGGTGTTCTTCTGCTGAGTCGATCGTGTCCGGCAAACTCGCAGGGGGGAAGACGTCCGGTGCCTGCGACAGGCGGACATGCAACCGGAACGCACAGAGGCTCGCTGCCGACCGCCGTAGGCGCCTAACCTCGTACGCGTGCACCCTTAAGGGGAGCCCTTGGGGAGCCTAAGACGCGGAGCGAGAGCCCGAAAAAACCAAAAACGGCCCATTTGCAGGGCTTTTGCAGAGGCGACGATCGGAATCGAACCGATGTACGCGGCTTTGCAGGCCGCTGCGTAGCCACTCCGCCACGTCGCCGGGAAGCCTCATAGCGTAGCGAGCCGGCTTCGGCAGCTCGGGCGGCGCCGTTCGGGCCGTTCTGGCCGGCGCGCGGAGATGCGAACGCGGCGGGCCTGGGGGAGGGGCGTGACCCGCGTGGCGTCTCTCGCGAGCACCTCCGTCGTTATGCATTTCTTCTCCCCGTATTAGCGGGCCTTTGGGACGTCGTTAGCGCCCGCACAGCCTGTCGTTGCAAGATGACTTCCCCCGAAGAACTCAGAGGTGATCCCGTTGAAACGTGTACTTGCACCCATGCTGCTGGCGGCGCTCGTCGGAGGACTCGTCGCGGGCATAGCCGTGTCCCTCATCGGCAAAGGCGGGCGGAGTCCATCGTCCAGCACCGCAGCCGCCGCCGGCGCTCCAGCCTCGACCGGGACGCGTCGTGACGTGTCCTCGACGTCGCTGTCCGCCACCCAGATCTACCAGCGCGATTCCACGGGAGTCGTCGCGATCAAGGTGGTCACCCCGGAAGGGGAGGATGAGGGCACGGGCATCGTGCTGAACGACAAAGGCCTGATCCTCACCAACGACCACGTGGTCAAGGGTGCGACCAGCATCGCGGTCGATGCCAGCGGATCATCGAAGACGACTCGCAGCGCGAAGCTCGTCGGCGAAGAAGCCAACCAGGACCTCGCGCTCATCAGCGTCGATCCGTCCGGGCTCGGCCTGAAGCCGCTGACGCTTGTGAGCTCGAGCTCCGTAAAGGTCGGCGACGCCGTGTACGCGATCGGAAACCCGTACGGCCTGGAAGAGACCCTCACCCGCGGCATCGTGTCGGCTCTTGGCCGCGAAATCGAGGCCCCTGACGGCTCGAAGATCACGGGCGCGATCCAAACCGACGCGGCGCTCAACCCGGGCAACTCCGGCGGGCCGCTGCTCAACGAAGAAGGCGATGTGATCGGCGTCAACTCGCAGATCGCGAGCGACGCGTCGACCGTGGGTGGCTCGCAGCCGGGCAGCACGGGCGTGGGCTTCGCGATCTCCTCGAACACCGTCGCTCAGGCGATCAAGGCGATCGAGTCGGGCCAGGGGGTTACCTACGCCTCGGCGACGCAGAGCGCCGCTCGATCCGCGGTCGGCCGCGGCGGGCAGTCGCCCTACGCCACCTCGCCGTACGGCTCGCAGAGCCCCTACGGCGAAGCCGAAGCCTCCGGACAGGGCCACGGAGCCGGGACCGAAGCGGGCTCTGGCTCGGGCCGCACGGAAGGGGCTGGCGTCGTTGGGCCCAACGGCTACGAACCGGCCGGCGCAGGAGGCAACGGAGGCCGAATCGTGATCGTGCCTTGAGCGGGGCGTGAGATCCGGGCGCTGCTGGGAGGAGACCCAGTCGGCGCCTGGGTCTCATGCGCCCGCTCGGGCGTTCGGAGGGGCTGCGGCACGATCGCGCTGGCGAGCTATCGCTCGTTGATACCCTTGGCAGCCGATCCCAGGGCGATTAGCTCAGCTGGGAGAGCGCCGCCTCGACAAGGCGGAGGTCACTGGTTCGAGCCCAGTATCGCCCATGACAGCTGTCTGCAGGGGGCTCGACGAATAGCTACGTGCGCGTGAGCGTCGGTGATCTGTCCAAGGGTCCGATGCTGTTGACATCCTCGGTGGGTGTATCCAACTGGCCGCTTCCGTGATCGCGAGGAGTCGCGGTTCTACCAAGCTCGGGGTCTCTCGCCGGAGGAGACCTGGCAGGCTCTCGGTGATGAGCTCGCCCGCGTGCTGAGCGATGCGCAACGGGCGTTCTGGCGCGCTCCGCTACACGTCGATCCCGAGCGCATCCGCTGGTGGCATGGAGCGATCTTCGCCCGCCATTTCCCACATGACGGTGGGCGCTTCCGCCAAGAGCGCGCGTACTTCGGAGCGGTGACCGCGGATGGCGGTATGCGCCAGATCGAGGGAAGCTCGCCCGACACTTTGCGCCGGGACCTCGCGGAGGTCTGCGTCTCGTTCAACAGCAACGTTGAGCGACTCGGGAAGCAGAACGCCGGTGTTCTGGAGCAGACCCGTATCGCGGGCGCTATGTATGCGGGCATACTACGTGTGCATCCCTTTGCTGACGGGAACCACCGCACGGGCTTCGTCGCGCTCTCGGCTGCCCTATGGTCGTTGGGACTGCCCGCCGTTGAATTTGCGCAGGATGCGGATCTGGCCGACCACGACGATGCTGTCGCGCCGGCGCTCTTCTCGCGCGACGGGGACATCGAGCCATTCGCGCAGCTCCTCGCGACTCGGATCGAGCGCGCGAGAGGCTCCGTGGCATGAGATACCCTGAGGGCATGGAAAATGGCTTGCCTCGCTCGAATGGGAAGCGTGACGTTGCTCAGATCGCGTGCGGGGATCGACTCGTGGACGCAACCCCCGAGGCCGTCCGCGAGCTGGCCGAGAGTGCGATGTTGCTCTCCCAGGGCGCACGGCGCGCGATTGAGATGAAGCGCGAGGCCGCGGAAGCCGACGCTCACGCTGTGCCCGCCGCTTCGGACTGAGCCCCGCCGTCTGCTCAGGCATCGTCCATCAATGCGTGGGCAGTCGGCACACGAGCCCGCGTACGCCAACGTTCGCAGCCTGGCGCCGAATCCGCTCAGCAAGCCAAGTTTCGTACCCTTCCAACCAGTATCGCCCATCGTCGGATTTGGCTCTAGGGCAGGGAGTAGCCGGCATAGAGAGGCTCGCGTGGTAGCAATTTGGTAGCAATCCTCTGGGCCGTCGGATGTCTCGGAGACTGGCTGGAGCCAGATGGCGTCTTCGTGGTGCGTCTGGGTCCAAGTGGTCCGGTTTGCGCTCTATCTTCGGACCGGTGAGTCGAGGAACGAAGCGGAAGCGGAGAGGTCCGGCTGGGCCGAAGCCTGCGAGACGCCGCAAACAACCCGCCAGCTCATTGCAGCTGGTCGTTGCCGCCCAGCCCGGTTCTGCGATGACGGTTGCGCCGGAAATCGAGCTGGTCAAGGCGGCGCTGCTCTACGGGGATCGAGTCACGCTTCTCAGCCCGATTACGACGATGCTCCTCGACGTTGCGGCGCTTGAGCGATTCTCTCCGCTGCAACAGATCGACTTGGTGCGACGGGTCGCCCCATACCCGGGTCCGGCTGGTCGTAGCGCCCAGGCCATGAGCGCCGCTGCATTCATGGCACGGCTACCAACGTTTCCGGGTGCGACGGTCGATGAGGCGCCGAACTCAAGCTGCTACGAGAGTGGCGCGATATCGTTCACGGCCGGGAGCATCTGCAATGAGCGAGATCACCGACAAGACTGATGAGCTGTTTATGGCGGCGTCGCGAAGCGACGACGATCTCGGCTACCCGGCGGATGTCGCGTTCGTTCCCAGCGATGAGGAGTGGACCGACGACGTTCTGTGGCGCAACCTGATCGAAGGGCAGGCGACCGTCCTCGTCGGCGAGGACACAGAGCTGCTGCTGGTGCCGTTGCGCCGCGGCGTGATCGACCGACTCAGGGGCCGTGTGCCCGTCAGCGTCGCGCCCCGAACGCATGGGCACGCCTCGTCCTACGCGACGTTGAGTCGTCTGGGGCGTCACCCGGTGCGCCAGATGCGCGACCTCGCGCACGCCTGACTTGCCGGCAAGCACCTGAGCTAGTGCAGCGTTCCCGAAGTGGCTTGTCGATTCGCGGCGCTGTAACGATCGCTCGCACACCTACTTTTCGCCGAAAGCAGCGGCGCGCGCGAATCTGCCGCACGGTGCCCTGCCCACGCAGCGAGGCGGGTCCGTCCGGTGTGAGCGCGGGCCTTCGGGGTCAGCGACAGGCGAGGGTCGAGAGCGGCGAGAACTCGCCGTGAAGCCCACTCCCGGGCCGTGCTGCGTGTTGGACCGGGCGCGATCGGCTACGGCACGGTCGTCCTGATTCGCGTGAGTCGCGGCGACTCACGCCGGATGGCGCATCCAAGCAGCATTCGACGCGACTCTTGTGCAAGCGAGACACCGCGTTGCGTGGCTGCTAGCGGAGGCCACAACCGCTGGCGCCAAGTCGTAGTGCACCAGGCGCTTGGCTACGCTTCGGCGCGTGGAGCTGCAGCGGCGCATTGCGGAGGGGACGGGTGAGTTCTTGCTCTTCGCGCTGACGCCACCGCGCCTGACGACCGAGCCGGAGCACGCCCGTCAGATCGCCGCGAAGACGCTCGAGCGCCTGCGCCCCGTGGGCATCGACGGCCTCGTGCTCTACGACATTGATGACGAGAGCGACCGCAATCCCGAGGAACGGCCCTTTCCGTTCCTGCCCACGATGGACCCCGCCGACTACCTCGCTCGCGATCTCGTCGGCTTGGAGGTACCCGCAATCGTGTACCGCGCTGTCAGCAAGTACCCAGAGCAACAGCTTCGGTCGTGGCTCAGCGAACAGGCCCCTACCCAGGCGCTGTCGGTGTTCGTCGGTGCGTCGTCCCGTGAAAAGCCGGTCGCGACCTCTCTGCCGCGGGCCTACGAACTACGGAGTGAGGTGCGCCCGGATCTCCTGCTCGGAGGTGTGGCGATCCCAGAGCGCCACGCGCGCGGAGGCACGGAGCACCTCCGTCTGCTTGCGAAGCAGGCTGCAGGTTGCTCGTTCTTTGTCACCCAGATCGTCTATGACGTCAACGCCGCGAAGGACCTGGTCTCCGACTATCACTACGAGTGCGCCGCTCGTGGTCTCAGGCCGGCGCCGATCGTCTTTACGTTCTCGGTCTGCGGGTCGGTGAAGACACTGGAGTTCGTTCAGTGGCTCGGTGTCGATGTGCCGCGCTGGATCGAGAACGAGCTGCGCCACGCGGAGGACACCCTAGAAGCGTCCTACGACCAAGCCGTCGCTACGGCCGTCGAGCTGATCGCATTCTGCCGGCGCGTCGGCGTCCCATTCGGGGTCAGCGTCGAGAGCGTCTCAATCCGCCAAGTCGAGATCGACGCCTCCGTCCGCCTCGCAACCCGGCTACAGGCAGAGCTACGTCGCTAATCCGCACCACCCGCATCGCAGGTGGGGCAAGCCACCCGGCCACACCGCGCTGTTCCGCGGCAACGAGGCGCGACGCACGTCGCAAACCCGCTGCCGCCTCGGACGAACAGGAGGCGCGCGAGCGATCGTCACCAGCGCCACGAATCGCGCGGGCTTGGTAGCAATTTTGGTAGCAATTTGAGCGAACCTGAGCCGATCCGAGAGCGCTAAACCCCACTAAAACCAGGCTATCTGGCCGTACCTGGACGACAGAGGCGAGTTCGAGCCCAGTATCGCCCATTGGCGCCGAAAGGAAGGCGCCGGACTCCAGCCCTTCTGAGAAGCGATCCGACTTGCTCGCAGCACGGTGGCTTTGACGCGAGTGCCGCGAGACGGTGGCGGCGTCAACAGGGCGCCCGCAGGACCTTCGATGCTGCCTCATGAGAGGATCTGCGGCGTTGTGAGGTACGTACGTTGAGCGGATCGTCAAGCGTGGGGGCGCCGGTCGTCGTCTACGGGGCGAGCGGCTACACCGGCAGGCTACTGTGCGCGGCGCTCGCCGCCCGGGGACTGCCCACGGTGCTCGCGGGCCGCAATGCCTCGCGGCTGCAGGCGGCAGCCCGTGCACTCGGGGACGCAGCCGCGGGCGTCCAGGTGGCGCCGCTCGAGGAGCGTGCGCTGCTGCGCCGCGCGCTCGAGGGCGCTCGCGTGGTGGCCAACTGCGCCGGGCCGTTCGTGGTGACCGGCGAGCCGGTCCTGCACGCTGCGATCGAGGCCGGCTGCCACTACCTGGACACGACCGGAGAACAGCCGTGGATCGCACGCGTCTTCGAGGACTTCGACGAGCAGCTGCATCGGGCGGGAGTCGCGGCTGTGGCGGGGATGGGCTTCGACTATGTGCCCGGCGACCTGCTCTGCCACCTCGTCGGCGAGCGCCGCCAGCCGCTGGATGACCTGCTCGTCGCCTACCACCTGGTCGGCTTCGGCATGACACGCGGCACGATGCGCTCGTCGCTGGAGATGCTCAAAGGCGGCGACGTAACCTACCGCGACGACCGCTGGGTGCCGGCCGGCTTCGGACCGCGGCGCGCGTTCGTGGACTTCCCGTCGCCGATCGGCCGGCGCCAGATCGGCAAGTACCCTTCAGGGGAGATCGTCACCGTTCCCCACCATCTGCAGGTGCGCAACGTGCGTGCGGGGATCACCGTCGACTCGCTGCTGCCGCGACGGGTCTCCTGGGTGCTGCCGCCAACGCTGCCGGCGGTTGCGCTGGCCATGCGCTCGCCGCTGGCGAGCGTGCTCGACCGTGCCATCGGGCTGCTGCCCGAGGGCCCGCCTGAGGAGAAGCGGCGCGCGGTCAGCTGGACGATCCTGGCACAGGCGCAGGGCCGCGACGGCACCCGTGCGAGCGGGATCGCGCGCGGCTCGGACGTATATGGGCTGACGGCCGAGACGATGGCCGCGGGCATCGAGCGCATGGCTGCCGACGACTTCGCGCGCACCGGCGCGCACGCGCCAGCATCCGCCTTTGACGCCGCCGAGCTGCTCGACTCGCTGGCGGGCACAGGGGTCAGCTGGGAGGTCTCCTGACGCGCGTCTTCATCACCGGCGCTGAGGGTTCATCGGCGGCGCCCTGGTGCAGCGCCTGCGCGCCGAGGGCGCAGAGGTCCGGGGCGCCAAGTTTCGCACCCTTCCAACCAGTATCGCCCATGCCAGCGCGGCTACTTCGCGTGGAGGAGCTAATCCAGAGCGATGGGCGTGACGCTCAGGCCGGGGATGCGCTCGAAATGGCGGGTGTTGGCGGTTCCGACGCGCCAGCCGACGGATACTGCCGTCGCGGCGACGATCCGATCGTGTGCTCCGACATCGGTGCCGGATGCTGCGAGGCTGGCCCACATTCTGGCGTGCGTTCGAGCGGCGAGCAGGTCGAATGGGAGGCAAGGGAACGCGGCAAGTACTGCCTCTACGAAAGCCTCGCGCCGTGCCCGGTGCTCATCGCTAGCTCTGTGTACACCGTGCAGAAGCTCGGATGCTGTGATCGATGCGACTGCCACCTCGTCGTTTGCACCAAGATGCTCCTCGAGACGCATGCTCACGGTTTGCATCGCGTGTTCTGCTGCAGTTCCGCGTGTCGCGCGCTCGAACGCGATGAAGACGGTGGTGTCTAGGACGGTGCCCACGGGTCCGCCGGTGCTCGCCCAACGTCCCTGAGTACTGCTTCCATGTCGGTTCCAAACTCGGGGTCCGGTGGGGCGGCTTGTGCCAGAAGAGCGAGTGCGTCGCGCAAAGGGCGTCCGCGACGCGAAGGCACAACTTGTCCGTGATCGTCGGGGTGCATGATCACGAACGCTGGTCGCTCCCTGTTCATCACCACGACCTTCTCGTGGTGGGCAACTGCCTCGCGCGCGCGTCGGGGGATGCGCACCTCGTCCGCTTTGATCGTCGTCATGCGACGAATCCTAGCAAACCAGTCCGAAACTGTACGGATGTGTACGGTACCCCTACCTCGTGGCTCTGAGACCCCCAGCAGGCTGCGTACGCCAGCGTTCGCAGCGTGACGCCGAATCCCGCTCTACCAAGCCAACTTTCGCACCCTTCCAACGAGTATCGCCCATTGGAAGATTTGGCTCTAGATCTAGGGATATCCGCCGATTCAATGCGAGCTCGGTAGCAATTTGGTAGCGATCCCGCGTCGGTGTGGGTCAGCCGCTCCATGAATTGCTCACGCTCCAGATCTTGGAGACGGTCCTCGCGCGCCAGGTCCGCAAACAGCGTCGTCAGGTAGGGACCGATGTGCTCGGGCAGGGCAAACAGGTCTGCGCCCTTGGCGATCCGCACCGTACGAAGCGCGCCGGCCCACGGGTACACCTCGCCGAAGATGTAGCTGTGGGTAGTCCGCAGGTGGGTGAGGTCGTAGTCACCAGGGATGAAGCGTCGTTCGAGCTGGGCGATGCGAATGGAGCTGAGCGCCGCCTCCTGCTCGGCAAGGTCAGTCGCCTCACGTATCCCGAGGCAATTGCGCAGTATGTCGGTGCCCGGATAGACGTATGGGTCATCATCGACCATCGCCGGAACGTATCTGGTGCGCGTGTCGGAGCCTTATGCGCGCGCCGGGACGAGCAACTCGGCAAGTGGCTCGCCGGCGCCGATCCGCCGGGCGGCCTCGTCCAGCTGCGCGTCACTGAGCTCTCCGCAAGCCCAGCGGTCCAGCAGCTCCTCGGCGACGCCGGGATCGAGACCCTCAACGCGCACGGAGGCGAGCGCGTTTTCGGCCGCCTGTAGACGTGTCGTCATGGCCCATTCTAGACCCTCGGCTCGCCCTCGTCCTGGCATGGAACACGCCTGTCGCTGCCGGCCGATCTGGTGCTCGCGCAAGATCAGCCGTCGCCGGCGGGCTCAGGCCATATGACGCTCCTCGGCGTGTTCGGCGCCGCTCGCGGACAGTTGCCGCAGGGCGTCTGACTCTTCGGCCTTGGGACTCGGCTGACTCAGGCAGCCCGTCGGCGCTGCGCGCGACCGCCGGTCTGTCCGCCGACCCTGCTCGATCGCACGATCTTGCCGGCGTCGTTGACGACGCGCACCTCTCCGCCGCCTTCGCGGCGTAGTACGTCGCGGGCTCGTGCGAGTGCCCGCTCCTTGGTCTCGGCGCGCACGGCACTGCGTCGGTCGCCCTCTCGCAGAACGTCCCATCCTCCCAACGCGTTTCTCCTGACGTCTCGCTTGCTTGTCATCAGAACATCTTCTCTCGTCGTCGACTTCGATCACATCGTAGGGAGGGCACCCGACAGCGCCTGGCCGGGACGCTCACCAGCGATCGCCTGCTAACGAAGCAGCGCAAGAAATCGAACGACCGCGTGGAACTTCGCTGCTGGTAGATGCCTGAAGGAAGGCATCGGGTCGCGCGGGTCGTCGAGCGCGCGTGCGATCCCAGGTTCGGATAGCTCCGCGCCGATGTGGGTCAGGTTCTGCCCAGGTCCACGATTACCGGCATCGCCGATCCGGTGGCACGCCAGACAGCCGGACTGCGCCGCCACGTGCATGCCTTGCGTGAACTCTCGCTCCTCGGCGCCCCCGACGCGTCGCACGGCCGGGGGAACCGGGACGAGTTTTGGCGCGACCGGTCTCGGTTCACCGTACGCGAACAGCAGCTTGCTCGACCCCGGCGCGCAGTCTGTGCGCAGGCACACCGCCGCGAGCGTTGCCGTCGACGACACCCGCCACACGCCCGCCCTCTCTTCCAGCTGAATCCGCAGCGGGCCAAAGGCCTCGATGCGCACGGTCACGATCCCGCGGCTGCCCGTGCTGAGCTCATAGCTGCCGCTCACCGTGATCGTCGCGCGAGATCCCGACACATCCAAGTGTTCGACCGTCGGCTTGCCGTATTCGATCACAGTTTCTCGCGAGTCAGTTGGCGCTACGGCCCGAAACACGTTCGAGGCAGCGCCTTCGCAGGTTTCCCCGACACTGCTCGCGCGAACCATCTTTTCGGCCACGCTCGGCGTGAAGTCTGCGCAAAGCCCTGCCGGGTTGCGTTCGAGGATCGCGTGGATCGGTGCGACCGCCGCACGGGCGATTGCGGTTCGCTGTGCGCTTCCGCCGCTGGCAGAAGCAAGCAGGCCGAGTCCGATAAGCGGAAGCGCCATCAGTCGAGAGTGCGCCATACGTGTGCGAAGCCTATCCGTCGAGCTTCCGAACCGAGGCGACTGGCCTGCATCTGAGGTCCGAGGCCGGCGCCGATCGGTGTTCTCGGCTCGCTGCACAGCATTATCTGTCCAGCGCCTCGCCGCATGGCGAACCAGGCGGTTACAGTCCCCTCGAGATGACGTGGAGCCAAACCAGGGGCAGCGTGGCGCTCTTGGCGCTGACGACGATGCTGGCGCTCGGCGGCATGGCGGGCGAGGCCGCAGGGTACACGCCCGGCTGCGGCCAGATCCCGATCGTCTACGGGATTCCGCCCTGGGGCTTCCACAGCGGCCCTGCGGTCGGCGCAACGGGCAGCTTCGCCCGCGGCCACGGCGACATCGATCTGGAAGCGAGCACTGTCTCGGGGGTCATCTGCCAGGAACAGCACTTCCCCGACCGGCCCACCCGGGCGATCACGATGACTGTCGAGCACCACCTCGTCTACCACTCTCACTACGCGATGAGGTGGGGGTACCCCGGGAACATAATGAAGATCGTCGTCCGCGTTCGGGCCAGCGACGATCCGCGGTGCGAGGTGGGAACCGTCGGGCACGCGACGCTGTTCGCGAGCTACAACGGCGTCCGCAGCGACAGCGTCCAGTTCTTCTTCCCGGCTGCGTGCAAGGATCAGGACCACCTCTACCACGGAAACCAGGTCAACAACCAGGTTCCGCCGCTGTAGCATGGCGTTCTGCCGTGCTCGCAAGACGTGGTTGTTCGCGTGGTCGCCGAGTGAGCGAATCTCGGACGCGCCTACGGCTGAGGGCCCTGGGTCGCATCTGACCTGAGCGTTGCATCTGCGGGAAACTACGGTCGGCCCATCGGCGGTGACCACGGATGCGGCCTGCCCGGTCGCGAATGTAGCGTCGGCCCAGATGAGGGGGTGCCTACGAGCATGTGTGCGACTGTCCGCCGAGGCGCCCCGGTGCGGGCATCCCGCGGCTCTGACCGCACGCCCCCTGCTCGTCCATCTGCGTTCGCTGCGGGCCGGGGCGGGAGCGTAGGATGCCAACCCGCACCCGGCAGATCGTCGGCGTGCTCGTCACGCTCGTGGTGCTGCTGCTGGTGTTCGCCGGGCTCGTCGAGGGGACGCGCTCGATCAAAGGCCTGGGCAATGCGCCGGCCGCCGGCGCCGCCACCACCGGGCCCAGCAACTACCTCTCCACCAACCCCCACAGCTACGCCTGCCACGGCGGCGACGGCGGCGCCGGGGGCGGTCCCCACCCCGAATGGGTCACCTACTGCCCGAGCACGAGCATCAAGGTCCCCGCCTACAGCACCATCACCGTGACGATCAGGCAGTACGACACGGGGGGCGCCGTCCACAACCCGTTCTTCGCTCAGGTCAAGGGCACGGTCGGCGACGTCATGTACGTCAACGGCAGGATCACGCGGCAGGTCGACCCCGAAGAAATCGCACACACCTTCACGATCCAGACGCCGCCCGACACGCACGAGACGCAACTGTTCGTGAACGTGCCGCTGCCGGGCGTCTCCGAAAAGGCTCCCGAAACCGAACACATCGCCGGACACGTGTATCCGGCGCCGAACGTGATCGTCTTCAAGTTCAGGACGGGCGCCCCCGGGCAGTACGTGTGGCATTGCTACGTGCCGTGCGGCGAAGGGCTCGCAGGCGAAGGGGTGAGCGGCCAGGAAGGCTTCGGCGGGCCGATGGCGACCACCGGCTACATGGCCGGGACGGTCACGGTGACCTGATCGCATGGGCGCGCTTCAGACAGCCCCACGCGCCGTGGCGATCGCGCGCAAGCTCACGCGGAGTGCGTCGCGTTGGCGGTAGAAGCCCCCATCACCGCTCCGCCGGCACCGGACGGACGCTCGCACGTCCGGCGCGTACTGACGATCTGGGCCGTGCTCTCGGTGGTGTTCGTCGCGCTGGCGATCCTCGTCGTCCCGCTCGTGGAGCGCAAGCCGGCGAGCTCGGTGGCTGGCTTCGCGAGCCTGACCGACCTCGTCTTCACGGCTGTCGCGGTGCCCGTCTCGCTGTTCGTGTGGGTGTTCGTGTTCTACAGCGTCTTCGCATTTCGCGAGAAGAGCCCCGAGAGCGGGCGGGTCGAGGACCTCGAGGACGGGCCGCCGCTGCAGGCCAAGACCGGTCATCAGATCGCGTGGCTCGCCGTGACCACGGTGCTCGCCTTCTTCACCGTCGGCTGGGGGATGTTCGGCTTCTACAAGGAGACGACCACCTCCGCGGCCAGCGCCCTCGTGGTGAACGTCACCGGCCAGGAGTGGACATGGACATATGCCTATCCCAAGCTCGGCGTGCAGAGCCACGTGCTGGAGCTCCCGCTCGGCAAGCCGGTGCAGTTCCGCGTCACATCCGACGACGTGCTGCACGGCTTCGGGCTCGCCGCGCTCGGGATCGCGATGGACGCCAACCCCGGCGAGTGGGTGTCCACGCCGGTCGTCACCCCCGACAAAGCCGGCACCTTCGAAGTGCGCTGCATCGAGCTCTGCGGCCTCTATCACACGTTCATGTCCTCACAGGTGAGGGTCGTCCCACCATCGTCCTTCGCGGCCTGGATCAAGGCGAGCGGAGGTAACTCGAGCGTCCTGGCCAGCCCCGCGGGCGCAAGCCAGAAGCCGGCGCCAGCGGGCAACGAAGTGGAAGAAATCACCTGATGAGCTCCGTCGCTGCGACCCATACGGAAGTCACTCCACCCGCGCGCAGGCGCCGCGTCCTGGTTCCGAGCATCCTCTCTGGGCTCGTGCTCGGCCTGATCGCCGCGATTCTCGCGGGCGTGATCGTGCACGGTCTCGTCAGCGGCGCGCGGCAGGCGGACGACACGATGGTCAGCGCCTACCTGGCCTGGTTCATCTTCTTCCTGATCGGCATCGGCGCGTGGAACTTCCCGATCAAATGGGGCCTCGGGCGGCCCGACACCACGCACGAGCAGGAGCTGGAGCTCGCCGGCAAGGACGAGGGCGTGTGGCGCTACTTCCGCTTCTGCACCGACCACAAGGTCGTGGGCATCCAGTACCTGGTGACGGTGCTGGTGCTCTTCCTCGTCGGCGGGGCGGCCTCATGGATGATCCGGCTCGAGCAGGCGCGGACCGGCGCCAAGGTGTTCACGCCCGCGACCTACAACACGATCGTGGGCATGCACGGCCTGATCATGATCGCGACCACGATCATCATGCTCAGCGCCGTGATCGGCAACTACATGGTGCCGATCATGATCGGCGCAAACGACATGGCATTCCCGCGGCTGAACGCGCTCAGCTACTGGATGCTGTTCACCGCGGTTCCCGTCCTGCTCAGCGCGATCGTCCTGGGCGGCTTCCCGACCGGCTGGACGGGCTACGCCCCGCTCGCCGACCAGGCGGCCGTCGGCATGGACGCCTACTGCATGACGATCGTGATCTTCGCGATGTCGATCGCGCTCGGAGGGATCAACATGGTGACCACCGTGGTCACGATGCGTGCCCCCGGCATGACGTGGGGGAGGCTGCCCACGTCGGTGTGGGGCATCACCCTGTCGACGCTGCTCGGGCTGATCGTGTTCCCGGCGTTCATGACGGCGGTGGTGCTGACCCTGCTCGATCGCACCGTCGGCACGTCCTTCTACGAGGCCTCGCTCGGCGGGAACAACTGGCTGTATGAGCAGCTGTTCTGGTTCATGGGGCACCCGGAGGTGTATGTGATCCTGCTGCCCGCGCTCGGCGCCGTCTGCGACGTGGTCCCGGTCTTCGCCCGCAAGCCCCTGTTCGCGTACAAGCTGGTCGTCGGCGGCGAGATCGGCATCGTCGTGCTGAGCATGGCCGTGTGGATGCACCATCTGTACTGGTCCGGGGCCAACCTCCCGCTCGACCTGCCCACGATGCTGAGCACCGAGGCGATCTCGATCCCGACCGGCCTGGTCTTCTTCGCCCTCATCGGCACGCTGTGGCGCGGGCGCATCAGGCTCGAGCCGCCGATGCTGTTCGCGCTGGCCTTCATCTTCAACTTCCTCATCGGGGGCGTGACCGGTCTCTACCTGGCGGACGTGCCGACCGACGCGATCTTCCACAGCAACATGTTCACGCTCGCGCACTTCCACTTCACGCTCGTGGGCGGCACGGTGTTCGGCTTCCTCGCGGCGTTCTACTACTGGTTCCCCAAGATGACCGGGCGCCAGCTCGATCCGTGGCTGTCCAGGCTGCACTTCTGGCTCTTCGAGATCGGTTTCCTCGGTGTGTTCATCCCGCTGTTCCTCGCTGGGATCCGCGGCGAGCCCCGCTGGCAGGCGGACATCTCGCCCAGCGTCGCCACCGCGAATCTCATCTCCAGCCTGTTCGCGATCCTGATCGTCGCCTCGGTGGCCGTGCTCGCCTACAACATCCTCAGCTCGTGGATCTCCGGCAAGCGCGCGGAGGTCAACCAGTGGGGAGGGCGGACCCTCGAGTGGACGCTCCCGAGCCCGGTGCCGCTGGTGAACTTCCCGCACCCCATGCTGGTGACCGAGGGTCCGTACGACTATGGCGGTGGCGGCTCGCGGGTGATGGGCCGCCCGACGCTCGCCGGGGCCGCGGTCGACACCGTGACGTTCGCCGCCCCCGCACCCCACGAGGGCTCCCGTGCCCGCCAGGTCCGCTACGCGACCTTCCTGCTGATCGTCTCCGACGCCGTGTTCGTCCTCGCGCTCTACCTCGCCTTCGTGTATCTGCACGGGCTCAATACGCAGGGGCAGTTCAAGCCCTCGGCGGAGTCCACGCCGTCGATGCTGGGAATCGTGCTCGTCACGGCAGCCTCCGTGCTGGCCGCGGCGGCCTACAGCTGGGGGCAGCGCGGGTTGCGCTCGGGTGACACGCGCCGCGTGCGTACCGGGCTGACGCTCGCGTGGGCGATCTCGATCGTCGCGCTGGTGGGCGACGTGCTGACGTTCGGGGGATTGGGCTACGCCGTGCCGCTGCACGCATATGGCAGCTTCATTGCGCTGTTCATCGTCTATCACGCGGTCCGCCACCTGCTCATCGGCGTGCTCGTCGGCGCGCTCGTGCTGGGCCGCCTCTACAGCGGCCGGCTGGCCGGGCGCGACTACGTGATCCAGGCGACCGGCTATTGGTTCTGGTGGGTGGCCATCACCGCGGTGGTCATGACGGTGCTGATCGCAACGATCAAATGAGCAGCCGGCCTGTGCACATCCGGGCGCACGTGGGCGAACGCGCCTGGGCGCTGCCCGTTCGCCTCGCCCGTCGACGGAGCTGACGCCGGTGGCGGACTCGCTTCCCCTCGGGTTGACGTGGGCCGCGTTCTGGCTGCACCTGCTGGGCGAGCGCGTGGCCGCCAGGCGCACCGGCCGCCCGCGCGACCGGCTCGCACGCAGACGTGCGCTCGCCTTCTACGCGGGCCTGCTCGTGATCGTGGTCTCGATCGTCACCCCGATCGAGACGCTCTCCAAGCAGCTGCTGTGGACCCACATGATCCAGCACGTGCTGCTGCTGTCGGTCGCCGCGCCCCTGATCGTCCTCGGCGCGCCCTGGATGTCGCTGTGGCGCCCGCTGCCGCTGGGGATGCGGCGCGCGCTCGCCCGCGCACTCGTGCTCTCGCCTCGCTCGGCGCCCGTGCGCTCGGCCTGGCGGGCGCTCTCGCGGCCGCTCGTCGTGCTGGCGGTGTACAGCGCCAACCTCCTGGCCTGGCATCTGCCCGCGCTGTACGACCTGACGCTCCGCAACACCGACGTTCACGCTCTGGAGCACCTGACGTTCGTCGGATTCGGGATCCTGCTGTGGGCGCAGGTGATCGCCTCGCCGCCCTGCAGGCCGTCGCTGGCATACCCGCGGCGCGTCGCGTACCTGGTGGCAGCGATGATCCCCAACGTCGCCCTGTCGATGGTGCTCGCCTTCTCGCGCTCGCCGCTGTACCCGTTCTACGCCCACCTGGCGCACCGTCCGGGAGGGATCTCGGCGATCACCGACCAGCAGATCGCCGCGGGCATCATGTGGAGCTTTGGCGATCTCCCGTTCGCGATCGCCATCGTGGTGCTCGTCGTCCACTGGCTGAACGGGCTCGACGAGGATGCCGCCGCGCGAGCCGGATGGAGGTTGACGTGAGCGGCCGCGCCGGCCGCGTGGCGCCTTCGCTGGGAGCGATTCTCGCGCTCGCCGCGGTGGTGCTCGCGGTGCGCCACATGCAGGCAGCCTCAGGCCAAGGCGCCGCGGCGGGGTCTGGACCGCCTTCCGTGGAAGCCGGCGGCGGGTTCCCGATCCGCGGCAGGTCTGCGCCCGGGTTCACCCTCACCGACCAGTTCGGACGAGCCGTGTCGCTGTCCTCGCTGCGAGGCCACGAGGTCGTGCTGGCCTTCATCGACTCACGCTGTCAGACCGTCTGCCCGCTGACCGCCGCGATCCTCCGCAGCGCGCTGCAGCGGATCGGCCCCGACGATGCCGGCCGGGTGGATCTCGTGGCGGTGAACGCCAACCCGATCGCCACCCGGGTGGCCGACGTCTACCGCTTCTCCCAGGAGACCGGGATGCTGCACGAGTGGAGATACCTCACCGGATCACCGGCGCGGCTGAAAGCCATATACAGCGCCTACCAGGTGTACGTATGCGTCCATCCCGGCGGCGATGTGGTGCACACAGCGGCGATCTACCTGATCGATCCGCGCGGTCGCGAGCGCCTGTACTTCCAGACGCTCGACTCGGGCGCGCGGGTCACGGTCGGGAGCGAGACCCGCGCGATCGTGGCTGGCATGCGGCAGTGGCTGCCCGGCGTGAACGCGTGATGGCTCGCCGGAGGTGATGGGCGAGATGTGCCCGATCGTGGCGCAGGCGGTGGGGGCGGTCCTGGGACCGCCCCCGACCACGCGCCGCGACATCGAGCTACGCGGCTGTTCCCAGCTACGCGGCTATTCCCAGCCGATGCTGCCCTTCTTGATTTCCGCGACGAGCGAGCCGGTGTAGCTGCCGGTCGTGTATTCCGTCTTCGGCAGCGCTTCGCAGAATTCGCCTTCGAGTTCATACGGCATCTTCGTCAGCGCCGTGGCGATGGCGAGCTTCTTCACGACCACCGAGGTTTTGCCCTTTTCGATGGTTTCTTCCTCGTTGGTGAATTTGGCCGCTTCGAATTCCGCTTCGGGTTTCTTCAGCGCCTTCGCGGGATACGTGCCGGCGGCGATGTCGATCACGCACTTGAACGGGCCCTTGACGGCGATTTCGATCGTGCCGGCGCCTTCGAGCTTCCCTTCTTTGACGGTCCCGCCCGCGCCCATTTCGACGACTCCGTTGGCGCGGTAGTTGAACGTCACGGGCTCGAGGAACTTCGCTTTCAGTTCGTATTCGGCCTTGTTCAGCGTCGCTTCCGCTTCGCAGCCGGAGTACTTGATCACGGCGGTCAGCGTTTTCGACGGAAACGCCGGCGTCACGCCGGAGGCCGTCGATTTCGCCTTTTCGCAGGTGATCGTGAACGGCTTCAGGGCGAATTCCGCCGATTCGCCGGTGAAGCGGGGTTCCACGCTTCCGCTGCCGACGAAGTTGTGCGGGTTGAGCGGTTCTGCCTTCTTCGCGACAGCCGGTGTCGCCGCAAGCGCCAGCACCGACAGCGCCAGAGCCGGCGCGAGTGAGCGTCTCATCCTCCGTGTCCTCCTTGCGGTTGCGTCTGATCGCGAGGGCGCGTCCACGCTGCTGTCGCGACGCTCCGTCACGCTTGGCTAGCCCTAGAGCATCGGGAGAATACCAGCGATTCGTGGCGTCAAGCGTCGGTAGCACCCGCGGCTGCAGCGGCGACCGAGCACGTGCGAACCGCCAAGGCTGGCTATTCCCCCGGTCGAGAACCCCCTTTCTGCGCGTGCGCGCGCAGTCTGGCGGCGATCTCCTGCAGGCGCTCCACGCGGTCGAGCGCCGTCCGGATGCGCTTCATCGTCTGCTCGTGCGAGTCCGGCGTCTCGCCTCCACTCCGGAACTCCTCGCATTCGCACTCCAGGCAGGATCCGGCGACCTCGATACGCAGCCCGCGGTGATCCCGGCGCGTGTGCCCGCACGCGCACGGCGTCTCCAGGGTGAGCGTCTCCTGCGCCTCGGTCGCTCGCTCGCGCGCGATCCGGCCCTCAGCCGGCGGCTCTTCCGTGGGGCGGCCTGCCGCTGGGCCTGTCAGATTGCGCCGACGGCGAACCGGTCTGTGCGTGCTGCGAAACATCCGGGCGCAGCCTACCCCTGGGGATCGGCGATAGGGTCGCTGCCCGATGGTCGCGATTCCGAACGTCCGCCTGAGTCTTTCGAACAGCCCGGAGAGCGTCCCGGTCGTGCAGCAGGCGCTGGCCGGCGTCGCCGCGAGCCTAGGCCTCGACGCGCTCGAGACCAACGACCTCGACACCGCCGTCACCGAGGTCTGCAACAACGTCGTTCACCACGCCTACGAGGGGCAGGAAGGCCCGCTGGAGGTCGAGCTCTACGCGCTGGCGGGAGCCCTCGACGTGGTGGTGCGCGATCGCGGCATCGGGATCCGCCCGCACGTGGGCGAGCGCAGCCAGCCCCACACCGGTCTCGGCATGCCGATCGTTCATGCGCTCACCCAGCGCATCGCCTTCAGCAAACTCGCGGGCGGCGGCACGGAGGTTCGCATGCAATTCACCACCCCGAGCGCCGCCGCGCTCGAGCCGCTCGAGGAGGGTGAGCTGGAGTCTCATGTCATCGGCGAGGCCGAGCTCGCGAGCACGATCGAGATGGCCCTCGCCCCGAGCAGCGTGGCGCGAGCCGTCCTGCCCCGCGTCCTGGGGGCGCTGGCGCAGCGCGCGCGCTTCTCCAGCGAGCAGATCGCCGACGTGCGGCGCTTCGCCGAGACGCTCGCGGCGAACGCCGGCGACGCGATCGGCGCCGGACATCTGGGCGTGGCCGTGGAGCTTGCGCCGCGCGATCTGGGCCTGCGCATAGGGCCGCTGCGCGCCGGCTCGGCCACGAGACTGCTCGACGCGAGCACAGACGGCCTTGGCCCGACGATCGAGCTGCGGGCCGGCGATGCTCGCGTCGTATCTTCGGGCTCCGCCGAGATGCTCGCGCTGCGCCTGCTCGAGCGCCGGTAGCGCCCGACTCAGGCCCGCGCGGCCAGGGCGAGGGCTACGGCCCGCTCGGCGTGCGCCATTCGCGGGCTCCCTCTTCGGGCAACGAGTTGGGTGGCACGGTCACGGGGTCGGCCGCTTCGCATGCGCCGGCCTTCGCTTCGTCCTTGCTCAGTCTGACCGTCGGAAGCTTGCCCCCGCTGGTGTCCGGCTTCACGAAGTTGAACGCGCTGGTCAGGTCACCGGTGGTTTCGCGTCGCCATTGGCTGAGGTTGGGGACCTCGACTCCGAAGCGCGTCTCCAGGAACCGCAGGATCGAGGTGTGGTCGAACGGGTCCGAGCAGAGGAAGCCGCCGCGGCTGAACGGCGACATGACGATCATCGGCACCCTGAAGCCGAGCCCGATCGGGCCGGTGACTTCGCCGTCGGCGCCCGTCACGTCCGCAACGGTCAGGTACTCGCCGGGTGTACCCGGGGCTGGAACCGGCGGTGCGACGTGGTCGAAGAACCCGCCGTTCTCGTCCCAGGTCAGAAACACCGCCGTCGAATCCCACGCCTGATGGGCTTTCAGCCTCCGCAGCAGATTCTCGACGACGAACTCGCCGACCTTGGCCGACGAGTAGCCGGGGTGCTCGGTCTGGTCCAGAGACACGTTGACCCACGAGACCTGGGGGAGTTCCCCGTTCTTGAGATCGGCGGCGAAGTCGTTCGGGTACACGGGGTCGAGCGCCAGGGCCGCGAGCGCGGGATCGGTCTGGTAGGAGCGGAAGTAGTTGAGCACGTTGTCGTAGATGCCCAGCTGCGATCCCGTGTAGACCTTCCAGCTGACGCCCGCCGCGGACAGCTGCTCGGGCATCGTCGGCCACGTGAAGCGCCCCGCGAACTCCTGGAACTGGGGGGGACCGAGGGTTTCCACCAGCGGGCCTCCGTTCAGGCCTTCCGGGTCGATCGTCGCCGACATGCTGTAGAGCCGGTTGGGGTGCGTGGGCCCGAGCACCGAGCAGTAGTAGTTGTCGCAGATGGTGAACGCTTCGGCGAGCGCGTAGTAGAACGGGATGTCCGCGCGCTCGTAGTAGGCCATCGTCGCCGGGCCGGCTTGCGGCCCATCGAAGGCGAGATGGGTTCGCACGAACCCGTCCATCGCGCCGTCGTCCCAGCATTGGTGCTGGGCCACCCACTCGTGCGTGATGTCGGGGAAGCACCGGTTGCCGGCCATCGCCCCGGATTCCAGGTGAAACGGGAGCAGCACCCCGTCATATCCCGGGGCGGGGTAGCCCGGCTGGTAGAGCACGTCGTGCGCGCTCGGGTCCGAGAAGCCGCGCACGCCCGGCAGCGTGCCGAAGTAGTGATCGAACGACCGGTTCTCCTGAATCAGGATCACGACGTGTTCGATGTCCGTCAGCTTGCCCGGGCCACGGCTGGCCAGCGCCTGTTGAACCAGCGGGTTGGCGCCGAGCGCCAGCACCCCGGCTCCCGCTCCCGCCTGCAGCAGCTCCCTACGGGTCATGCCTGCCATCTCATCCTCCCCTGCTTCGCGCATCCTCCCCAGAGCCGCCGATCCTACCAACTGTCAAGCCTCCGGGCGAGGCCTCAGCGCACGGCTCCGAGCCGGAGCTCGGTGGCCAGGCGCATGAGCTGCTCGACGTCACGCAGGTCATAGCCGGTTCGCTCTGTCAAGCGCCGGAGTCGGTCGTGCACAGTGTTCGGGTGCGCCGGCAGAGTGGCCGCGGTCTGCTGCACGTTCAGGCCGCTGGCGAGGTAGGCGTCGAACGTCTTAACGAGCGCCACGTCGGTCTTCTTGGTGGAGAGCGCGAGGGCTCGAACCGCCGAGGGCACGAGCGAACGCGCGACGTGGTCGGCGCCCGCCACCAGGTAGTCGAGCGCCGGCATCTGACCCAACGCGATGATCGGCGTGACCTGCGACGCCAGGCGCAGGGCGCTGTCCGCCTGCTCGTGAGCCCGGCCCAGCCCGCCAAGGTCTGCGGCCGGCAGGCTGATTCCGATCCGCGGCGAGGGCCCCGGTAGGTCGCCGTAGCGCCGGATGACCTGTTTGGCGCAATCGAGAGCGGTGGCCCCGTTGCCGCGCAGCAACGCGGTGACCGTGTGATGGCGGATCACCACGAGCACAGCCCAGCGGGCGAATGCCGCGGCGATCTCCTCGGCGAGCGTCTGCAGCGCGTAGCGATCGTCGGAGGGCGCTGTCGTCGCGGCGAGCAGATGGTGAGGGCCGTCGGCGTCCAGCTCGAGCCCTGCGGCCTCGGCGGCGGCCGCTGCTCGCGGTCCGCCCGCGAGCAGCAGCTCGAGCACGTCCCGGCGGATGCGGTCGGCATCGGCGAGCGCCCGCTGTTGCTCGCGCAGGTAGACCTCGGCCACGCGAGTGCTCACGGTGTCGATGTATCGAATCGATGGCTGGACGATGAGGATCGCGGCCGCCCGCCCACCTGGAACGCTGCTCGCGCAGTCGATCACCGCCCCCCACAGGACCTGGTGGCCGACGCGAAACGATTGCAGGATCGCTTCCAGCGGTATGCCTTGGCGCACCCGCCGCATGATCGCCTCCTCGACGAATTCGAGGTCCGGCTCGATCGGCGGCGTGCCGGCCTGCAGGCCGGACAGGAAGCTCGTGATGTGGGCGTCGCAGTGCGCGCGTACGTCGAGGAGGATCCGCCGCGCGTCGCCCGTGGCTGCGTATGCCGTGACTTCGCCGTCGATCGCAGCCGTCATCTGCGAGGCGATCCGCTCGTGCTCGTCGAGCAGCACGCCGGCGATCTCGCGTGCGATGTTGGCATCTTGGCCTTGATGCGTGATCGTGGTCCGATCGGCCTCCGCCACGCTCCAGCGCGATGCATCGCGAGTTGCCTCCCGGGACAGTTGTGCAGGGTGCACAGACGCAGTGGGGGTTTCTGGGGAGGGCATCCGTTGACCGGTGCTCGACATGGCCGTATGGTAAGGGCGTTGGAGCAGGGGATGCGGCTGCTGAGCGCCCGGTGAGGGGCGTCTCCTGCAGTCAAGGGACAACCAAAGGAAGAGGGGATTCGATGTTCAAGGTCAGAGCAACGCTGGTCGCTGCGCTCCTTGCCGTCCTGGTGGCGGTCGTCGCGCCGGCGACGGCGAGCGCGAAGTACTCGGTTCCGTATGGCGGCAGCGCCGTATCGGATGCCATCTGGAATGAGACGTGGGAACCGGAAAGCGTGGTGGGCGCCAACAACGGCTGCAAGCCGAGCTCGGCGCACCCGTACCCGGTGGTGCTCGTGCACGCGACGCTTGCCGACGAGGGATCCAACTGGGTCACGCTCGCGCCGCTGCTCGCCAACGAAGGCTACTGCGTGTACGCCTTCAACTACGGCGCGACGCTGGCTTCGCTGGAAGTCTGGCCGTTCATCGGCCCGCGCATCGACGGGCTCGGCCACATCGAAAAGTCGGCTGAAGAACTCTCGTCGTTCGTCAACAACGTGCTGTCGAAAACAAAAGCGTCGAAGGTCGACCTGGTCGGACACTCCCAGGGCGGGATGATGCCCAACTACTACATCAAGGACCTCGGCGGCGCCTCCAAGGTGAACGAGCTGATCGGGCTCGCCCCGAGCAACCACGGCACGACGCTCGACGGGTTGACGAAGTTCGTCGAAGTGTTTCCGTTCGCGGACGAAATAATCTCGGGCCTGCTCGAATTCCTCGGTGCGCCATCGCTTCCCGAACAGCAGGAAGGCTCTGCGTTCATCAAGAAGCTGTTCGGCTCCGGGGAACCGGTTGTCTCGGGCGTGCGCTACGTGGTGATCGAGACGACCCACGACGAGGTCGTCACGCCCTACACCCACGCGTTCCTCAGCGGCTCGAACGTGACCAACATCACCATCCAGAGCCAGTGCCCGAGCGACCCGGTCGGTCACATCGGGATGTTCGAGGACTCGCCGTCGCTGCAGAACGTGCTCAACCAGCTCAGCGCGAGCCCCAACCCGTCGTTCGCGGCCACGTGCTCGAACTACGGCCTGGACCTGTAGGACCCGTTCGCTCGTAGCAATGCTCGAGCAGTGAGTAACAGTCGCCCCGGCCGCATGCCCGGCCGGGGCGACTGACGCTCGCCCGCCGATTCGCAGCCGCCGACGCAGCCCCGGGCTGCGCTCAGGCGAGGTCGTGCTCGCGAGCGCCCCGCTCGCGACGGGCGCGCTCGAAGCGCTTGATGCCCCTGCGCTTGAGCGGCTCGTAGAGCAGCAGCAGCATGCCCGGGGCGGCACTGGAGAGCTTGGAGAGCACGCCGCGACCGAGCGGCAGGGCGATCTCCAGCGGTCGGTCGCGCATCGCGCGGAAGATCGCCTCGCTCACCTCGTCCACCCTCAGCGCCCGCGGCCCGGAGAAGATCAGGCCGGCGGCCTCGGTGTCCGCGAGATCGACGTGCTGGTCGAACAGCGGGGTGTTCACGAGATCGGGGCAGATGACGGTCACGTAGACGCCGCGCGGGCGCAGCTCGACGGCGGCCGCGATCGAGACGGCCCGCAGGGCGAACTTGGTGGCCGAGTAGATCGCGCTGCCCGGCGTCGGCGTGATGCCGGCGAGCGAGGCCATGTTGACGATGTGCCCCGAGCCGCGCCCGGCCATGTGCTCGGCCACGATCCGCATCCCGTAGAGCGAGCCCTTGAGGTTTACGTCGACGAGCGCATCGATGTTCGCGAGCGGCTGGTCGATGAACATCGCCACGCGATCGATCCCCGCGATGTTGAACAGGTAGTCGATCGCTCCGAAGCGCTCGCGCGTGTCCGCGACGACGCGCTGCCATTCCTGCACCGAGCGGATGTCGAACGCCTCGAGCACGACGTTCTCGTCCGCCGCGAACGCCGCGGCGAGCGCCTCGCGGTCCACGTCGGCCAGCACGAGCCGCATGTGCGGACGCCGGCGGCGCAACTCGGTGGCGAAGTGCCTGCCCACGCCGCTTGCCGCGCCCGTGACGATCGCGACCTCGTCGTTCATGGTCTTGCCTGGGGACCGAGGTGGCGAACGAGGAAGTCGGTCTCGTCCGCGACCACGCGCTCGAAGAGCTCGCCGACGTATGGATCGAAGTGCCCACCGGGATAGTGGCGCACCTCGGCCCGCGGCGCCCGCGCGGCCGCCTTCACGGCCAGATCGGGGGGCGTGATGACGTCGTCGTCGGCGACGGCGAACAGGATCGGGCAGCGCACGCGCGCGGCCTTGCGTGCGGGGCGGTAGGCGCCGACCCGCAGCGCCACGCGCGCGGCCGCCTCGTTGGGCCACTCGAGGCCCGGCGGGCACAGCGCGTGGAAGCCCGGTTCGGCGTCCGGCGAGCTCATCATCGCCGTCGCGCCGGGCGGCCCCACCGAGGCGACCATGTGCGGCGGGCGTCCCGCGAGCGCGCCCGCCTGGTCGCGCAGTCCCTCGAGCGTGAGCGCCAGCGCGTGCCTGCGCCCCAGGCGGCGCAGGTTCGCGAGCCCGTCGACGAACGGGACCTGGGCGACGACCGCCGCGATCCGCGGGTCGTCTGCGGCGAGCCCGATCACATGACCGCCGCTGAAGGAGCTCCCCCACAGCCCGATGCGCGCGGCGTCGATGCCCTCCAGGCCGCGCGCGTAGGCGATGGCGGCGCGCCAGTCGGCGAGCTGGCGATGGATGTCGAGGAGGCTGCGCGGCTCGCCTGCGCTGGCGCCGAAGTGCCTGTAGTCGAACACCAGCGCCGCGAGCCCCGCGCTCGCGAAGCGCTCGGCGAAGGCGTCCAGGCGCTGCTCGCGCACCCCGGTCCAACCGTGGGCCAGCACGACACACGCCGTGGCCTGCCCGGGCCGGTACAGCCACGCGGCGCAGCGCTTGCCGCCAGAGTCGAAGGTCACCTCCAAGCGCTCGGCCACGGTGAGAGCCAGCCTACCCCTCCCGGTAGGGTCTCTGCGTGCCTGCTCACCAGCCCCGCCGGCGCCTCGCTGCGATGGCCGCCGTCGCGGCCCTCGCCTGCGCCGGATGCGCGTCGAGCAGCCCCCAGACGGCCGCCACCCGGTTCCGCGACGAACACTCCGCCGAGGCGTCGCGCGTCGCGGCCGCGGTGAAGGCGGTGCAGCTCGAAGTCGCGCGACTGTCGAGCTCGCCGGCGCGCTCGCAGCTCGGGCGGCTCGGCCAGGCGGTCGGGCAAGCGCGCCGCGATGCCGTTCAGGCGGGCGAATGGAACGTCGCGGGACGCGGTGAAGAAGGCGCCGAAGAAGAAGACGTTCCACGGGCCGAGGGTCAGGTGACCGAAGGGGCCGACGAAATGGCGAGCGCGTTCTCCGCCCTGCAGGCCTACGCGCGCGCGCCGAGCGCGGTCGCGCTCGCGCGCTACAGGAGCGAGCTCGCCAACGGGCGCAGCCAGTGGGACGAAGGCATCTCCCAGCTCTGGTACCTGGCGCACGCGTCCAACCCCCCGACGGTCTAGCTCGCGCCCAAAGCGCGACGTGGGTGGGGGCGAGCACCGGGCGAGCGGCGCCGCGCCGCGGCTATGCGGGCAGCTCGCGCCCGAGCCAGCCGCGGTAGAAGCCCGCGACGTCGGGCAGGAACTCGTGGACCACGGGATATCCGGGGGTCAGCGCCTCGACCTCGAGCTGGCGCGCGCACGTGGGGCAGTAGTACTCGCGGATCTGCTGCAGCTTCGGATCCGGCCCGGCCATCTTCGGATAGACCTCGAGCAGCGCCTCCTCGGTGTCGCGCACGTGCACGACCGCGTCCATCTTCCAGTTGCGGTTGTGCGCGCAGAAGTCGTGCCCGCAGTCGCAGCGGTAGACGAGCGCTCCGTCGGATCGGCGCCTGACGATGTTCAGCCCCTCGCCCGCGGGCAGCACGATCGGGTCGTCGTAGGGGACGCGCGCCTGCAGCACGGCGAGCCACTTCTCGAAGCGGTCGGAGTCCTTGTAGCCGGACTGGATCTCCTTGACCTCGCGCCGGGAGAGCTTCTCCTCGAGCAGCGCGGCGAGCGTGTCCACGTCCAGCCTGCCCCCGCCGGCGCCCGGGATGCCGTCCTCGCCGGGCCGCGGCTCGGACGCGGCCAGGAACGCGTCGGCCGCGTCGTCGGGGTGCAGCCTGCCGGGCTGCGAGCGCGCCACGGTGACGGTCGGCGTGGCGACGTCGTACTCGAAGTCCTCGGGCAGGTCCCAGAAGCCGCGGTACTCCGCCGCCCAGCGCGGCGACAGCCGCATCGACTCGGCGTACATCGCCTTGACCGGCTCGACGAAGGACTGGGCGAGGATCCGCTCGCGTTCGGCCGCGACCCAGTCGCGCACGGGGACCGCGCGCGCCAGCCGGCGGCGGCGGAACCCATCGCGGTCTGAGACGCCGTAGATCGACTCGGCGAAGCGCGGGAGCAGGTGACCCTCCTCGACGTCGCTCCTGACCGCCTCGATCGGTCGCAGCAGGGGATCGCCGAGGCCGGCGCCGCCCTTCATCACGGAGAGATAGAGATCGCCGTTGGCGAACGGCTCGAGCAGTGTGAGACCGTCGTTCTTGTAGTCGCGCGAGCTGCCCTGGATCGCCATCAGCGCAGGGCTCTCGAAGTCGCCGTCGGCGACCGGGTATGCCTCGCCGCGGCGGGCGCGCTCGATCAGGTCGGCGCCGTGGATGTTGTGGATGTAGGCGGTCGCGCCCGGGTAGCCGCCGAACAGCCCCGCCGAGGACAGCACGCGCCCGGTGCCGATGTTCTGAAGCTCCCAGAAGGGCGTCTTGTTGACCATGAACAGCGACTCGAAGCTCGAGCCGCCGCGATGGCGCCCGGCGCCGCCCGAGGATGCCTTGATGCGCCGCGAGAGATATACGAACGGGGAGATCAGCTCCCACATCTCGACGTCGCCCATGTCGCCCTCGGGGTTGAACATGGCGGCGCAGTAGTCGGTCCCGTCGAGCACGTACTTGGCGCCCATGCCCTGCGCGGAGACCTCGAAGTTCATGATCGCCGAGGAGTTGCCGTACTGGTCGATGCCGCCGCCCTGCTGCACGTTGCCCGACACCGAGTACGCGGCGAGCACCTCCTCGATGAACCCGCGCGCCTGCAGCGCTCGCGAGATCGTGCGCGGGAAGCCCGTGAACGACGGCTGCAGGAACGCCCACGCGATCGCCGTCGAGCCCTCGGCGTCGCCGAGGTTGGCGATCGTGCCCTCCGGGAAGTTCGTCTGAATCGCGAAGTACGCGCCGTCGTTGACCTTGTCGTTGCAGATGAGGGTCTGCGTAAACATCACCCAGATCGCTCCCTGCATGCCCGAGGGGGTGCAGTTCATCGAGTGCCAGCCCCACGCCGAGGCGCCGTCGTAGTCGAGCTCGTAGGTGCCGTCTCCCCCGATGCGGACCTCGAAGGGGGAGTGCATGACGATGTCGCGCCGGGCGCGGGCGGGCAGTTGCTCCTTGTCGGCGAACTCGGCGTCGAAGACAGCCGGTGAGCGGTAGCGACCAGGCACCGTCATCTCGCGGATTCGCGACTTGAAGGAGCGTCTGCCCTCCTCGATGACCTCGCGACTGAACTGCTTGAAGCGCTCGAGACCCTCCTCGAGCAGAACGCGCTCGACGGCGTCGCGGATCATGTGGCATCCCGCCAGGCGGGTGCGCTCATCGAGCATGTAGTAGGCGGACG
>JBKQHH010000087.1:0-39679 GCA_052148875.1 Solirubrobacteraceae bacterium
CCCTCCGGGCTCCCTCCGCTCCCCGGCAGCGGGGAACACCAGCTCATGAACCTCAATGTGATCCTGCGTAGTAGTAGGCATAGCGAACCTCTTTCGCTCATGCCTACACAGTTCCTATGACACTCCCTCAGCGTCCGTCCCAGACCATCAATGGTCGTGCGGGCTGCGTTCTATGTGTCCTTCCTGGGCTGTGTGGTGTCGCTGCTAACGATCGTCGGGCGAGCATCATTGAGCATTAGCCCTGAGCCGTGGGTCACGCTACTGCTGGTTGTCCCCGGAGGACTGTCCGCATACGTCAGTCGTGAGCGCGAGAACCTGTTCGCGACGGAGGCACTGATAGGGCTGCGAAGCATGGCGCTCACGACGGGGCTCTGGTCGCTCCTTGGAGCCGCAGTCATCGCACTTACGCGCGAGATGACCACGGATGGAGGCACTCCGCACGTGGGTGGCCAACACTGGTGGACGCTGTGGTCGCTGTTGCTGCTCTTTGCCGGAAACGTCTTCACGACGCTCATCTTGTTCATCGCATGGCGCAGAGCGCATAGCCCCCCGGAGTTCAGAAAGTCCGTCCGGCGGTCGATATAGTGGGAGACATGAGTGACGCGGCCAAATTCGTCCAAGCCTTGGCCGTTACGGGAGATGGGCTGTCAGGCAACGCTCGACAGACCGCCCTCACAGCGTCTTCCTCGCCACCCGCGTACCTCATCGAGTCCGCAGAGGGCATCACGACCTACGCCGGATTTGGGCACGACCAAGCCAGCGACAAAGCACGGAGATGGCTCACCGCACGTCTGAGAAGCTCGGATGCTCTCTATCCTCCGGCGGCCGACGTGCCGCTGAGACTCACACAGCCTCGCCGCGGGTCCTCCGCGTCATAGAGAGCCAGCCTTTGCTTCGGTAAACCGTCAGGTCCCTTCGCGGGCCGGGAGCACTGAGTCGCCGCGGCGCAGCCTGCGAATGCGTCTCAGGCGTTCCTCTGGGGTTGTCCAGCGCGGTCGCGCGGCTCAACCCCGCACCGTGTCTCCCCCACGCCCCTGGCTCGTAGCGAGCTTGGCCTCGTACAGGTGCTTGTCCGCCCGCGCGAGCGGAGCGTCCAGCTCCTCGCCGGGCAGCCACTCGCTGATGCCGATCGACCAGCCGACGGGATCCTCGCCGCTGCACAGGCGTTTGAGTGCGGCGTCCGCGCCGGCGGGCCCGGTGCCCGGCAGCAGCAGCACGAACTCGTCGCCGCCGTGGCGGGCGAGGATGTCGCTCGGTCGCATGCGCTCGCGCCACTGTCGGCCGAGGGCCGCGAGCAGCTGGTCGCCGGCGGCGTGGCCCGCGCGATCGTTGATCTGCTTGAAGTCGTCGAGGTCGATCACCGCCACCGTCAGCGGGGCGCCGGTGCGATTGGCCAGCGCGCGCTCGCGCAGCGCCGCCGCCAGGAAGCCGCTGCGGTTGAGCAGGCCCGTGAGATGGTCGGTGCCCACCTGCAGACGCAGGCGCTCGCTGAGGTTGCCGAGCAGGATGCAGATCGACCAGATCGTGACGGTCACGACCACCCAGTAGATCGCGACGTGTGAAAGATGGCCGAGCACCAGACCCGCGCCGAAGCCGACCGAGATCAGCAGACCCTGGGCGTTGACCGCGCGGCGCGGGAAGAAGTGGGCCGCGTAGATCGCGATCCACGGGTAGGCGAAGGCCACGATCATCATCCCTCCGTGAGTCGTCGCGTGCGCGACCAGCACGCTCGTCACCAGCGCTCCGATCGCCGCGAGCAACTCGAAGCCGAGCAGGGGAATCCGCGTCGCGAACAGCCAGACACCGCATCCGGCCGCGATGCCCACCACGCCGGCGGCGCCGACGAGCCCTGTCGGCTCGGTGGCGCTGATAGGGAAGGCGACGGTCGCGAAGCAGACACACCCCTTGAACAGGTACAGCAGCGCCAACGACCACGCGATCGCGGGGCGACCGACGGTGACGCGCCGCGCGAGCGCGCGCAGCGGCGCGGGCCCCGTCGCCGCCCGCAACGGCCCGTCCGCGGTGAGCCTCGCCCCGGCGGGATCCGGCGCCTGCCGAAGCAGCTGAGAGGATTCCGTGTACATCGATTCGCCCATCTCTTCGGATTCGGGCCGCCGGCGCTTGAGCGCGGGCGCTGCCGATCCGACACACGAGCCGGGCGCCTGAGCACCCGCGACGTCCCCTCCTACGCGGCTTCGACGGCCTCGGCCAGCTCGATCAGGCTCACGTCGAGCGCCGTGGCGATCTCGCGCACGGTCGCCCACGCAGGGCTCGCCTGCCCGAGCTCGATCCGAGCAAGTGTGCCGGTCGTGATCCCTGAACGATATGCGAGTGCTTCCTGAGTGGCGCCCCGCTCCACGCGCAGGCGCCGCAGAACGGCAGCGAGGGCGGGATCGGGCGCAAGGTGCCGCGACACGCCCGAAACATCCCACGCCATGCACGTCCAGGTCCATGCGCTTTACCACCCATTGCTGACTACCCATGGTATACAACTGTCTGCGCGGGGCGCCGTCACGCCCTCCGCTCGAAGGAAGCTCGCGACCGGCGAGCGCCTGCGAACCGGGTGCCGGCGCACGCCGGTCACGTCTCGCGCCCGTTGACCGCCTGCGCGTCGGGAGGCGTGCGGCGGTATCGCCGCGAGCGCGGGTGCTGCTCCAGCAGCCCGACGGCCATCCACGTGCCGATGTAGCGATGCGTCGTGCTCGGCGACAGGTCGAGCTGCCTTGCCACGTCTGTCAGCTCGCGCTCGCTGCCGTCCGGAGGGAAGGCGCCGAGCACCAGCAGCGCACGCAACGTCGAGCGCGAATATGCCGCGTCGTCCAGCAGCGGCAGCACGGCGCCCCGCAGCTCCCCGAAGTCGTCGAGCCCGGCCGGCAGCGCGGTCAGGCCGGGCACCACCGACGCCTCGCGCACGACCCGCGCGACCTGCCAGTCGGTGAGCGTGATCGTCACGCCGCGATCCCCGCTCAACGCGGCACCCCGCGATGGGGGCCGCCCGGCGACCGGGTGGGATTCTTCGCGCTGTTCGACATCGACGGGGCCGATGATGGCGACTGTCTGCGCGCTTGAATAGTCACGCGTGACGGGTTGTCAATTAGGAAACAGTCAAACGGGTAACGGTGTTTCCGGTCTTCCGAATCACACTTCGACCTTCCGAATCGCCCGAGGGAGACCCGCTTTTTCCATGCAGCGGGAGGGCCGGGTTTGGCGTATGGTTCCGCTGGCCAAGATCGGAGTAGACGAGGAGCGATGTCCGGGAGGAGCGCCGGCAAGGAGCGGTTGAGCGGGTCACCTCTGCAAGGGGTCCTGCTCGCGTTGCTGCTGGGCGAGCAGGAGCAGCCACTGCACGGCTACATGCTGACCACGCTCGTCGAGCGCCGTCTCGGCCCCGCCTGGGGCGTCACGCGCCAGAGCGTCTACGGAGCGCTCAACCGGCTGGAACAGGAAGGGCTCGTCACCTCCGCATGGAAGACGGCCACCGTCGGCGGCCGAGGCCACGGGCAGAGGGTGTACGCCGCGACCGATCGGGCCGAGACGGCCCTCTCCGGATGGATGCGCAGCCCGGCTTCCAAGGAGCCCGTGCGCGTCGAGCTGCAGGCGAAGATCGCGATGTCGCGCGCGCAGGATGCGCCCCAGCTGCTGAGCGCGCTGGACGCATACGAGCGCGAGTGCTTCGAGATGCTGCGCCAGACCAACGAAGCGGAGGTCCCGATGGGCTCGTGGGCCGGCCTGGCGCTGAACCTGACGCGGATGGCGGTCGACGAGAGCCTGCAGGCGGATCTCCGCTGGATCGCGACCGCGCGCGCGTGGATCAAGGACTTCCTGGCCGAGATCGCGGGCGAGCAGCTCAGATGAGCCTCCTCTCGCTCCAGAACGTCGTCAAGCGCTATCCGGACGGGCGCCGCGAGATCGCCGTTCTCGACGACGTGTCACTCGAAGTCGACGACGGCGATTTCGTCGGCATCTGGGGCGTGCGTCGCTCCGGCAAGAGCACCCTGCTGCAGGTCGCCGCGGGGAAAGAGCCTGCCGACGAGGGCACCGTGCGCTTCGACGGCGACGACGTGACGAGGATGTCGCCCGATCGCCGCGCGAGGCTGCAGCGCCACGGCGGGATCGGCCTGCTGAACGTGAACTGGTGTCCCGAACGCAACAAGCCGGTCGTCGAGCACGTCGCGCTGCCGCTGCTGAGCGACGGCATGAGCCTGCGAGAGGCCAGGGAGCCGGCGTGGCGCGCGCTCGAGCGAGTCGGCATCGCAGGCTGCGCGTACATGCCCGCCGACCGGGTCTCGCACGGTGAGCGGGTGCGGGTGGCGCTGGCGCAGACGCTCGTGCACGAGCCCAGGGTGCTGCTCGTCGACGAGCCGGCCGTGCCGCTCCGGCCGAGCGAAGGAGTCGAGCTCTACGAGCTCCTGCACTCGCTCGGACACGACTCCCGGCTGGCGATCGTGATCGCCTCGGAAGACATCGCGCCGATTCGCAAGGCGCGGCGGATGTTCTCGATCGATGCCGGGAGACTGCGCTCGATGGACCGCCCGGGCACGCTGGTGCAGTTTCCCGAGCGCCCGCACACGAGACAGCGTTCGCAGTCGTGAGCGGCCTGCAGCTGCGCAACGTCGTCAAGCACTACCGCAGCGTCGGGGAGACCGTGCGCGCCGTGGACGGCATCTCGCTGGTCGTCTCGCCGGGCGAGCTCGTCGCCCTGTACGGGCCGAGCGGGTCCGGCAAGACGACGCTGCTGCAGCTCACCGCCGGGCTGCTCGCTCCCGACGACGGGTCCGTCGTCTTCGACGGACGCGACATCGCGCGGCTGTCCACGCAGGAGAGCGCCGCCTACCGGCTGCGCGACGTCGGCCTGGTGTTCCAGTCCTTTCACCTGATCGCCGGAGCGTCGGCGCTGGAGAACACCGCGGTCAAGCTGCTCGCCGACGGGTTCAGCCTGCGCGATGCCAAGCGCCGCGCGCGCCCCTGGCTCGAGCGCGTCGGGCTGGGCGGGCGCGCCGAGCACCTGCCCGCGCAGCTGTCGATGGGAGAGCGCCAGCGGGTCGCCATCGCGCGAGCGCTGGTCAACGAGCCGCGCCTGCTGCTGACCGACGAGCCGACGGGCAACCTCGACTCCAAGCGCAGCCGGGAGATCCTCGAGCTGCTGAGCGACATCTGCCATGAGCGTCGGATCCCCGGGCTGCTGGTCACGCACGATCCCCAGGCCGGCGCGCTCGCATCGCACGTCTACACGCTGCGTGACGGGCGGGTGCACGAGGGTCTGGAGGCGGAGCTCGCCGTCGCGACGACGCGATGAGACGCGGCGGCAGGCCGCGGCTGACGATCATGGGCCTGCGCCTCTCGGCGCTGGTGGATCTGTATCGCTGGCGTCTCAGCAATCGCAAGGCCCAGGAGCTGCTGGCGGGAATGGGCATAGCGATCGGCGTGGCGTTGCTCTTCGGCGTGCTCGTCGCGAACACGAGCGTCGTCAGCTCGACGAGTCAGCTGCTGCACGCGGTCACCGGCTCGGCCCGCTTCCAGCTGGTCGCACGCAGCTCCGAAGGGTTCGGCCAGGGCCTGGCCGAACGCGTCGGCACGCTGCCGGGGGTGGAGGTCGCGGCGCCGCTGCTGCGCGAGAACGCGGCGATCGTCGGGCCGCGCGGGCGCGAGTCGATCCAGCTGGTCGGGGTGACCGGCAGCGTGACCACGCTGCAGGGCGCGGCGACGCGCAACCTCGGCGCGGGCGCGCTGCTGCTCTCGGGCGGACTCGGGCTTCCCTCCGGGGTCGCCGCCAACGTCGGCGCGCGCGCGGGCCAGCCCGTGACGCTGCTCAGCGACGGAACGGCCAGCTCGATTCAGGTGCGCGCGGTGCTCGGCAGCCAGACCGTCGGGCCGGTGGCGAACAGCCCGATCGTGGTCGCGCTGCTCGCCCTCGCCCAGCAGATCGCCGGCAAGCCGGACCGGGTCACCCAGGTGCTCGTAGAGCCCCGGCCCGGCGCCGACCGCCTGGTCGAAAGGGAGCTGCGCCAGCTCGCGGCCGGCCGGCTGGACGTCGAGCCCGCGAGCGACGAAGTGGCCGTGCTGCGGGCGACCGCCGAGCCGACCAGCCAGTCGACCGCCCTGTTCGCCGCGATCAGCGCGATGGTCGGGTTCCTGCTGGCGTTGAACGCGATGCTGCTCACCGTGCCCGAGCGCCGGCGCTTCGCGGCGGGGCTGCGCCAGCAGGGCTTCGGTCCGCGCCAGGTGCTGCTCGTGCTGATCTCGCAGGCGGTGATGCTCGGTCTGGCCGCCTCGCTCGTGGGCGTGCTCCTCGGCGATCTCCTGTCTCGCTCGCTCTACCACGAGGTGCCGAGCTACCTCACGCTGGCGTTCCCGATCGGCACCCACCCGGTGATCCCCGTCACCACCGTCCTGCTCGCGATCGCGTGCGGCGTGCTGGCCACCGTGATGGCCTCGCTGCTGCCGGTGCTCGACCTGCGCCGCGGCCGGCCGGCCGACGCCGTGCTGCACGAGACCGGAGAGGCCGGGCAGAGCATCGGCAGGCACGCGATCGTGATCTGCGCCGTCACCGGGTCGCTGCTGGTGGCGGCCGTCAGCGTGCTCGTGCTGCTGGCGCCGAGCCTCAGCGTCGCCGGAGGGGTCGTGCTGGCGCTCGCGGCGTTCTGCCTGGTGCTGCCGATCTTCACGCTGGTCGTGAGGGGCGTCAAACCGCTCAGCGAACGCCTTCGCGGCAGCATGCTCGCACTCGCCGTCGTCGAACTGGATGCCACGGCCACCCGCTCGGTCGCGCTGGCCGGCGTCGCGGCGCTGGCCGTATACGGGATGATCGCGATCCAGGGCGCTCGGCACGACCTCATCGCCGGACTCGACACGGCCGTCGTGCAGTACCTGGATACCGCCGACATCTGGGTGACGACCGACAACAACTTCCTGACCATCGACAGCTTCCACGCCCCCGGGGCGCAGGCGGCGATCGCCCGCAGCCCGGACGTCGCCTCCGTGCGCGAGTATCAGGGAGGGCTGCTGGACGTGGGCACGCGCAGGCTGTGGATACGCGCCAGGCCCACCGGCGACGCCACGCTGATCCAGGCCAGCCAGCTCCTGCACGGCGACCTCGCGCGGGCCACGCGGCTGATCCGCCACGGCGGCTGGGCGGCCGTCTCGAACGGCTTCGCCGAAGAACGCCACCTGCACGTCGGAGGCGCGTTCACGCTGCCGACGCCCTCGGGGACCGCGCGCCTGCGCGTGGCGGCGATCACGACCAACGTCGGCTGGCCGCCGGGCGCGATCACGCTGGGCGACGCCGACTACCAGCGCTACTGGCAGAGCACCGACCCCACCGCGCTGGAGGTCGACCTGGAGCCCGGTGTCGATCCCCAGGCCGGCAGGCGCGCGGTCGAACAGGCGCTCGGACATCGACCGGGACTGCTCGTCGAGACGCTCGCCGAACGCGAGGCCTCCTACGAGGAAAGCGCCCGTCAGGGCATCAGGAGCCTCAGCCAGATCGCGATGCTGCTGCTGGTGGCGACGTCGCTGGCCATCGCCTCCGCGCTCAGCGCCGCCATCTGGCAGCGCCGCGCGCGCCTGGCCTCGCTCAAGTCCCACGGCTTCGACAGCAGGCAGCTGTGGCGCTCGCTGCTGCTGGAAAGCGCGATCCTGATGTTCATCGGCTGCTTGGACGGGGCGATTCTCGGCATCTACGGCCACGCCCTCGCGAGCCGCTGGCTGGAGGTGTCGGTCGGCTTCCCCGCGCCGTTCTCGCTCGGCATCGGCGTCGTATTCCTCACGCTCGCGCTCATCACGGGCGTCGCTCTGCTCGTCATCGCGCTGCCCGGTCTGGGCGCCGCACGGGTGCTGCCACGCGCCGGCTTCCAGGAGTCTCAATGAGGCGCCCGGTGCTGTCGCGATGCTGTCGCCATGACAGCAACTTACCCAGCTGGTCGCAAAGCGCTGGCAACCTACTTCCTGAGGGCCGCCAGGCGCTACTGGCTCAGCGTCTTTCCGTGCATCCGCCGTGAGACTCGCCACTGGCGAGAACGGGCCGAAGCGATCCCCGACCCGGTGCTGCGCCGGCTCGCGCTGGAAGCCCAGCGCATCAAGCGAGGCAACATCGAGGGCTCGGCGGCGTTCGCCGCGTTCGCGCCCGCCGCTCACCGCGTCGAGGTCGTGCGCGCTCAGGTCGCGTTCCAGTCGGCCTACGATTTCGCGGACACGCTGTCCGAGCAGCCGAGCGGCAACCCGGTCACCAACGGACGCCAGCTCCACCAGGCGCTGCTCGTGGCGCTCGACAACGAGGCCGGGCAACCCGACTACTACGCGCGCCACCAGCGCCGTGGCGATGCCGGCTACCTCGCGGAGATAGTCGACGCGTGCCGCTGTGCGCTGAACGTGCTGCCCTCGTGCACGTCGATCACGGGACCGGCCCACAGGCTCGCCACGAGAATCGTCGCCTATCAGAGCCTCAACCTCAGCGAGCCGCACGGCGGACACCGTCACCTGAGGCAGTGGGCGCTGCGGGAAACCCCGCGCGGTACGGGCCTGCGCTGGTGGGAGACAGCCGCGTCGGCCGGCTCCTCGCTCGGCCTGTTCGCGCTGATCGCGGCGGCCGCGCGGCCGGCCCTGCTGCCGGCGGAAGCCGTCGCGATCGAGCGCGCGTACTGGCCGTGGGTCGGAGCCCTGCACTCGCTGCTCGACAGCCTCGTGGACGAGCCGGAAGACGCGGCCGTCGCCCAGCGCTGCCTGCTCGACTACTACGCCACGCCCCAGGAAGCCGCCGCCCGCGTGCAGCTGCTCGCCCGCGAAGCGCTGCGCACCGTCCGCGCGCTGCCCAACGCGCACGAGCACGTGCTGATCCTCGCCGGCATGGCCAGCTTCTATCTGACCGCCCCCGAGGCGTCATCGCCCACCGCGCGGCTGGTCTCCGAGCGGGTCATCGAGACGCTCGGACCGGTGATCAGGCCGAGCATGGCCGTCTTCGGCGCGCGGCGCACCGCCAGCCGGATCCCGCGCCCGCATCACACGCGCACGAGATTTTCCTCGCAAGATGCGCAGAGCATGTACGTGACGCCCTTGCAATCCAGGGGCGACGAGCCTAGGTTGGACACAGACGCGGTTCCGAGCCGTAAAGAGCGAGGCCACTGAGGTGTGAGGCCGCGCCACCCGAACCGGAAGGCCCTCGGGCCGGAAGGGAAAGGTTCCTCGAGCGGCTCTGGACCGCGTCGCTTCGTTCTCCGGGCGGCCTCGCGCGCGCCGGCCTAGAAGCAGGGTTCGAAGCGCTTGCCGTTGAGCGCGAGCTTGTAGCGCGCGCCCATGATCCCCGCCGCGTCGTCAGCCGCGCAGAAGCGCTTGGTGGGCAGGCGGTACTCGGCGTTCAGGACCGGCTTGCCGGTGGCCAGATACGGCTGGAAGGCGGCGCATTCGTCGTACTGGTTGCACTGCTCGGTCAGCGCCCCGTCGAAGTACGCCAGCAGCTCGGGCGTCTGTTCGCCGTCGTTCTTCTGCAGGACGGCCATCCCCAGCGAGTGGACCTCGTTCGCGACCCACTCGTCGTAGGTCAGCTGCTCCGCGGCCGTGAGCGGAAACCCGGTGTTGTTGGCGTAGCCTTCGATGTTGTCGGGCTCGACCGCGTCGAAGCCCTTTTCCCTGCACATCTGAAGGCGCGCCGTCATGATCGGCTCGAGCACGCCGAGCTGGCGGATGTCGAGCCAGCGCTCGCCCGGCCATCCGTTCGAGCGCCCCAGAACCGCCTTCGGGAACTCCGAGTAGTCGGGGCGGAAGTCCTCCGCCGTGCCCACGTCGACGTAGCAGATCACGCGCTTGCCCTGGCTGTGCAGGGCCGCGACCTCGGCGGCGCTGTTTTCGAACCCGTCGATGTCGTACGCGGCGACCGGCTCGTCGTTGTTCACCGTCCCGGTCAGCTGCCAGTACCACGTCAGCCGCTGCGGCGGCGTCCACCAGCCGCCGTCCGCTCGCGCCTGGCCGGCGCCCGCGAGCGCCACGGCCATGACGAGCGCGGCGAGCCCGAGCGCGGCGACCGCCGCGACCGCCATCCCCGAGACTCGAAGCGAGCCGCCCACCCTCATCGTCGCTCGATGCTAGGGCACGCGGGCCGAGCGTGTCGCCGGTTGCCTCGCGCACTCTGAGCATCCTGCCATCTCCCTCTTAGCGTGACCTTAGGCTCGGGTTAGCGACCCTTCAGCGGTGCTCGCCATGGTGTGCGTCGTCAGCCATGCACACGACCGACGCGAACATCCTGGCCACCGCGGTTGGCCCGCACCTCTTCTGGCTCGCCAGCCGCGCCGCCGGCATCGCCGCGCTGCTCCTGTCGAGCGTGTCCGTGTGCGTCGGCCTGCTGATCGGCGGACGCCTCGTGAAGGGCCACCGGCAGGAGCTGCGGGTGACGCACGAGGCGCTGTCGCTGGCGACGCTCGCGGCGCTCGGCGTGCACGGCTTGACGCTGCTCGGCGACGCCTACCTGCACCCGAGCCTTGGCGACATCGCGATCCCGTTCCTCAGCGGCTACAGGACGCTGTGGACGAGCATGGGGATCGTCGCCTTCTGGGCGCTGCTCGCGCTCGGCCTCTCCTACTACGCGCGCACCCGCATCGGCGTGCAGCGCTGGCGCAGGCTGCACCGCTTCGCCGCGCTCGCCTGGATCCTCGGGATCGCGCACTCCCTCGGCGAGGGCACGGACGCCGGTCAGACGTGGTTCCTGGCGATGACCGCGCTCGCCGTCGCGCCTGCGATCCTGCTGGCGCTCGCGCGCCTGCTGGACTCCGCCCCCGCCGCGCGGGCCGCGGACTCTGCCGCCATGACAAGGGCGCGGGACTCCGCCGCGATCGCACGGGCGCGGGACTCCGCCACCGTCACAGGGGCGGGTGTCGCGCGATGAGCCCGCCCCCGGGCACATCTCCCCCGCGCACAGCCGAGCAGCTCGACGCCAGAGCGCTCGCCAGACGCCACCGCGAGGCCATGCGCCGGCGCGCGCGCCGCATCCGGCGCTCGGTCGCCGGCTTCGCGCTCGCGCTCTTCGCCGCCGCGTTCCTCGTCGTCTACGTGCAGCTCGCCTCCGGAAACGATCCCGCCCTGGTGGCCAACGGCGCCAAGCGGGAAGCCGCCGCCCTCAGCGCCGCGAGCGACACGGAATCCTCGGCCGCGTCCGAAACCCCGGGCGGCGGCGAACAGGCCTCCGGCGAATCGAGCTCGTCCGGCTCCGAAGCATCGAGCTCCGGCGCCTCCGCCGTGACCACCTCGCAGTCATGAGCGCCGAACGCGAGGTCATCGACGAGCTCGACTGCTTCGGCTCGCGCTGTGGCGCATCGGTGATCGGCTCCGGGCGCGCTCGCTCGGCCGACGATGCCGTCGTGCTCGTCAGGCGCGCGCTGCTCGCCTGGCACGGGCGTTTCTCCCGTTTCCTTGCCACCAGCGAGCTCTCGCGCCTGAACGGCGACACGCGGGCGACGGTGCCCGTGAGCCCGCTGATGGCTCGCTTCGCGCGGGCGGTGCGCGAAGCCGGGTCGCTGAGCGGCGGGCTGGTGGACGCGACGCTCCTGCGGCCGATCGAGCGCGCGGGCTACGTCGGCGATCTGCGCCAGCCGCCGGCGCTCGCCACCGCGCTCGCGTTCGCCCCCGATCGCAGGCCCGCCGCCGCGGCCGCGTCGCGGCGCTGGCTGGAGGTCGAGGTGGACCTCGCCGCGAGCACCGTCACGCGCCCGCCGGGTCTGATGCTGGACAGCGGCGGGCTGGCGAAGGGCCTGTTCGCGGACGTGCTCGGCGAGGCGCTCGCCACCCATGCGGGCTTCGCCGTCAACTGCGCAGGCGACCTGCTCGTCGGCGGAGCCGCGCGGATCGAGCGTCCGATCAGGGTCGAGAGCCCGTTCGACGGGCGCACGCTGCACACGTTCGAGCTCGCGCGCACGGGCGTCGCCACCAGCGGCATCGGCCGGCGCAGCTGGCTGGACGGCGACGGAAGGCCCGCCCACCACCTGCTCGACCCCTCGAGCGGCAGGCCGGCGTTCACCGGCGTCGTGCAGGCGACCGCGCTCGCGCCTAGCGCGCTGGCCGCGGAGATCAGAGCGAAGGCCGCGGTCCTCGGCGGTCCGCGCGCGGCGCGCGCCTGGCTGGCGCACGGCGGCGTGATCGTCTTCGACGACGGCTCGCACGAGGTCGTGGCGCCGCCGCGGGTGGTGACGCTCGAGCAGCTCTACGCCACGAGCTCGCGCTCGGCGAGGATGCCGAACGCCGCGATCAGCTGCGCGGTGAGCTCCGCGGCGGGCAGCGGGCGCGAGATGAAGTAGCCCTGCCCGGTCTGGGCGCCGAGGCCGGCGAGGTGCTCCATGACGGCCTCGGTCTCGATGCCCTCGGCGACGACCGTCAGGCCGAGGTTGCGCGCGAGATCGATCGTCGAGCGCGCGATCGCCTCCGCGCGGGCGTCCTCGAGCATGCCGGTGATGAACGAGCGGTCGATCTTGAGCTCGCTCGCGGGCAGCGTCGCGAGGTACTCGATCGACGCGTTGCCGGTGCCGAAGTCGTCGATCGATACGCCCACGCCGCCCTCGCGCAGGGCCTGCAGCGCGGCGACCGCCCGCTCGGGATCGACCAGCGCGGCGCTCTCGGTGACCTCCACCGTCAGCCGCACGGCCGGGATGCCGTGCCGCTGCAGCAGCTCGGCCACCTGCTCGGGCAGCTCGGGGTCCAGCAGGTTGCGCGCGGACAGGTTGACCGACAGCTCGAGGTCGATCCCGCGCCTGCGCCACGCGACCATCTGCGCGAGCGCCCGCTCGATCACGTACAGCGTGAACGGCCCGACGAGCGCCGTCGTCTCGATCTGGGGGATGAACTCCTGCGGGCCGAGCAGGCCGCGCTCGGAGTGGTTCCAGCGCACGAGCGCCTCCACGCCGGTGATGCGCCGGCGCCGCAGGTCGACCTTCGGCTGGTAGTGCAGGACGAACTCGTCGCGCTCGAGCGCGCCGCGCACCTGGCCGAGCAGGATCAGCCGGTTCGCGTCGAAGTAGTCGCACGCGGGCGAGTGGACGTGGACCCTGCTGGAGCGCGAGCGCGCGCGGGCGAGCGCGGTGTCCACCCGCTGGAGCAGCACGTCCGGTCCGGCGGCCTGCTCGTCCATGACCGCGATGCCGATGCTCGCCTCGACGTTCAGGGCGACGCCGTCGATCACGACGGGCGGCTCGAGGCTCGCGTGCACGGCGGCGGCGACGCTGCGCGCCCCGTCCTCCCCGCGCGCGTCCGGGCACAGGATCGCGAACTCGTCGGCGCCCACGCGCGCGAGCTGGGCACCGCCGGCGAACGTCTCGCCCAGCCGCCGGGCGACCTCGCGCAGCACGCGGTCGCCGCCCGTGTGACCGAGCGTGTTGTTGATCTCGGTGAAGCGGTCGAGGTCGATCAGCAGCACCGCCACGGTGCCGGGCAGCGAGGACTCGCGGCGGACGGTCTGCGCGACGCCGTCGATGAACAGCGTGCGGTTCGGCAGGCCGGTGAGCGCGTCGTAGTGCGCGAGGCGGTAGTTCTCCCGCGCCTGGCGGCGCAGGCGGCGCGAGGCCTGCGCGACGATGCGGTAGAGGATCAGCCACAGCAGTGCCAGCCCGATCGCCACCATCAGCGCGATCGTGCGCTTGTCGTGCGCGATCGCCGCCGCGATCGGCCGGTAGCTGAGGTAGATCTCGAACGCGCCTTCGGGCGGGCCGGACGCGGCGAAGCGCAGCGGCACGTACACCTCGACGAGCTGGCCGAGGCCGACCTCGCTGGCCGTCTCGGTGCCCGCGCGCGGGGTGACGACGTCCGCGTCGTCGGGTTTGCCCGCGAGCGCGTGCTGCAGGTCGTCGCTGGGCGGCAGCGTGCGCCCGATCAGGCTGTGATCGTCGGAGTAGACGACCCTGTCGCGCGAGTTCCAGATCTTGATCCGCGCGAGGTCCTGCGTGACCGAGCGCGCGCTCAGCTGCTGGTCCAGCGCGCGAATGCCCGCCGGCGTGAGGCCCGTGCGCAGGTCCTGCGCGGAGAGGTGCGGCTCGATCCCGATGCGCGCGATGATGCGCGCGGACTCGCTCGCGTCGACGAGCGTGCGCGAGACGATCTGCGCCTGCAGCACGCGCGCGAGCACGAAGCCGAAGACCACCATCGGCAGCAGGCTCAGCAGGGCCACCTGCCGGGTGAGGCTCAGGCGCCCGCCCAGGGCGCCACGCTGGCGGCGTACGCGCATGCAACCGCTTTCGAAAGCTCGTCTGAAAAGCTGGAGTTTGCGGGCGAGAACCTGGACGACAAGCCGCACGCACACGTGCCGCGACTGGCATACTCGCGTGCCATCCAGAGCCGCACGACCGTGGAATCGACCGTATAGATGCGCGCGCTCGTGCAGCGGGTCAGCCGCGCCTCGGTGCGCGTGGAGGGCCGCGTGGTGGCGGAGATCGGGCCGGGGCTGCTGGTGCTGCTGGGCGTCGCCCGCGACGACGACGACGCCGCCGCCGAGCGGCTGGCGGGGAAGGTGCGCGCGCTGCGCGTGTTCGCGGACGCCGACGGTCACATGAACGAGGCGCTCGGCGAGCGCGAGATCCTGTGCGTGAGCCAGTTCACGCTGTACGGCGACACCCGGCGCGGCAACCGCCCGAGCTTCGTCGCGGCCGCCCCCGGCGAGCTGGCGGAGCCGCTGTACGAGCGCTTCTGCGAGCGCGCGGGCGCCAAGCGCGGGATGTTCGGCGCGCACATGGACGTCGAGCTCGTCAACGACGGCCCGGTGACGCTGCTGCTCGAGGCGTAGGACGCAGCGGCCCCACCTACCGCGCTCTTTGGGACCAGGGCACCCTCGAGCAGCCGACGCCCAAGCCAAGCTATCGGAACCGTCGAGGCGGCCACGTACCATCCGCACGTGCCGTTCAACGATTTGGTCAGCTACGCCGCTTGGGGCTCGTCGGTACGCAGCGCGTCGGGGAGCGCCATCTCGAAGCCGAGCTTCCGCAGCGCCGTGACGAGCGTGAGGAACTTCTCGCGCTTGTGCTCAGCGTACGCCGAAGGGTCATCAGCGAGCTCGGCGATGCGCACGGCGTGGTACTTGGCGTACCACGCACCAGCGGCGCGGAGTGCCTCGAGCTCCTCGGGTGCCAGGTCCTCGGTGGTGATGGGCGTGTACACGTGCCGGACAGTAGCCCTCGCTTCGGATGCTTTTCTCGCTCGGGGTACTGCTGTCTCGCTCGTTGCGGGATTCTGATGTCCGCCACCTCGATCTCCCCGGAGCTCAACGCTCTTGCGGCGCTGCTCGACGAGCAGGCCGGGCGCTACCGGGAGCTCAACGGCGCGCGGCACCTCGGGGAATACCTCGACCACGCGAGAACCCGCGAAGACGAGGAGCTGCTGACGGAGCCGATTCTGGCGGCGCTCATCGAGCGGGTGCTCGGGTTTCCTCCAGACGCCTACTTCCCACAGCTGGGCCGCAGCGGCCTGAAGCCCGACTTCACGCCCATCGACCTTGTGGCGCATCGTTTTGTGCTCGACGCCAAGAGCTCTACCCAGAGTCTCGGGACACACGAGCACCAGATCCGGGCATACATCGACCAGCGCCACCTCGACTACGGGGTGCTGTTCAACCTTCGCGAGCTGAAGGTGTACCGGCGCGGAGCAAGCGGTCACGATCCCAGCCTGTCGTTCGATGTGCGGCGACTTTGGCAGGTAGCCCACGGCGAGGCGCTCGACATCGACGAGGTCGACCGGTTCGTCCGGTTCTGCGGTCTCTTCGGCTTCCGCGCGATGGGGCTCGAGGAGAAGATCGCACTGGTCGCGGAGGCCGAGCCCTGGCGCGAGCGGGCCGCCGTGGACGAGGCGCTCCAGATCGACGTGGAGTTCCTGGTCAGCCAGTTGCGCTCACTTTCGAGGCAGCTCGCCGAGGACGCAGCCGCCCAGCACGACCGGCTCATGACTGACCTTGACCTCAATCCCGACCATGAGCAGCGGCTGCGCCTAGAGCTCGAGACGCTCGCCCGGGAGATCGAGCCAGGCGTCGATATCGCGGCCCTGCCTACGACCGTTACCGGCTATCGAGACGCAGACGGGATCGCCCGCCGCGCTTTCTCGCAGTACCTGATGCGGGTCTCCCAGCTCGCTTTGACCCGCATCCTGCTCTACCGGTCTTGGGAGGACGCCGGCTTCGTCGAGGACTGCCTCTACGACGGCGGCTTCGAGCATGTGTACGAGCGCATGGGGCGCAACCTCCAGCGCGTGCTCGACGAGGCCTTCCAGCGCGGCCGTGCGCGCTACCGCTGGCTGTTCGGCGAGGACAACAACTACGACTGGTTCCGGCCACGGGACGAGGCCCTGGCCGACGTGCTCTACGCGCTCGTGCCGTTTCCGCTCGCGCGCCTGGGAGCGGACGTGCTCGGCGGGCTGTACGAGTCCTACGTCGATGAGATCGACCGCGACCGACTCGGCCAGTTCTACACGCCGCGTGCGGTGGTCCGGTTCATGCTCGACCGTGCCGGGTTCGCCGGCCCAGAGGGAATCTTTCGGATCGAGGGCGACGAGCGACATGAGCGCGCCATCTTCGACTTCGCCACCGGCTCCGGGGGCTTCCTCGTCGAGGCCGCCCGCCGCGTAATCGACGACGGTGGCCTCGATCTCAGCAACCCACGTGATCTGCGCGAAGGTCTGCGCACGATCGTGAGGGGCTTCCACGGCTGCGAGATCAGCCCATTTCCCTACTACCTCACCGAGGTCAACCTGCTGCTGCAGGTCTCGCGTCTGCTCGGACGGCTGCGCGAGGTCGGAGAGGAGCCCGGCGCGTTCACATTGGGGGTCGTACACACGGACTCGCTCGGCGCAAGGCGTGGTCCCGACGAGAGCTTTGGCGAGCTCGACCCGGGGCAACGCGCCGATGCTGCGTTGCTCGCTTCCGACGAGCGCTACGGGATCGTGCCGCTCGACGCGGCCAAGGAGCCACGCTTCGCTGAGATCCGAAAGGACGAGGCTTTCGACCTCGTCATGGGCAATCCGCCCTACGTCTTCGAGTCGGGCAACAAGGTGCTCTTCGATCGCCTGCGTGCGCTGCCCGGATGGCACGACGACTACCACGGCAAGAGCGACTACCTCTACTACTTCCTCGCAATGGCGGCCGAGAAGGTCGCGCCGGGCGGACGGCTGTGCGTCATCACGCCTGCCGGCTGGATGAACGCCGGCAATGCGGACTGGCTTCGTGAACGCATCGCCACGAGCCTGCGGCTCGACGAGCTCTACCTCTTTGGAAGCATGCGCCTGTTCGCGACCGAGCAGCAAGAGCGCGACACGCGCACCGGGATGACGCCACCGACAGTCGAGAGCGCGATTCTGCTGGCAACGAAGGCGCCCGCTCCCAGGAAACATCGGATGCGCGTAGTGCTCCTGGAGGATGAGGGCGAGGCGGCTGTGGCGATCACCGGCGACCCGGCTGCGCGAGTGCCGCCGCGAGAGGCGCTACTTGCGACCATGGCGGCGCGCGCGGACGGGCGCGCTGGTCGCTCGCAGGGAATCCTCGTCCACGATGTCGCGCAGCAAGAGCTGCGCTCAACCCGCCCTTGGCCCATCAAGCACGCCCCGCGTGACGTCGCTGCTCGGGTTGTTGCGCATCTCCAGGCGGCGCTGGACGATCCGACGACGCCGGTCGAGCGGATGGCGGATCGCTGGGCGGTGGCCCAGGGCATTCAAACGGGGGCTGACGCGTACTCGGCTCGCGTGCAACGGCGGCTGTCTGAGCGCATCCGCTCGGAGTTGGCCGCACGTGGACACCAGACCGGTGACCCGATCATGGAGCTTCCGCCAGGTGCTGAGCAGAGTCCGCCGTGGCGCGACTACCCGCAGCTCCTCGCACACTCGCCCGAGCCGCGAGCCCTGCTCTACGGAGCGATCGACGAGGCCGACTACGCGAGCCTCGTATGGTTGCGCCGCGAGGACAATCCGCCGGCCGACATCGTCGAGGCGCTCGAGCCTTGGCGCGAGGTGCTGCGGACGCGTGCCGAGTTCGCGCGAAACCCGCGCCGCAAATGGTGGGAAACGGCGTGGCCGCGCGACCGTAAGGCGCTCATGGGCCCGAAGGTGATCGCGCTGTACCGCACAGACCGCGGGCGCTTTGCGCTGGACGAGAGCGGCGAATGGCAGCCGTCGATCAAGACAACGATCGCTACGCCGAAGGACGATGGCCTCTCGGTGGCGTACCTCTGCGGCCTGTTGAACAGCGAGCTGCTCGACCTCTGGTACGCGGTACGCGGCAAGACACCGTGGCATGTGAGGCGCAACTACGAGCCCAAGCCAATGAATGAGATGCCCTATCGTCACGTGTCCGCGCCGGACGGATGGGTGTCCAGCGACCACGTCGACACCCTCGCCCACGCGACCGCGATGGCTGATCTCCAGACAGTGAGCACGGAGGCCCGGGCATTGCTTTCGGCGGTCGGATCGCAGGCTGGCGACGCAGACGCGGCCGCAGCGATCGAGCATCTCGTGCGCGATGTTGCAGCCAACCGTCGGGCCCTCCTACCACTCCGCTCGGTGGCGCCGGAGTTGCGGCGCGCAGTGAAGAATCCGTGGCGAACGCATGGAGTCGAGGTCGATCGTGCGGCCGTGCTTGCCGAGCTGCCCGCGGCAGGCGTGCGGTCCGTGCGCCTCGATCCCGCGCTCGCGGTGGATATCACGACCGACGGGGTGCTTGGCCATCCTCATCTGGAGGACGGCGTGCTCGTGTTCACGCATTCACGCCGAGCCACAGCACGCGTAGACGGCCCACACGATCGTCTCGCACTCCTGCAGGAGCTGGTCGGTGCCGACCGGTTGATGCCCGACGATCTGCTCTCCGCGCGGATGCCCGCCAGCCTCAGCACTTTCGACCAGGAGATCGCATGTCGGCAAAGCGAGATCGACGATCTACTCGCCGTCGGGCGGGAGCTGGTCGAGATCGTCGAGCGCCTGGTGTGCGTCCTCTATGGAGTTCCCGATGCGCTGACGGACCTGGTGGTCGAGAGCGCGGTGACGCGAGCTGGGACCGTTGCGCAGCAGGAGGAGTGAGCCCGTGTCACAGCTCACAGCCCCCGCGCCCGCTGCGCCCAGCGCTCCGCCCACGCGTCGAGCGGCGGGTAGGCGGCGAGCAGCAGGCGGCCCTCGTCGGTGAGGCGGTAGCCGTCCGGCCCGACCTCGACGACGTCCGCCGCGCGCAGCTCGCGCAGCCGCTGGTTGAGCACGCTCGAGGACATCCCCGCGCAGCGCTGCTGCAGCGCGCGGAACGCCAGCGGCTGCTCGCGCAGCTCCCAGATCACCCGCAGCGCCCAGCGCCGGCCGAGCAGGTCGAGCAATGCCATGATCGGCCGGCCGCCGTCCGAGCCGCGGACCGGGCGGCCGGGGCTCGGCGCCGTTTCGAGGCGCTCGTCGCGCCCGCGCGCGTCCGCCGCTGAGGGCGCATCCGCGGAGCCGTCCAGCGCGGGCCTCCTCCCGGTCGCGCTCATCCGCCCGCGCCTCTGCTTCTAAAATCAAAGCGGTTGCGATAGCATCGACGTCTGCGCTGTGAAAATCGAAGCATGACTGTTGAGGAGTGTATAGAGGGATGCCTGAGCAGACCGCCCGAATCGCGCCGCTGCAAGCGCCGTATCCCCCAGGGGTGCAGGAGATGCTGGCGAAGTGGATGCCGCCGGCGAGCGAGGCGGAGCCGCTCGCGCTGTTTCGCACGCTCGCCGTGCACGGTGAGCTGATGAGCCGCATGCGCCCGCTCGGCTCCGGCATCCTCGGCGCCTGCGCCACCGTCCCGCCGCTGCTGCGCGAGATCGTCATCCACCGCACGTGCGCGCTCACCGGAGCGCAGTACGAGTGGGGCGTGCACGCGCTCGCCTTCGGCGCGCCGCTCGGCCTCAGCGAGGCGCAGCTGCGCTCCACCGTGCACGGCCGCTGGGACGACGCCTGCTGGGAGCCTGAGCAGGCGAGCGTGTTCCGCCTCGCCGACGAGCTGCACGACACGAGCACGCTCTCCGACGAGCTCTGGCGGGCGCTCGCGGGGCGCTTCCAGGACGCGCAGATCCTCGAGCTGATCGTCACCGCCGGCTGGTACCACGTGATCGGCTACCTGTGCAACGGCGTGCGCGTCCAGGACGAGGAGTGGGCGCCCGGCTTCCCGCCGGCCGATCAGGGCGCGGGCATGCTGCCGGCGACGGGCTGAGCGCCAACAGAGCCCACGAGCTGCGCCCGGGCGCCGGCGCCCGCCGTCGTCCACGTCGCCGTGAACGCGCTCCTGCCGATGCCGGGCGCCTTCGCCGTGAGCGTGGCGAGCACGGTCTCGCCGTCTTCTGGATTCGCATCGGGGGCGAGCCTGACGGCGCCGCTGACGGCGACGCCCGGCACCAGCTGATCGCGCCGCAGGCTCAGCAGCGCGCCGTCCCCGCTCGCCGTCACCGTGCCCCCGCTGAGGCCGGGGTCGTGCCTGGCTTCGATCGCCTGGTAACGGGCGATCGCGTCGCCGGCGGTGCTCACCGCCGCCGCCGCCAGCTGCAGATCGGCGCTTGGCGCGCTGTTGCCGGGCGCGGCGGTCAGCGGGGGTTCTTCGGAGAGCCGCGTCGCGTACACGCCCACCGTGTGGATCGGCGAGACCGCCGGCGCGCACGAGGCGTCCAGCGATTCGAGCGCCTGGGGGTCGGCCACGAACTCCCGCACGAGCGTCGAGCCGCACACCGTGTCGCCCTCCCCCACCACGTGCGTCGAGTTGGCCAGCTCGACGAAGCGCGCGTGGCCGCCGATCTCTGCGAGCACCTTCGGCACGCCCGCCGCGGGGGTCCACGTGTCGAGCTCGCCGCCCAGCACGAGCACCGGCAGCGAGCTCGGGAAGAGCGACAGGCTCGTCGCTATCGGCGGTTGGGCGATCGTCGGGCTCGGCCAGTCCACGCAGGCGGTGTACGCCTCCGTGTTCTCGTCCTGCGCCAGCCACTCGGCCGTGGCGAACGGGCTGAACGTCGCCGCCGGCAGCGCCGCCTGCGCCGCCGCCAGTTCCTGCCCGCGGAGCACCGGGCTGGCGTTCATGTCGAACAGCTGCGGATAGTCCAGGCACGACGTCGCCAGGTACAGCTCGACCGAGTATTCGCGGACGGGCCCGCCGAAGTACGCCTCGTCGACCGCCAGGCGCTGCGCGTACAGGCGCAGCAGCGGCGCCGGATCGCCGGCGTCGAGCAGCGCGCGGGCGGCCGCGTCCAGCTCGCGGTACACGTTCGTGTCCTCCGCCGCGTCGCTGACCAGGTTCACCAGCCCGGTGACGCCCATCGTCACCTTCTGCATCGCGCCTTCCGGCCCCGGGACCACGCCAGAGACAGGGTGCTCGCGCAGGCTTCCCGCGAGCGCGCCGATACGCGACCACGACGATCCCGGCGCGGCGCTCGCGCACGCAGGCGAGCGGCTGCACGCCGCGTCGAACGCCGCCGGCATCGAGTCGATCGTGCTGCGGTACCACGGGTCCAGGCCGACCGTTTCGTACGTCGAGTCGAGGATCACGCTGCGCACCAGCCGCGGGAAGCGCGACGCGAACGCCTGCGCGAAGAACGAGCCGTACGAGTCGCCGTACAGGTCCACCTTCGGTAGCTGGAGCGCCGTGATCACCGCCGCCAGGTCCTCGGCCGCCGGCGCCGAGGTGAACACGTCCGACGCGTGCACCCAGCTGCCGTCCGCGTAGCGCCAGCGGTGGTTCAGCGCCGCCGCGCACGCCGCCGCCGCCTGTTGGAACGCTTCGGTGCCGGTTTCCCCCGAGAAGTCCTGCAGCGCCGGGCAGCTCAGCGGCGTCGATTCGCCGGTGCCGCGGTCGTCGACCGCGAGCATGTCGAAGCGAGCCAGCAGCGGGCCGTACATCGCTGCGTAGCCCGCCGGCGAGCCGCCGGAGCGGTAGGAGACCGAGCCGATCGACGGGTAGCCCGGACCGCCCTCCACCGGCACGACCGTGCCCGCAGCCCGCCCGCCCGGCGGCGCCGACGCGGGATACCAGCGGTAGGCGATCGCGATGTGCGGGCCCGTCGGCGTCGCGTAGTCGAGCGGGACCGACAGCGTGCCGCAGTACGCCAGCGGGGAGGCCTCGCAGCGGCTCAGCGTCTGGGTGCCTACACGGAGCCTGGAAGAGGGGCGCGCCGCGTGCGCTGTCGCTGTCGCGGGCCTTGTACATGCGCCGGTGAGCGCGAGCAGCACGGCGGCAAGGGTGAACAGCACCACCGCAGGCCGCCCGCGAGCCCTCCCGCTCACGGCCGAGCACCGCCTCCTGGCCGCCGCGATCGCCCATAACCCCTTTCAGCCTGTTGAGGTACAACTTCCCGATGGCGAAGCAGCTCAGCTCGCTCGAGGAGGCCGCAAAGCGCATCGAGGGCTTCGGTGCCGGGCCCGCGCTTACCGCGCGCATCAAGGAGTTCGAGGCCGCCAGCTCCGGGCTCCGGCCTCGCCAAATCACGAAGATCCTCGCACGCGGAGATGTCGGCGCGGAGCTGATCGCAGCGGCGCGCACGATCAAGGCGCTCGCCGGTCAAGTCAACGTCATCATGCACGCCGCAGGAATTCTCGCATCCTTGCCGTACATCCTCGAGCCGAGCGAGATAGTGGAATCGCTCTCGCTGGGCGCGGGCAACACTGGGCGCGACCACGATCTCGTGACGGACCGCCGCATCGCCGAGTTCAAGTTCATCGACTGGCGTCCAGCCAGTAACACGATACGTGAGAACGTGCTCTTCGCTGACGTGTTCGGCGTCGCATCAGCCGAAACCGACAAGCGGCGCATTGTCTACGTGCTAGGGACCGAGCACCCGATGAAGTTTCTTCGCGGCGGACGCGCGATCTCTAGCGTCCTCAGCCGAAGCTCGAAGGTGCGGCTGGGCTTCTACAACCGCTACGGGATAGACACCTTCGCGACCGTGCGGGACTACTGGGCAACCGTGTGCGACAGCGTCGAGGTCCTCGACTTGCGCGAACTCGTCCCTCAGCTCTTCGCCCTTGGGCCATCCAACGCGTGATCGTTCAGGGGAGGCCGCGGTTGCGAGGGTAGGCTCGCCGAACTATCGTAAACCTACCTGTCGCCTTCGGGCAACCTGAAGCCAACCGGGCGCTTGGGCTGCGGAGGTGGGGAGATCAGTTGCCGCAGCGCCTCGAAGATTTCATCCAGCTGCTCGTCATGTTGGCCGAGCGTGGCTTTGGTCTCTCGCTCGAAATCTTCAAGGCGCCTCTCGATCGCGGTGTAGGATGCCGCGGCGCGTCGCAGCTCAACGAACGCCCGCATGACCGCGATGTTCACGGCAACCGCCGTCTCGCTCCGGAGAACACCGGACAGCATCGCCACGCCTTGCTCAGTGAAGACGTACGGCGCGTAGCGGCGTCCACCGCGCCCCTCCTTTGAGGTCGCAGATCGCGATCTCAAAGCCGTGACCTCGTCCGTCGTCAGCTGGAACATGAAATCGGACGGGAACCGGTCGATGTTCCGCTTGACCTGCTGGACAAGGCGGCCTGTCTGCACCCCGTAGAGATCTGCGAGATCCTCATCGAGCAGCACGTGGCGCTCGCGAACGACCAGGATCCGCTGCTTGATGGCTGGGAGCGGGACCAGCTTCAGAGAGTCGCTTGCCTTGGTTTGATCCACCATTCGCGCAGAGTGCCATGCGCTGCGGACCCCAGGCTCGTTTGAGGTTGCAATTTGTGATCTCAAACGCCGCCTTGTGGGTGACCGACCAGCGGTCACCTGAGGATCCCGGGCACCCGGGATCGCGGCCTCACGGCTCGACCGTGACGCCCTTCCAGAACGCGAAGCGGTCCTTGATCTCGGCGGCCGCGTCCTTCGGCTCCGGGTAGTACCAAGCCGCATCCGGGTTGGTCTGCCCGTCGACCTGGACCGTCTTGTAGCTCGCCTCGCCCTTCCACGGGCAGATCGTGTACGTGTCGCTGTCGGCGAAGTACTCCGCGTGGATGCTGTCCGCGGGGAAGTAGTGGTTGTTCTCGACGACGACCGTGTCGTCGCTCTCGGCCAGCGTCGCGCCGTTCCAAGTCGCCTTCATGCTCGCTCCTCATCGTCGTTGGCTGCTGGACACAGCGTAGAAGCGCGCTGCCCCTGCGGGGCGGCAACGTCGGCGCCTGCCCCGATAATGACCGCATGAGGCGGCTCTGGCACAAACACATCTGGGGCGAGTGGGAGCGGGCCTGGGGGAAAACCAGCCCCAAAGGCTATGTTCTCGAGCGCAAATGCACGATCTGCGGAAAGACCGAGACGCAGGTCATCCGCTGAGCGACGCCTCGGTGGACCGCCAGCGTTCTCGTCGGACGATGTAGAGGCTTCGCGGATGCATCGACCAGCCGCCGCGACTGCACACCGCGACCCCGCAACCGACCGCCGCGACCGACTGCTGCCGTGGATCGCTGCCGAGCGCGCCTTCCGCACGGTCGTGCTGCTCGCCGTGGGGATCGTGCTCGTAACCCATCCGCACGCCAACTGGGCCAGCGACATCGCCCATTTCGCCCAGCGGCTCGGATTGGACCCAAAAGACAACTGGATCCAGCGGATCATTGATGATGTCCGCAAGATCCACGCCCACCAGGACGTCGTCTTCGGCGTAGCGGCGATCGCGTACGGGATCCTCGAGGGTGCCGAGGCCTATGGCCTGGCCACTCGCCGGCGCTGGGGCGAGTGGCTGACGGTGCTCGCAACCTCGCTGCTGTTCATCCCCGAGATCTGGGAGCTCACCAAGAGCGCCACGCTCCTGAAGGTCGGCGCAGTGCTCGTAAACCTGGCGATCGTCGGGTACTTGGTGTGGCGGCTGCGGGCGCATTGATCACTCACCCGCAGCGTCTGGAACAGCCAGCAGAAAGTGAAGTAGTGGCGCTTGCCTCACCCCGGCGAGCGCCCGTGCCGCTCGGCGAGATCCAGGCCGCCGTGCTCGATCCCCGGCCCTGACGCGCGCAGCGCGGGCACGATCTCGCTGGTCACGAGCCCGGTCTCGCGGGTCATCTCGTCGACGATCTCGAACCAGCGCAGCATGTTCGCGGGCGTGTCCAGCAGCAGCGTCAGCACCGGCACGTGCCGGCGCAGCGACCAGAAGCGTTCGCCGTGCGGCCGGTGCTCGCCGTGGTAGCCCCACTGGCCGCGCAGCGCGGTGGCCCCGGCGGCGCCCTCCCGGCGCAGGCGGCGGATCAGCGCGCTGTGCAGGGGCTGGTGCTCGTAGCGGGTCTGCTCGCTGGTGTACACGACGAGCTTCTGCCAGTAGGCCAGTCCCGCCCCGTCGGCGGCGGGCGGCCGCAGCGGCTCGGCCAGCAGAACGCCGTCGCGCTTGCACACGCGCACCCGCTCGAGCGTCATCGCCGGCTCGCTCGGCATTCCCGCGATCTCCTCCAGCGCGCCGGCGATCGTCGGGCCCTCGCCGACGCTCTGGATCATCAGCGGCACCTGCGCGTTGCCGGCGAAGAAGCGCCCCCGCCGGCGCAAGCCGTCCGCGGTGCCGTCCAGGCCGAGCAGCACGCTCGCGCCGGCCACCCCGTGCCGGTGCAGGCAGTCGACCAGCGCCACGTGAGCCGGCCGGCCCGCGACCCGCTCCCGGCGGCCGACGTAGATCGTGAGCTTGACCGCATCCGAGCCAGGCGACAGCTCCTCCTCGACCCCCAGCCCGTTCAGCAGGCGCGCACGCTCGAGCGTGATCACTCCGTCGCCGCTGACGGCGCGCACCTCCTCGAGCACGGCCTCGATGCGCGGGCGGGTGTCGAGCGCGAGCGCGAGCAGGGGCAGGTCTTCGGAGAGCGTCAGCAGGCGCTCTGTCTGCAGCCGGTGCTTGATGCCGAAGCCCTCGATCCCGCGCAGCAGCACGCTCGTTCTCACGCCATGGCGCGCGAAGATGTCGATCAGCTCATCGGCGAGCAGCCGCCCGCCAGCGTGGTCGCGCTCGCCGAAATAGGCGCTCAGACGCAGCCCGTCCTCGACCATCACCCACCCCCCAGCAGTCGACCGAGCGCGGCCGCGCCGACGCCCAGCAGGAGGCTCAGCACGACGTTGGCCCCGAGCAGCCAGCGCCGCCCGTCCTCGGCGAGACGGTGGGACTCGAGCATCCACGTCGAGAACGTCGTGTAGGAGCCGATCACCGCCGTCCCGGCCAGCAGGTACGCGTCGCCGCTCAGGGCGACGCCGACGAGCACGCCGAGCACCAGCGCGCCCGAGAGGTTGACGAGCAGCGTGCCGAGCGGGAAGCGCGCGCCGGTGCCCGCCGACACGAACGCGTCGAGCAGGAACCGCGCGAGCGCTCCCAACCCGCCGAGCGCGCCGACCCCCAGCCACAGCAGCACGGAGCTCATCTCGTCAGCCTCGCGCGGCGCACGAGCTTGGTGGCGAGGAAGATCGCAGCGAAGCCCCCGGCGAGGCTCGCGGCGGCGTAGGCGCCGGCCAGCGCCACGTGGTCGGCTTCGAGCATCCTCGCCAGCTCGACCATCACCGTCGAGAACGTCGTCAACGCGCCGCAGATTCCCGTCCCCAGAAACGCGCGGCGGTACAGCGACGGCGGCAGACGCTCCTGCAGGCGCGTGATGAAGTACCCCAGCAGCGCCGCGCCGAGCATGTTCACGACGAACGTCGACCACGGCCACTGGTCGGGTCGAGCGACCCAGCTCTGCGCGAGCGCCGCGCGCGCGATCGCGCCGACGAACCCGCCCGCGAAGATCGCCGCCAGCTCCTGACGATCGAGTGGGAGCAACAGCACCATTCGCCCGAGTCTCAGCCGCGGCTGGCCCTCCGTGGTCGAATCGCGTTCCACGACAATCCCTCACTGACGTTCGAGTGACGGTGACGTAGAAGCCATCAGCGGCCCGGAGCCGCGGTTATGGAGCGGGCCTCATCGCTGCGCGGGGAGCATAGCGGGCGCGGATGTCACATCCTGCATGGCCGACGGCGCCGGCGCTCGTACCGACGGCGAGCCAAACCCGGACCTGATAGACCCCGCCTGATGGGTGCACCGGAGAATGTTCCCCTCCGATCGCGCGGGCCCGTGCTCAGGCGCGTGGGCGTCGTGCTCGTGGTGCTCCTGCTCGCCGGGCTGGTCGTGTTCGCGCTCTCGCGCCTGGAACTGGGGCGCGTCGGCCATGCACTGGTCACCGCCTCCTTCGGTTGGATCGCGCTGGCACTCGTGCTGATGTCGCTGGCGATGCTGATGCGCTCGATCTCCTGGCATCAGGCGCTGCGCGCGGCGCTGCCCGACACGCCGATGCCGTGGGCGCCGGTCATACGGGCGACGATGATCGGCGTGATGGGCTCGGCGCTCGTGCCGGGACGCATCGGCGAGCCCACGCGCGTGGTCGTGCTCTCGCGCCGGCTCGACGGGCGCACCAGCCGGCTGCTTCCGGTGGTCGCCGGAACGGTGTTCTCGCAGACGCTCATCAACCTGCTCGCGCTCGCGATCCTGCTCGTGGTGACGTTCACGAGCGTGCCGCTGCCGAGCGGCCATCTGGCGTCGATCGCGATTGCGCTTGCGCTGCCGCTGCTGGTGTGCGTGCTCGTCATCGTCGGGCCGCGCCTGCTCGCGCTGGGACGGCGCTCGCGCAGCCCCCGCATCGCCCGTGCCGCCAACGCGATCGCCCGCATGCTGGCGCTCGCCCGGCGCGGCCTGGTCGTGTTCGCCCGCCCGCGCTACGGATCGACCGCCGTCGCATTCCAGCTGCTGGCGTGGGCGCTTCAGTGGCTCGCGTGCTACACGGTCATCCTCGCGCTCGGACTGCAGTCCCAGGCGGGCCCGGCGGCCGCCGCGGCGATCCTGCTCGCGGTCAACCTGAGCGCCGTCCTGCCGGCGACGCCGTCGAACGTCGGCGTCTTCCAGGCCGCGTGCCTGGTCGTGCTCGCCGCATACGGCGTCGGCGCCGGCCAGGCCGTCGCCTACGGCATCATCCTGCAGGCGGTCGAGGTCGTCACCGCGATCGGGCTGGGCATGCCGGCGCTGCTCGGCGAGGGCCTGTCCTGGCGGGAGCTGCGCCGCAGCGGCATCGAGGCGGAGGCCGAGATCGGCTCCGCCGGGCCGTCCTAGCCGGCGAGAGCGCGCAGCGACTGGCGCAGCGAGCTCGTCGTCTCGAGCACCGCGGTCGGCTCGTAGCCGCAGTGGGCCATGCAGTTCTCGCAGCGTGGGTCCCTGCCGCGCCCGTACTTGCTCCAGTCGGTCGTCTCGATCAGCTCTTTGTAGGTCTCGGTGTAGCCATCGGACATCAGGTAGCAGGGGCGCTGCCAGCCGAACAGCGAGTAGCTGGGGATGCCCCAGGCGGTGCAGTCGAATTCGGCCTTGCCCTCGAGGAAGTCCAGGAACAGCGGGCTGTGGTTCAGCCGCCACTTCTTGCGCCGGCCGTCGGCGAACGCCGCCTTGAACAGCTTGCGAGTCTCCTGCACGCCGAGGAAGTGCTCCTGGTCGGGCGCTTTCTCGTACGCGTACGCGGGCGAGATCATCATTTCGTCGACCTCGAGATCGTCGTTGAGGAAGTCGAGCACCTCGCGCACCGTCTTGGGCGAGTCGTGGGTGAAGAAGGTCGTGTTGGTCGTCACGCGAAAGCCGGCCGCCTTGGCGGCTTTGATCGCCGCGACGGCCTTGTCGAAGACGCCCTCGCGCTCGACCGAGGCGTCGTGGCGCTCGCGCAGGCCGTCCATGTGGATCGCCCACGAGAAGTACGGGCTCGGCTTGAAGTTCTCGAGCTTCTTCTCCAGCAACAGGGCGTTGGTGCAGAGGTACACGAACTTCTTGCGCTTGACGAGCTCCGCCGCGATCACGTGGATCTCCGGGTGGATCAGCGGCTCGCCGCCGGCGATCGACACCATCGGCGCGCCGCTCTCCTCGATCGCGCCGATCGCCTGCTCGACCGGCATCCGCCGGCGCAGCTCGTGCTCGGGGTGCTGGATCTTGCCGCAGCCCGAGCAGGCCAGGTTGCACTGGAACAGCGGCTCGAGCTCGACGATCAGCGGGAACTTCTCGCGTTTGGCCAGCCGCTGGCGCATCAGGTACCACCCCATGCGCGTGCTCTGCCTCACCCGGACCGCCATTGCGCCTACCTTAGACCCCGGGCACCCACTCGTGAAGGGCGCCCGCCACGCGCCGCAGCGCAAGCGCCGCCCGCAGCGCCCCTGCGACCGCCCGCACGCGCAGCAGCTCGTGCTCGGGGCTGTCCAGCACGACCCGCACCACGCCGAACGGCCGCTCGCCGGCGCCCGCCGCCAGCCATACCGACTCCATGTCCACGGCGATCGCCCCACCCGCGTGCAGCTCGGCGCGCCGCTCGCCGAGCGCCAGGCGCGACACGCACACGACGTCCCCGGTGCGCACCTTCAGCCCCCGCCCCGTCAGCCGGTGCACGAGCTGGTCGTGCAGAGTGCAGCGCACGCGCTCCTCTGCGTGCCCTTCATCGCTCGCCGCATACACCTCCTGCGCGACGATCACTTCCCCGGGCACCGAAGTCTCGTCGAGCCCTCCGCAGAAGCCGAGCACCAGCATCGCGCTCGCGTCCGTGCCGACGCCCGCGAGCTCGCCGGCGGCCGCCTTCGAGCGCTTCGGCCCCATGCCCGTCTTGCGCACGATCGCTCGCCGGCCCGCGGAGGAGATCAGCGCGGCCTCGATCCGCATCGGCGCCGCGACGAGCAGCTCGCTCACGGCGCCACCGCCCGGGAGACGCCGTCGACGGCCGCCGCCAGCGGCGCGGCCTCGGCGCCGAGCGCTCTCAGGACCACATCGGCCGCGGCGTGCCCGCTGAGCACCGCGCCCTCCAGCGTCGCCGGCCAGCCCGTCGCGGTCCACGCTCCCGCCAGCACCAGGCCGGGAACGGCCGTCTCCGGCCCGGGGCGAAGCGCACCCACCCCGGGCGCGGCGCGAAACGTGGCGGCGTGCTCGCGCGTTGCCAGGAAGCATTCGACCGTCGCCTCGCGCGCTCGGGGGAACAGCTCGCGCAGCGCGGGCAGATAGCGCTCGCGCAGCCGGTCCACGCTCATTCCCATCTCACGCTCGGCACCCGACAGCGACACAGCCAGATACTGGCAGCCGGCGGGCGCTCCGGCTGCCGCGGTGCGGTCGAAGACGTACTGAACCGGCGTGCCCACCCCGGCCGCGAACGGCACGTCGCAGACGGGGCGGTCATAGACGACGTGCAGGTTGACGATCGGCGAGCTGCCCAGCCCGCTCAGCGCCCGCGCCGAATCCCCCAGCAGCGGCTCGAGCAGCCTCGCCGCGCGGGCGTGCGGGACCGCGACCACCACCGCCTCGGCGCTCAGCTCCTCCAGCGCATCCGTGTCCCCGCCGCGCGCGCCGTCGCCACCGGCGCCCGCGCCGCGGGCCCCGTCGCCGGAGGCGTCCTCGCCGCGGGCGCCGCGGCCGTGCACCTCCGCGGCGCTCGCGCTCCGCACGACGCGTTCGGCGCGCCAGCCCAGCCGCACCTGCACGCCGGCGTCGCGCAGCGCCCGCTCGGCGGGCGCGCCGATCGTCTCGCCGAGCGTCGCCTGGTGAAAGCCGATGTCGCCGGCGTCCGGCCCGGAGAGCAGCCCCGTGCGAAAGACGAACGCCGCGAGCGCCAGCGACGCCTGCGCGGCCGGCAGGTTGAGCGTCGGCAGCGCGATCAGGTCCCACAGCGCGGCGACCGCGCGCTCGCCCTGTCCGTGGCGGGCGAGCCAGCCGCCGAACGTCTGCGCTTCCAGCGCCGCATCGCCCTGGCGCAGGCGCATCAGTCCGAGCGCCGCCCGCGCGGCGCCCGCGCGCTCGGCGAGCGTCAGGTGCGGGTAGCGGGCGAGCGCGCCGGCGAGGTGCAGCGGCGCCGGCAGCGATCCGCGCCGCAGCAGCGTCGGCTCCGAGCCGGGCTTCAGGACGGGGATCTCCAGCCGTTGCTGCACCGAGGTCAGTCGCGCGCTGCCGATGCGCTCGAGCAGCGCGCGGTAGGCGACGCAGCAGCGCAGGAACACGTGCTGGCCGTTGTCCATGTGCAGGCCGTCGCGCTCGAACGAGTAGGCCGCGCCGCCGAGCCTGCGCCTGACCTCCACCAGCGTGACGTTCGCGCCGGCGGCGGCGCAGTCGAGCGCCGCGGCGATGCCGGCGAGGCCGCCGCCGACGACCAGCACCCGGCGACCGTTCGAAGCTCCGCCGGCGCTCAAGCGCCGACTCCGAGCATGCCCCGCGCGGCGACCCACGCCTTCTCGCGCGCCGGCAGCGACATCCGCCGGCGCGCCACCTCCTCGGGGTGCTCCTCGATGCGCGCGAGCAGCCGCCTGTAGATGCCGGCCATCGCCAGCACGCACGCGGCGCTGCGCCTGTCCAGCATCGCCGTCAGCGCGATCCCGCGGTCGAACCACTCGCGTGCGCGCTCGCACTCGAAGCGCACGAGCGCGCACAGGCGCTCCAGCTGCTCGGCATCGGCGAGCAGCCCATCCGGCGAGCCCACGCTCACGACCACGCCGAAGCGCCGCAGATCCTCGCCCGGCAGGTACACGCGCCCGTTCTCGGCGTCCTCGCGCACGTCGCGCAGGATGTTCGTCAGCTGCAAAGCCACGCCGAGCTCGTCTGCGAGCTGCTCCGCATGCGGCGCGTCGGCGCCGGCGTCCCCGCGCAGGCCGAAGATCGCCAGGCACAGGCGCCCGATCCCCCCGGCGACGCGACGGCAGTACACGACCAGCTCGTCGAAGCTCTCGTAGGTGGTGCCCGCGACGTCCATGCGCACCCCCTCGATCAGCTCGCGCAGGGCGTCGAGCGGCAGCGGGAAGCGCCGCTGCGCGTCCGCGAGCGCGACCATCACCCGATCGCCGCCGGGCGGCGCGGCGATCGCCGCGAGCGCGCGGGCCTCGCCGTCGAGGCGCCGCAGCTTCTCCTCGGGCTCGAGCGTCCCGTCGCCGATGTCGTCGACGCGGCGGGCGAACGCATACACCGCGCACATCGCGCGACGCCGGTCGCCGGGCAGCAGGCGGATCCCGTAGAAGAAGTTGGCGGCCTGCGCGCGCGTCACCGCTTCGCAGTGGCGGTAGGCGCCGGCGATCTCCACAGCCGTGCTCACGAGCCCACGCTCCGGCTCGCGCTCGGGCCGGCGCTCCGGCCCGCGCCACGTCCGGCCCGCCGGCTGGCGCGCAGCGTCGCCACGAGCGCCGCAGCACGGCGGGCGCGTCCCGCGCGCGGCGGCCCGGCGAGCACGTCGTAGCGCGCGCGCTCGATCGCATCCAGGGCGGCGCGCCCGCCGGCGGCGAACGCGGCGACGGCGAGCTTCGGGCGGCCCTGCAGCTGGGCGATCAGCGGCGCGCCCTCGGCCAGCAGCGCGCGCGCACGCGCGACCTCGAACGCGAGCACCTCGCGCAGCGGCTCGCTCGCGTGCGCGGCCGCCAGGTCCGCCTCGGCGCAGCCAAACCGCCGCATGTCCTCGGCCGGCAGGTAGATGCGCCCGCGAGCGAGGTCCTCGGCCACGTCCTGGCAGTGCTCGGTCAGCTGCAGCGCCGTGCAGATCGAGTCCGACAGCGCGATCCGCGCGGGGGTGGCCAGGCCGAACACGCCCAGCACGATCTCCCCCACGGGATCGGCCGACAGCGCACAGTAGGCGCGCAGCTGCGCCCACGTCTCGTAGCGGCTGACCCGCTGGTCGACGCGGTTGGCCTCGATCAGACGCGCGAACGGCTCGCGCGCCAGCGCACACTCGCGCACGGTCGCCGCCAGGCCAACGAGCAGCGGGTGCTCGCCCTCCGGGGACGATGCGGCCCCGCCGCGAAACGCCCGGTCGAGCTCCCGCTCGAGCCAGTCCAGGGCGGCGAGCTTCTCCTGGCGCCCACCCGCCGCGCCCGCGCCGACGTCGTCGGAGTCGCCGAGCTCGTCGACGAGCCGGGCGAAGCCGTACACGGCCAGCAGGTGAGCGCGCGCGCGCCGCGGCAGCACGCGGCTGGCGACGGGGAAGTTCTCCGTCGCGGCCCGCGCCATCACCGCCTCCGCCGCGGGGGCGCCGATCGGCGCGGCGGCTGCCGGCATCACTCCCGTCGCTCGGCGCCGTCGCCGGCGGCGTCCTGCTGGGGGTCCATGGCCAGGCAGCGGCCGAGAGCCATAATCGGGAACGAGAGCCGGTAGAGGTGGTAGTTGATGTAGTAGTCGGACGGGAAGCCCGTGCCGGTGTACTGGGGCTCGTCCCAGCTCCCATCGGCGCGCTGGGTGGACACCAGCCAGGCGACGCCGCGCCAGAGCGCCTGCGAGCGCTCGCCGGCGGCGTGCAGCGCGAGCAGCGCCCACGCCGTCTGCGAGGCCGTGCTCGGGCCGCGACCGATCCATTTGGGGTCGTCGTAGGAGCGCGGGTCCTCCCCCCACCCCCCGTCTTCGTTCTGGTGGCTCTCCAGCCAGGCGACGGCCCGCCGGATGCACGGCTGCGAGGGGTCGATCCCCGCGGCGATCAGGCCCGGCACCGCCGCGCCGGTGCCGTACACGTGGTTGACGCCCCAGCGCCCGAACCACGACCCGTCGGCCTCCTGGTGCTCGATCAGCCAGCGCACCCCGCGACGCGCCGCGGGTGTCTCGCCGAGCCCGAGCACGCCGAGCATCTCGACGGTGTGCGCGGTCACGTCGGCGCTCGGCTCGTCGATCACCTCGCCGAAGTCGAGGAACGGGAGCTCGCGCACGAGCGCGCGCGTGTTGTCGGCGTCGAACGCGCCCCAGCCGCCGTCGGAGCTCTGCATGCCCTCGACCCAGCGCAACGCGCGGCCGACCGCGCCGTCGATCGGCGCTCGCAGCGGCCCCCGCTCGGCGAAGCGCGCGAGCGCGAGCACGACCTCGACCGTGTCGTCGACGTCCGGGTAGTTGACGTTCGCGAACTCGAACGCCCAACCGCCGGGCTCCAGCTCGGGCCTGGCCACCGACCAGTCCCCGCGCACGGTGACCTCCTCGCCGAGCAGCCAGCCCGCCGCGGCGAGCATCGCCCGATCGTCCTCGGCGACGCCCGCGTCGCTGAGGGCGAGCATCGCCAGCGCCGTGTCCCACACCGGCGACTGGCACGCTTCCAGGCGCCGGCTCTCGGGTGGGCGGGATTCGGATCCGTCGCCGACGCCGCGGGCGTCGTCGCGGTCCTCGATCATGAAGCGCTCCAGTCCCTCCAGGCCGCGGCGGATCACGGGGTGCTCGAGCGGATATCCGCACAGGTGCAGCGCCATCAGCGAGTACACCCACGGCGGCTGGATGCCGCCCCACGAGCCGTCGGCCTCCTGGCGGCGCACGATCCAGCGCTCCGCCCGCGCGAGCGCCAGGCGGCGCAGCGGCGCCAGCGGCCTGCGCTCGTATGCGCGCAGCACACGGTCCAGGCGCCCCAGCCACACGCCGCGGCGCGAGGGCTCGCGCTGCGGCGCGGTCGCGAGCGGCTCGGCCCGCGCCCGCTCGTCGGCGCACAGCTCGTCCAGGCCGAAGGGCAGCGTTCGCGCTGGCCGGTGGGCTTTGACGACCGACAGCGCCACGATCGTCTGGCGCGCCCAGCAGGCGAAGTCGTAGACGTTCAGCGGGACCGACGGGGGCAGCATGATGACCTCGGGCGGGAGCGCCGGCACCCGCTCCCACGACCACAAGCCGAACAGCGCGAGCCACACGTGGGTGAACACACGCGCGCGCTCCAAGCCGCCCTCGCCGCGGATGAACTCCGCCGCGGCGCGCATGTGCGCATCCTGCGCCGAGTCGCCGGCGAGCCGCAGCGCCCAGTAGGCCTCGATCGTCGTCGACAGCTCGCCGGGGCCGCCGTGGAAGTTCGCCCACGTGCCGTCGGCGCGCTGCTGGGAGCGGATCCACGCCGCCGAGCGCTCCGTCTCATCCGCCCGGCGGATCCCCAGGAACTCGCGCAGCAGCATGTCCTCCGCGTCCATCGTGACGTTGGTCTGCAGCTCGCCCCGCCACCAGCCGGCGCCGTCCTGCAGGGACAGCAGGTGCTCGCGCGCGAGCTCGAGCGCCACCTTCGCCTCGCTTCGAGCCTCCAAGGTCAGCTGCGGCATGCGGAAAACCTAGATCTTTTTGATCCAAAACGACAGGTGCGCACATTCGGTCCCATATGCACCCCTCACGATGACACCTGGGAGCCGGCCGGCACGAGCACCTCCGGGGGTCCGGCGTGGGAGATCACGTGGCGGCGCAGCGTCGCCTCGGAGACGAGCCGCGCAACCGGCGAGACGAAGCGGTAGACGAACAGCCCGTCGACGTCCAGGCGGGCCACCAGGCGAAAGCCGGGCGCGGGCGGCTCCGCGGCCGACGCGAGCAGCGGTTCATAGCCGGTCTCGTCGATCTCGCGTACGAGCACCGAGGTGCGCGTATGGAGGTTGTGCAGCCCCGGCAGGTAGTACTCGAGCGGCGCCGAGCCCAGCTCGACGGTCGTGACCGCACGTTCGCGCGGCGCGCCGCGGATCGCCCTTGCGAGATCCCGCCAGTTGCCGCGCTGCAGGCTCGGGCTGAGGTCGACGTCGACCGAGATCGCGAGGAATCCCAGCGCGATCGTCGCCGCGAGCGCGACCCCGGCCCGGCCGGTGCCCGGCCAGACCACCAGCACGGCGATCACGGCGGTGACCGGGATCATCGCCGCGACCAGGTTGCGCGGCGCCAGGTAGTCGGCTCCGAACGCGATCATCACGATCGGGATCAGGACCCCGCAGGCGGCGATCGACAGGGGCAGGAGCACGCCGCGCAGGGCGGCCATGTCGCGAGGCTGGCTCCGGCGCGAGGCCGGCTGGGGATCGCTCATGCGCCACAGCCCGAGCGCGAGGCCGGCGAAGATCGGCAGCGCGACGAGCAGCTCGATGCTGTGCCCGAGCGGCAGGCCCGAGTAGCCCGTCAGGTAGTACTGGGGGATCGCTTCCAGGCGCTGGGACAGCGCCCATTCGCCGATCCACTGCGTGTTCTGCCCCCCCTGGGCGATGATCAGCGGCACCAGCGCCGCCCCCACGATCGCGATCACGGCGACCGCCGGCAGCGCCGCCATGCGCGTGCGCCGCCGCCACAGCAGCCACAGCACCATCGGGATCAGCAGGAAGACGGCGAAGTAGTGGCTGAGCAGCGCCAGCGCGCCGGTCAGCGCGAACGCCGCCATGCGCCTGCGCGTCGGGTCGCGCTCGGCGCGCAGGAAGCACAGCATCGCCAGCGCGGCCGTCAACACATACAGCCCGTACGCGCGCGCCTCCTGCGAGTACCACACGAACAGCGGATTGAAGGTGACGAGCGCGGCGCACACGATCGCCGCACGGCGGGTGGGCGGGCATTCCAACTCCGCGCCGATCGCCCACGCGACCGGCACGGCCGCGATCCCGGCGAGCGCCGAGGGCAGCCGCAGCGCGACCTCGCCGGTGCCGAGCACGCGCGAGTCCGCCCACGCGAGCACGTACCACAGCGGCGGCGTGTTCTCGGTGCGGGAGACCCCGCGCAGCGTCGCCCACAGGCTGGCGTGCAGGACGTGGACGGGCGTGTACGCCTCGTCGAACCAGAAGCTCTGCAGGTTCAGCGTCGCCAGGCGCAGCACGGCCGCCAGCAGGGTCAGCGCGGCCAGCGGCCACCATGCCGGCAGCCGCGAGACCGCGCGTGCGGAGCCCGTCGCGGGCGCCGTCTCGATCGATGCGATTCCCGCCCGACCGGTCGCGCTCATCCCGGACATCGTCCCCGCCCGGCCGGACCGAAGCAGCCGTATCGCCTGGCGGTCACGTCTTCGATGCCCGGCGGCAGGTACCAGCCGCCGTGGACCGTGCGCCTGCCGCTCACCACCGCCCCCCAGATCGCCAGGCAGATCTGCGTGCGGCCTTTCGGCGGGCCGGGGCTGGTGTTGCCGCAGAGCACCTCGCGGTCGCTGCCCGCGCCCAGGGCTTCCTGGTCGATCGAGATGTTGTGGTAGTCGTGGCCGGTGTACTGCCGCCACGTCTTCAGGTCGGCGATCAGGCGGCGGTTGATGCCGACCTCGCGCCCCACGTCGTTGACCGTGGCGGTCGCCAGCACGACGCCGACGAGCACCAGCAGCGTCGTCTCGATCAGCCGCAGGTTGCCGCCGCCCTTCAGCTCGACCGTGCGCGGGCGCAGCCATGGCGGCAGACGCTGCCAGCGCTCTTCGCCGGCCGCCAGCGTGGCCTCGCCTGCGGAGGACCCGGTCATTGCACCGGCGCCAGCAGCGGCGTTATCTGGTGGACGACGAACAGCGCCTGCACGGCGAGCGTGGCGGCCAGCAGGCGGCGGTCGCGGGTGACGACGGCGAGCGGCAGCGGCCACAGGATGTACCAGGCGAGCAGCCACGTGCTCGTGACGGAGATCGCCAGCAGCGCCCATCCCGAGGCGGCGACCCAGTCGTAGCCGCGCCACGTCCGCCACAGCAGGTGCACGAGGATCAGCACCAGCCCCGCCTTGAGCAGGTCGTGGTCGATCGGGAACACCCCGGGCTTGCCGAACAGGTGAGCGATCTCGGTGGCGAAGCTGTCGGTGGAGACGAACGCGGCGTCGCGGTTGAGCGCCGCGACGACGTCGATCCCGTGGATCCCGAACGCCGCGTAGCCGACCAGCGCGCCGAGCGCGACCGCCGCCAGCGTGCCGAGGATCGGCGCCAGGCGGCGTTTGGAGACGATCATGAACGGGAGCAGCACCGCGACGGTCGCCTTGATCAGCGCGCCGGCCACGACCCACGCCGCGGCGCCGGCTTCGCGTCGGGCGGATGGCGTGGCCGCGACCGTCAGGCTCACGGCGGCCATCATCGCGAGCATCATGATCAGGTCGTTGTGCGCGCCGCCGAGCCCGTAGATCACGTACAGCGGGTTGGCTCCCACGACGAGGATCGCCGCCACCGGATCGAAGCCGCGCACGCGCGCGCAGCGCCAGACGAGCGCGAGCGTGCCGGCGCTCGCGAGCAGCGCCTCGAGCTTCATGCCCCACAGCGCGCCCACCACGCCGAGCGGGGCCAGCGGGTAGGAGAGCAGCGTGTAGAGCGGGCCGTAGGCGGTGGCGACCCGCTCCCAGTCGTGGCCGACGTACGCGGAGACCGGGTCGCCGGCGATCGCCAGCGGGCCGTGCAGGTAGGGATTCAGGCCGTGCTCGACGCCCATGCGCGCGTAGGCGATGTAGCTGAAGACATCCGTGGAGAGCAGGATCGGCCCGGCGAACACGATCACGTGCAGCGCCGCGATCAGGACGATCGCCCACCGTTTGGAGATCGCGCCCGCCCGGAGTCGATCGATCGACGCTCGGCGGGCGAGCGCGACCAGCCCCGCGTAGGCGCCGCTGGAGACGAACAGCGCGATCAGGAACACGCGGTAGCCCAGACGCTCGCCGATGCCCTGCAGCCAGCCGGCGATCTCCGGCGATTTCGGGATCAGCGGCGAGGCGCCGGCGGCGCCGTCGAGGACGATCTCCGCGGCGGCGGCTACCAGCAGCAGCCCGCACAGCGTGGCGAGCGCGGGCGCCCACCGCTGAGAGCGGACATCGACAAGGCCGCGCTCGCTCTGAACGGCGACGCTCACGAAGCGGCGCGGGCCCCTGGGCTCACAACGCCGTCCATACCGTCTTCGTCTCCAGATAGGCGCCGAGGCCCTCGTGGCCGTGCTCGCGCCCGATGCCCGAGGCCTTGAAGCCGCCGAACGGCGCGGACGGATCGACCACCCCCCAGGTGTTGATGTACACCGAGCCCGCGCGCAGCATCGCGGCGAGCCGGTGGGCGTTGGAGACGTCGCGCGTCCACACGCCCGCGGCAAGGCCGTACTCGCCCGCGTTCGCGCGCTCGGCGACCTCCTCGAGCGAGTCGTACGGAGAGGCGACGAGCACGGGGCCGAAGATCTCCTCGCGCGAGATCCGCAGCTCGTCGGAGGTCGTGCTGAACAATGTCGGCTCGACGAAGTAGCCGCCGCTGTCGGTCAGGGCCGCCTCGCCGCCGGCCAGCACCTCGGCGCCCTCCTCGCGGCCCGAGTCGATGTAGCCGAGCACGCGCTCGTGCTGCTCGGCGGAGACCAGCGGCCCGAGCTGGGTGCCCGACTCGAGGCCCGGACCGAGCCGCGCCGCCTTCGCCGCCTCGGCGAGGCCGCTCATGACCTCGTCGAAGCGCTCCGCGGGCACGAACAGGCGCGAGCCGGCGTTGCACGCCTGCCCGGAGTTGAAGTAGATCGCCTGGAAGGAGCCCTTGACGGCGGCTTCGATGTCGGCGTCGGGCAGGATGATGTTCGGCGACTTGCCCCCGAGCTCGAGCGTCACGCGCTTGAGCGCCCTGCCCGCCTTCGCGCCGATCTCGCGCCCGACCTCGGTCGAGCCGGTGAACGCGATCTTGTCCACGTCGGGGTGGTCGACGAGCGCGGCGCCCGTGCCGCCGTCGCCGGTCAGCACGTTCAGCACGCCCGGCGGGAAGCCCACCTCGAGCGCCAGCTCGCCGACGCGCAGCGCGCTCAGCGGCGTCTGCTCCGCCGGCTTGAGCACGATCGTGCAGCCGGCGGCGAGCGCCGGTGCGACCTTCCACGAAGCCAGTAGCAACGGAAAGTTCCACGGAACGATTGCGCCGACAACGCCGACCGGTTCGCGCACGGTATTGGCGAGATAGGTCGGCAGCGGCGGCGGCAGCGTTTCGCCGTAGTTCTTCGTGGCCGCACCGGCATAAAACTCAAAGCAATCCACGATTGCGCTTAGCTCGCCCTTGGCGGTACCGACGGTCTTGCCGTTGTTCCGAACTTCGCATAACGCCAAGTCGGCCGCGCGCTCGCCGATGAGCTGCGCGACCTTATACACGATCTTTGCGCGTCGCGAGGCCGCCATCGACGCCCACTTGCCGG
>JBKQHH010000088.1:0-3256 GCA_052148875.1 Solirubrobacteraceae bacterium
GCGAGCGACGCCGGCGGTTGCTTCGTCAACGTCTCGGTCCCGGAACCCCTCTCGGTCGGGACCGGGTTCGAAGTGAGCAGCTTCTCCACGCCCAGGCAGTAGGCGGTCTCGTTGAAGAACGGCGACAGGTAATCCATTCGGGTCACGAAGGTGACTGTCAGGCTTGTGGGCGCAGCGGCATGTGCAGCGGCTTGCGGTCGCTTGTCTCGATCGACTCGGCGAGCGCGACGAGCTGCGAGAGGCGCCATCCCAGCGCGCGGGCGATGCGGTCGACGGTGCCGTAGGCGAGATTCGTGCGTCCGTTCTCGATGTGCGAGATCCAGCCCTGGTCCTTGCCGAGCTCCAGGCCAAGGGTCTGCTGGGACATCTCGAGTTCTTCCCGGCGCAGACAGATGGCGCGGCCGAGCGTGACTTGTGGTTCCTTGGCGGTGTTGGGCACTCCCGGAACCCTCGATGCAACGTATGCTCTTGGCTATGGAATGGGTTCCATATCGTGTCGGGTGTGTGGGTCGAAACCGGGGCTCCGGGGGTGCAGCAAGGATGAGCAACGCCCTCCTAGACGACGCGCCACGGGCAGACGAGATCGAGCCGTTGTACGCGAGGCTGCCGGGCGGCCGGCGCGGCGCCCACGGCCTCAGCAAAGACGACGTGGCCGCTGACCAGCGCCGGCGCTTGCAGGGAGCGATGATCGAGGCTGTCGATCGGCATGGCTATCAGCAGACCACGGCCCGCGAAGTCTGCCGGCTGGCCGCTGTCTCCGAACGAGCGTTCTACGAACTGTTCGACAAGAAGCAGGGCTGCTTCCTCGCGAGCTACGACACGATCGTCCAGCGTGGCGTGGAGCGGATCGGCGCCGCCTACCGCTCGGAGGGAGCCTGGCAGGCGAAACTGCGAGGCGCGTTCGACGCCTACGCCACGGAGGTCGTGGACGAGCCCAAGGCGGCGCGGCTCGCGCTCGTGGAGGTTCTCGGCGCGGGCCCGGCCGCCGCGGCGCGGATGCGCGGCACGCGGCTGATGTGTGAGCAGATGCTCAGCGCGAGCTTCGGCGAGGCGCCGCCGCTGATCGTCAAGGGGATCGTGTGCGGGATCGAGCGGATCACGCGCCAGCGGCTGCTCGCCGGTCGCGTAGAGGAGCTGCCCGCGCTCGCGGACGAGCTGCTGGCCTGGGCGCTGTCCTATCGCTCGCCGGCTGCCGCCGCGCTCGCGGCTCACCATGAGGAGGCGCCTGTGCGGTGTTGGCCACCGGCCCGGGTCGAGAACGATTGGGCGCGCATCCTGCGCTGCGCCGCTCAGATCGCGGCCGCCGACGGCTATGCCCGGCTCACTCCTGAAAGGATCGTGCGTGCCGCCGGGGTCCCCGAGGCGACGTTCGACGAGCTCTTCCAGAGCACCGAGCAGTGCTTCCTGGACGCGCTGGACCGGCTGGGGCTGGAGGCGCTCGTGTGCGCTGCCAGGGCTTCGCGCGGCAGCGAGGATCGGCTGGCTGGCGTACATAACGGGATGGTGGCGCTGATGGAGCACATCGCGAGCAGCCCGGTGCTGGTGCGCGTCGCTTTCGTGGAGATCTTCGCCGTCGGACCGGCCGCCTTCAAGCGCCGCCAACGGCTGCTCGGCCAGTTCACCGAGCAGCTCGCCAGGAGCGTGCCGCGCTCACAACGACCGTCGGACCTGGTGGCTGAGGCGAGCGTCGGCGCGATCTGGGGCATCGTCCACCATCACGTCACCCGGGGTGCCACCCACCTGCTGCCAGGGCTCGCTGACTACGCCACCTACCTGGCGCTCGCGCCGATCATCGGTGCGCAGCAGGCGATCGAGGCGATCCTCGCCGAGCGGGCTGCAGGCGCGCAGCGCAAGGCCGCGTGAGCTTCGCCTGAGCGGCGGGCGGCCCGGCGTAGACGGGGCTTGTCGAAGCCATCCGTCTGTGGACGGATAGGCCATTGGGATCCGGTCCGGGTCGTCGTACCATTCCGAATGTCACATCACACTGTGCGGGCGCGCGCAGCGCCGTCGTCGCAGCCGAGCGTCCGTGAGTCCCTCGGCTGCCGTATGGGGGCGGCGACGCGATTGCCCAAGTCGATGAGATCCGAGCACGACCGCCCTCCGCCGGACGGAGAGGGGTACCTGCGCCTGCTGGCCGACGAGCGCACGCTGGCGCTGCTGCGCTCGCTGCATGACGGCGCGCAGGGGCGCGCGGAGCTTGGCCGGCATCTCGGCGTCCCCGCGCGCACGCTCGACCACTGGCTGGAGGCGCTCGCTGAGATGGGCATCGCCGTGCGCCGGCCGTCGGCGCGCAATCAGCGGCGCGTGGAGTGCGCGCTGACCGAGGCCGGTGGCGAGCTGCTGCTCCTCGCCGAGGAGATGGAGGCCGCGTTGCTGCGGGCGCCCTCGCCGCGCCGAGCGTCCACCTCGCGCCTGCTGGAGCTGATCGCAGACCGCCCCAACCGCCTGATCTTGCGGGCGCTGCTCGACGGGCCGCAGCCGTTGACAGAGCTGCTGCGGCTCGTGCCGGAGCTGAGCAGGGGCACGCTGCGGCGCCACCTGGAGGAGCTGGTCGCGGGCGGCCTGGCGCGGGCGCTGCCCGGCGAGCGCCGGGGCGCGCGTCGCTACGAGCTGACCGAGCTCGTGGCGCTGCTGGCGCGCGTGGCCGTGCTGGCCGCGTGCTGGCGCCTGCGCTGGACGCCGCGCAACGTGCCGCGGATGGCCGGCGACCTCGCCGGCCTGGTTGGTGTGATCGCCTCGCGCGTGCGTCTGCCGCCAGGCGTGCGGGGGACCTGCCTGCTGCACGTGCAGCCGCCGCCCGGCGTGGAAGGCTGGCCCGACGTGGAGCTGTCGCTAGCGGGAAGTTTTTTCGGTCGGAGCGTTGAATCTCGCGGAGTGGCGAGGATTTGATCGTGTTTGGGCTGGCGGGTTCTGTCTACGCGGCGAGCTTGACGTCGAGTAGTTCCAGTGCTCTGGCCTGCTGTGGCGTGGGTTTGGTCAGGCGCGTGAAGGTGTGCTCGGCGTCCCCGATGCGGATCTCGTTGCGGGCGATGGTGGAAAGCTCTGTGAGCAGGTCTGGGAGGTTTGAGGCGGGGTGCCCGTCCTCGGTCATGGCGCTGGCGGCCTTGGTCTTGGCGGCCTTTGAGCGCCGCGCTGGCGCGACGGGGTCTGAGGGAGTGAGCGGTGCTTGGTCGGTGAAGAGCATGGGGGTCAGGCGCGCGGTGAGCTCGAAGGTGACGTAGTAGGCGAGCATGCATAGGAAGATGTGCGCGCGGAC
>JBKQHH010000089.1:0-23792 GCA_052148875.1 Solirubrobacteraceae bacterium
TGCCGACCTTGGACTCGGCGCTGTCGAAGATCGCCACCACGCGAAAGCCGTGGTCGGCGAAGATTTCCGAGGAGGCGATCGCCTGGCCGAGGTGGCCCGCGCCGATCAGCCCGATGTTGTGCTGCCCGGCCGTGCGCAGGATCTTGCGGATCTGCGAGACGAGCGCCTCGACGTTGTAGCCGACGCCGCGCTTGCCGAACTTCCCGAAGCCGGACAGGTCGCGGCGGATCTGCGTGGAGTTGACGTGCGTGTAGTCCGACAGCTCCTGCGAGGAGATCGTCTCCTTGCCCATCTTCTTGGCCTGTGTCAGCACCTGCAGGTAGCGCGACAGGCGCGCGGCGACCCCCAGCGACAGGCGCTCGCTCGGGGAGCCGGCGCCGTCGCGTCCGGTCGCAACCGCGCCGGACGTCCGTTCTCCGTAACTCATCGCAGGGACCTTCCGTAGCTCATCGCCGGGACTCTAGACGCTCGCGCACGAGCGCCTCGGATACGTGGTACTCGCACAGCTCCTCGCCGTCGAGCACCACCACGGGGATGCGCTCGAAATAGGCGCGGTGCAGCGCCTCCTCGGCGGTGATGTCGCGCTCCCGGAGGGCGAACCCGAGCTCCTCCTGCAGACCGCGCAGCACCGCCATCGCCTCCTCGCACAGGTGGCAGTCGGGCTTGGAGTAGACGGTCACCGTCGCCACCTCCGTCGGGCCGAGCGGCGGCGTCAACGGGCGCGCTCGCCCGTCGCGTACGCGTCGAGCGCGAGGTAGTGTGGGTACGCGAGCCGCTCGCCGAAGCGGGCGGCGCTCGCGATCATCGCGGCGTTGTCCGTGCACAGCGAGCGCGCGGGCACGTGCAGGGTCGCGTCCAGCTCGCGCAGGCGCGCGCGCAGCGCCCCGTTGGCGGCCACGCCGCCGCCCACCGCCAGGCGCGCGATCCCATTGCGCGCCAGCGCCTGCGCGGCGCGCACGGCCAGGCGCTCGACGATCGCCGCCTGGTAGGAGGCGGCGAGGTCCGCCGCCCGCTCCCGCGCGCCATCCTCTCCGAGCTCGCGCACGGTGTACAGCAGCGCTGTCTTGACGCCCGCGAAGGAGAAGTCGAGGCTGTCCGCGAACGCCTTGCGCCGCGCGCCGCGCCCGCCGCGCGCGTCCTCGCCGGGCGAGCCGGGGAACGCGAACGCCCACGGATCGCCGTCCGCCGCCAGCCGCTCGAGCGCCGGGCCGCCGGGATAGCCGAGCCCGAGCATCCTCGCCCCCTTGTCGAACGCCTCGCCCGCGGCGTCGTCGAGCGTGCGGCCGAGGACCTCGTAGCCGTCGTGCTCGGTGACGAGCGTCAGCAGCGTGTGCCCGCCGCTCGCGATCAGGCACACGAACGGCGGCTCGAACGGACCCTCGGACTCGTCGCCGGCGAGGAAGTTGGCGGCGACGTGCCCCTGGAGGTGGTCGACGGGCGCGAACGGGAGCTCCCTGGCGGCGGCCAGCGCCTTGGCGGTGGAGAGGCCGACGAGCAGCGCTCCCACCAGGCCCGGGCCCTGCGTGGCGGCCACCAGCTCGACGTCCTCGAGCGTCGCGTGCGCGCGCGCCAGCGCCTGATCGACGATCAGGTTGACGAGCTCGAGGTGGTGGCGCGAGGCGATCTCCGGGACCACGCCGCCGAAGCGCGCGTGCTGCTCCTGCGAGGAGACGACGTTCGAGCGCATGCGCCCGTCCGCGTCGAGCACCGCCGCGCACGTGTCGTCGCAGCTGGTCTCGAGTGCGAGGATCATCGACTAGATCCCCGCCCGCCCTCAGGGTTGGGCACGTCGCCGAGCGAGCCTTCGAGCGTCGCCGGCGTCCGCCACATCACTAGCGCGTCCTCGCCGTTGTCCTGGTAGTAGCGCCGGCGCATGCCCGCCGCGCGGAAGCCCTCCCGTTCGTACAGATGGATGGCGACGTGGTTGGAGCGGCGCACCTCGAGCGTGAAGCGCGCGCGACTGTCGCCGACGCGCTGGTACAGCTCGGCGAGCAGCGCCGACGCGAGCCCCCGGCGCTGGTAGTCGCTGTCGACGGCGACGTTCATCACATGCCACACGGTGTCGTAGCGCGAGCAGATCAGGTAGGCGACCAGTCGCCGCTGGCCGCTCGCCTCGCGGACGCTCGCCGCCAGGCAGATGCCGGACTGCTTGGAGAGCTCGAGCACGAACATCGCGAGCGACCACGGCGTCGGGAACACGCGCCGCTCGATCGCGATCACCTGCGGCAGGTCCGGATAGCTCAGGCGCCCGATCTCGACGGGCGGCGCCTGCTCGATGTGGTGCTCGGGGACGGTTCGCTCGCTCATGTCAGGAAGCCTGTGCTCTCCCCGCAACCACCAAGGCTAGCTCCGCGTCGGGGCGCCGCCGGTAGTCGGGCACGATCTCATGCAGGCTCGCAGCCGCCGCGCGCGCGCCCAGCTCGCACACGGCCGCGCCGCTGACCAGGTGCAGGGACGAGGAGTCCGGCGGCGTGCGAACCCCGGCGGACTCGAGCTGCGCGCGAAAGCGCACCGCCCCGTCGCCGACCGCCAGCCAGCTCCGCCGCGCGCCGCCCACCGCGTCCTCGGCCTCGGCGATGACGGTGGCGAGCGCCTGCGGCGCGAGCGCTCGGGGACTCGCGAGCTCCCGCGGCGCGCCCTGCTCGCCGAGCTCGTACGCGGCCGCGAACGCCTCGCCGCGGCGCGCGTCGATCACCGCGAGCACGCCCTGCCCGAGGGCCTTCCCGTCAGCAGCCTCGAGAGTCTCACGGTCACCCTCCTCGACGCCCTCCCATGCAGCCGCCGTGGCGAGGGCTGCCGCGGCGAGCGCCCGCGGGCTGGAGACGCCGACTAGCTCCACCGACAGGGACTGCGCGAGGCCGCGCGCGGTGGCCACGCCGACGCGCAGCCCGGTGAAGGTTCCAGGGCCGACGCCGACCGCGATGCGGTCGATCGCGCTCCAGCCGACCCCCGCTCGCGCGAGCACGTCGGCGGCCATCTCGAGCAGCCGCGTCGCGTGCCCGGGGTGTGCGCCGGCGGGCGGGTCGTCGCGCGCCTGCGTGGTGGCGCCGTCTGACAGGCGCACGGCCACGGCGGTCGACGGCGTGGAGGTGTCGAAGCCGAGCACGATCATCGCGGCGCGCTCCCGTTTGGGCTGCCCCCGTCCGGCCTGAGCTCGTCCGGCCTGAGCTCGTCCGGCATACCTGCGTCCCGCGCGCGGGGGGTCTCGTCCACGTCGATTCGCCGGCGGTCGCCGCCGCGGTGGCTGAGCGTCACGCGTATGCGCGCGTCGGCGAGCTCGGCGTGCGCATCCTCGGGCCACTCCACGAACGCGATCCGTCCCGGCCCGAGGTAGTCGGCCAGCAGCGCCGGGTCCTCGCGCTCGAGCCCCGCCAGCCGGTACAGGTCAAGGTGCGAGACGGTCACGCCGCTCGCCGCGTAGCGGTGGCCGATGCTGAACGTGGGGCTGGTGACGGGATCGCTCACGCCGAGGGCGCGAGCGGCGCCGCGCACGAGCGTGGTCTTGCCCGAGCCCAGCTCGCCGCGCACGAGCACCACGTCGCCGTCGCCGAGAACGCCCGCCAGCTCGGCGCCCAGCGATTCGGTCTCGGTGGGACCAGTGGTTTCGACGCTGCGCGCGGCCACCGTCAGACTCTAAAGCCTGCGCGAGCCCCGCCCCGCCATCTCGGCGTCCCGCACAAAAAAAGACCGACCCGCGGGAGAATGGAACGCGGGCCGGTCGTTACTCCTGGAGGGATGGAGACAGGACCTTCATCGGCAGCCTTGCCTAGCTACTTTAGGACCTGGGCGATATTTTTCGACGCGTCCGTAGAAACCCCTTCTTTGCAGGGAGAATGCCACGGTGCGGGCGTCCAGGAGCGTCTAGAACAGTCCAAGCTGGTCGACCTCTGAGCCGCGGTCGGCCGCTCCGGGCGCCGGCTGTGGCTCGCTTGCGGGCGCGTCGGCCGGCCCTGCGGCGAGATCTGACGCCTCCGAGAGCTCGGGCACCTCGTCGAGCAGCGGCTGCTCGGGCGCGCCCAGGGCGAGCAGCGCCGGCAGCCGCGTGAAGTCCTCGCGCAGCGTCTCGAGCATCCGCGGCGTGTACAGCGCGGCGGCGGGGTGGTAGATCGGGTACAGGCGCACAGCGCGCGCGCCCAGCACGAGCACCTCCGGCTGCCCGTGCAGACGCGTGATCCCAGTCGGGTCCCCGCGCAGGAGCTTCGTCGAGAAGTTGCCGAGCGTGCAGATCACCGTCGGCTGGATCAGCTCGACCTTGCGCAGCAGGTACTCCTGGCAGTTCTCGATCTCGATCGGCTGCGGGTCGCGGTTGCCCGGTGGCCGGCACATGAGTGTGTTTGCGATGAACACATCCGCGCGCTCCATCCCGATCTCGCCGAGCAGCGTGTTCAGCAGCTTGCCCGCGCGCCCTACGAACGGCAGCCCCTGCTCGTCCTCGTTGGCTCCCGGGGCCTCCCCCACGAACATCAGATCCGCGTCGGCGTTGCCGGCGCCGAACACGACGGTCTTGCGGGTGGCGGCGAGCTCGGCGCAGCGCGTGCAGCCGCGCGCCCGCGCGAGCACCTCCTTCAGGGCCTCGCGCCGCTCGGACGCCGACAGCTCACGCTCCTGCGAGGACACCCGCCGGATGGTATTTGCTCGCGGCGAGAGCCCGCGCGATCGAGGACGCGGCGTCGCGCCCGCGGCGCGGCCCGACCGGCGCGAACGGCGTTGAGCGATGATCTCGCGATGGCCCCGCCTCCCGAGCACTCGGTGACGGCCCCATTCGCGGGCGTCGTCGTGGCGATCCCGCACGCGCGCGAGGAGCAGGTCGGCGCGGGCAGCGCGCTGGTGGTGCTCGAGGCGATGAAGATGGAGCATGAGGTGATCGCGGAGATCGACGGCGTCGTGCGCGCCCTGGCGGTGGCGGTGGGCGACGCGGTGCAGGAGGGCCAGCTGCTGCTGACGCTCGCATCGTCCCCGGCATCGTCCCCGGAGGGGGAGGGGGAGCCGGGCGCCGGCACAGGCGCAGGCGTGAACGACCAGCGCCCGCCCGCGCGGCGGCCGGACGGAGAGCGCGCGGACCTGCGCGCGGTGCGCGAGCGCCATGAGATCGGGTTGGATGCGGCGCGGCCGGAGGCGGTGGCGCGCCGGCGCGAGCGCGGGCGGCGCACGGCGCGCGAGAACCTCGCCGATCTGCTCGACGCGAACACGTTCGTCGAGTACGGGCCGCTGCTGTTCGCCGCCCAGGAGCGCCGGCGCTCGCGCGAGGAGCTGATCGCGCGCACCCCCGCGGACGGGCTGGTGGGCGGCGTCGGCCGGGTCGAGGGCCGCCAGTGTGTGGCGATGTCCTACGACTACACCGTGCTGGCGGGCACGCAGGGCATGCGCAACCACGCGAAGAAGGACCGCCTGTTCGAGCTCGCCGAGCGCCGGCGGCTGCCGGTGGTGCTGTTCGCAGAGGGCGGCGGCGGACGTCCGGGCGACGTCGACATGCCGATCGTCGCCGGCCTGGACTGCCGGGCGTTCGCGCTGTTCGCCCAGCTCAGCGGCCTCGTGCCGCTCGTGGGCATCGCCTCGGGCTACTGCTTCGCGGGCAACGCCGCGCTGCTCGGCTGCTGCGACGTGGTGATCGCCACCGAGGACTCGAGCATCGGCATGGGCGGCCCGGCGATGATCGAGGGCGGCGGGCTCGGCGTGCACGAGCCCGGGGACGTCGGGCCGATCGACGTTCAGCACGCCAACGGGGTGGTCGACCTGCGCGCGGCCGACGACGCCGATGCCGTCGCGCTGGCCAAGCGCTACCTCTCCTACTTCGGCGGAGCGGCGCAGCCGGGCGCGGTGGCGGACCAGGAGCTGCTGCGCGAGCTGATCCCCGAGCAGCGCAAGCGCGTGTACGACGTGCGCCGGGTGCTCGCGACGCTGTTCGACGAGGGCTCGGTGCTCGAGCTGCGCGACGGGTTCGGACCGGGGATGCTCACGGCGCTCGCCCGCGTCGACGGCCGCCCGCTCGGCGTCGTCGCCAACGATCCGACCCACCTCGGCGGCGCGATCGACGCGGACGGCGCGGACAAGGCGGCACGCTTCATACAGCTGTGCGATGCGTTCGATCTGCCGCTGCTGTTCCTGTGTGACACGCCCGGCTTCATGGTCGGCCCGGACGCCGAGCGCACGGCGACCGTGCGCCACTTCGCGCGCATGTTCCTGGGCGGTGCCAACGTGAGCGTGCCGACGGGGACGATCGTGCTGCGCAAGGGCTACGGGCTCGGCGCGCAGGCGATGGCCGGGGGCGGCTTCAAGGCGCCGCTGTTCACGGTCGCGTGGCCGACGTCTGAGTTCGGCGCGATGGGCCTCGAGGGAGCCGTGCGCCTGGGCATGCGGCGCGAGCTCGACGCGATCGAGGACGAGCACGAGCGCGAGCGCGTCTTCGAGCAGCTGGTCGCCGCCGCGTACGAGCGCGGCGAGGGCGTCAACATGGCCGCCTACGGCGAGATCGACGACGTGATCGACCCCGCCGACTCGCGCCGCTGGATAGCGACGCTGTTCGACGAGCATTCGGGCGATTGGCGGGCGCATCCCGGCAAGAAGCGCCCGAACGTCGACGCGTGGTAGCGCCCACCGTTCGCGCCAACGCGTGCCACGGCAAGCCGAGGTTAGCCCGAGTTCAACTGGAGTCCTGCTGCAGGCGCCTGGCCGAACCAGCGATCATGTCTTGTGCCCAGCGCTCGTTCAAGCCCCCCAGGAAGCCGAGCCCGGTGAAGGTCGCCAAGGGCGCGGTAGTCGTGATCGAGAGCGCCGGAAACAGTCCTCCCTTCAGGAAGACGAAAATCGTGTAACCCAGCACACCTCCCACGACCGCTCTGATGGCGCCGTAATAAGGGAGCATTCGTTGACCGGCGTTTGGGTCGAGGCTCAGGCGCCGCTCGGCATTCCTGGTACCCATCCGCTGCAGCACGCTCACCAGAGCGCCGACCGCGCCTGCCGGGAATGCCACTCCGTATTCTGCGAGCACGTGGTAGTGCCAGAAGGCGAGCCCCACCAGCACGGAGACCACGGCGACGCCCGCGGCGCCAGCGAACATCCCGCGACCATAGAAGAGCTGGGCGCTCCGCTGCAGCGAGTCCTCGAGGTTCGTCTCCGCGGCGCTGATGCGCTCGCCCAGCGTGACCATCGCCTTGCGGTAGGCGCTCGACCGCTCGGTGCGCGCGTGATGATGATCAAGAGGGTTCTCGCGGTCGATGGCCGCGAAAACGGAGGACATCAGCCCCAGGCAGAGATACAGGATGCGCTCGCGTTCCGCGTTCGCAGCTCTCTTGCGCTGCCCGCGCGCCCGCTTGGCAATCGAACCCCACCACTCCTGGGCGCGTTCCGCAACCTCGTCGACCCTGTTGACCAACGCCTGCCCCTCCGACCAGTCGAATCGGAGCGCGTTCGCGATGATCACGTACTGGAGCCCATCTCCCTTGTAGGCTCCCAGCCCGCTGCGCCCGAAGATGCTGATGGGTACGTCAGGGCCGTGCTTGGCATCAAAGGCCGCCGGCAACGGACCGTAATACTTCTCGCCTAGCTTCCGCCATGCACGGGCACCGAGCGCCCGGTGGGTCTGCCAGTAACGAGCCCTAACTACGTCCGGGAAGTTGACGCTCCCCTCCTCCTGCGGGTCAAGCGCCTTCCTGATCGTCTCCTCCGCCTTCTCGGCTGAGCCGGCGGGAGTCGGGCGCCGCCCCCCTCGTAGACGTATCTGCATGATCGTCGCCCTGCTCTTTCTGGACTATACGGATCGCGTTTACTAAGACTTGTGGCTCAAGGATCGGGGTCCGTCACGCCGAAGCAAGGCTATACTCATGACCATGACTTGTGGCGGAAAAATCATATAAGCGGAAGAGTTTCGATCCCCCGAGAACGGCTGAGGTGTGGGGAAGCACCGCAGTCCCGCTCGGGGTGCCGCTCGTCATACCTCCAACGCGCTCGCTGTAGCCGCGACTACGTGCTCGGCTCTCTCGCTGAAGATCGGCCTCGGCTTGGCTCGCTGTGATGCATGAGGCATCTGTGAGCTTGCGCACGCAGCGCATCGCCCAATTTACATGCCGCAGGACGTGTGTATCATCTCCCACAGGCCGCCAACGAGCTTCGCTCGAGTGGACCTGACGCTGCACCCGCTGGACATCTGAAGTCGCGCCGGTATCCGCAGGGAACTGGACCGAAGCCGATGAACCCACACCACCGAACCTGGTCGCGCGCATGAGGACCGTGCGCACGGTGGCCGAGCTGCGCTCGGCGCTCGCGCCCGCGCGGCGCAACGGGCTAACGATCGGGCTGGTGCCGACGATGGGCGCATTGCACGACGGGCACCTATCGCTGCTCGCTCGCGCGCGCGAGCGCTGCGACGTGGTGGTGGTCTCGCTGTTCGTAAACCCCGCGCAGTTCAACGAGCGCTCCGACCTCGAGCGCTACCCGCGCGACGAGCGCCGCGACGCCGAGCTCGCTGCGGCGGCGGGCGCGGACCTGCTGTTCGCGCCGTCGGTCGAGGAGGTGTACCCGTCGGGGTTCGCCACGACCGTCGAGGTGCTGGGCCTGACCGAGCGCCTCGAGGGCGCCGCGCGCGGCGCCGAGCACTTCCGCGGCGTCGCCACGGTGGTGACCAAGCTGCTGTGCATGGCGCTGCCCGACGTGGCGTACTTCGGCCAGAAGGACGCCCAGCAGGTGTTGGTGATCCGCCGACTGGCCAGCGACCTGAACCTGCCCGTGTCGATCGAGGCGCTGCCGACCGTGCGCGAGCCCGACGGCCTGGCGCTGTCTAGCCGCAACGCGCTGCTGTCCCCCGACGAGCGCGCCCAGGCGCTCGCGCTGCCTGCTGCGCTGGACGCCGCCCGGGTGCTGGTCGGCGAGGGCGAGCGTTCGGCGCAGGCGCTGCTGGAGGCGGCGGGCGCGGCGATGCGCCCGTTCGATGTCGAGCCCGAGTACGTCGCGCTCGTCGAGCCGGACACGCTCGAGCCGATCGCCACGCTCTCGGACGACGCGCTGCTGGCACTCGCCGCGCGCGTCGGCCGGGTGCGCCTGATCGACAACGCGGTCCTCTCGCCGGCCGGCGCGGAGCGTCGCGCCGGCGCACAGGGTCACACCGCGACTGACAGCCCAGGTCAACCGCTCGAAGGAGAGGCGATCGCCACATGCAGCGCGTGATGCTCAAGTCCAAGATCCACCGCGCGACGGTCACCGACTGCGACCTGCACTACGTCGGGTCGATCACGATCGACCCCGAGCTGCTCGAGGCGGCGGACATGCTCGAGTACGAGCAGGTGCATGTCGTCGACGTCGACAACGGCGCGCGCTTCGAGACCTACACGATCCCCGGCGAGCGGGGGTCGGGCGAGATGTGCGTCAACGGCGCCGCCGCCCGCCTCGTGCACCGGGGCGACACGATCATCGTCATCTCCTACGGCTCCTACGACGAGGCCGACCTGGAGCGCTATGTGCCTCGCGTGGTCCACGTGGAGGCGAACACCAACCGCATCGTCACCATCGACGAGCAGGTGGCGACCCTGCTCTCCTGAGAGAGCGCGCGTCAACCGGCCGTCAGAGAGGAACCACCATGTCCAGCCGTCCCACGATCCAGGCCCCGTATATCGAAATCCCACCCACCCATCGCCTGCCGATGACGCTTCCCCTGCTGATGGAGAAGAAGCGGCTCGGCGAACCGATCGTGATGGTCACCGCCTACGACTACCCGAGCGCCCGCGCCGCCGAGGCGGCCGGCGTCGACCTGGTGCTCGTGGGCGACTCGGCGGCGACGACCGTGCTCGGCTACAGCGCCACCACGCCGGTCGAGCTCGACGACATGCTCGTGCTCGCGCGCGCCGCGCGCCGCGGCCTGCGCACGCCCCTGCTGATCGGCGACCTGCCGTTCGGCTCATACGAGGTCTCCGACGAGCAGGCGATCACGACCGCGATGCGCATGGTCAAGGAGGCCGGCTGCGACGTGGTCAAGCTGGAGGGCGGCGGCGAGGCGTCGGTGAAGCGCGCGCACGCGATCGTCGGCGCGGGCATCCCTGTGATGGGCCACGTCGGGCTCACCCCTCAGACCTCGACCGCGCTCGGCGGCTGGAAGGCGCAGGGACGCACGGCCGCCGCTGCGGCGCGCATCGCCGCCGAGGCGCTCGCGCTGCAGCAGGCCGGCTGCTTCGCGCTCGTGTTCGAGGCGATCCCCAGCGCTGTCACCGAGGAGCTGATGGGGCTGCTGGAGATCCCCGTGATCGGCATCGGCGCGGGGCCCGCCACCGACGGGCAGGTGCTCGTCTTCCACGACCTGCTCGGCATCCGCGACGGGCTCGGCGCCCGCTTCGTCAAGCGCTACGCGAACCTCCAGCAGGAGATGAACGACGGCGTCACCGCGTACGCCGAGGACGTGCGCGCGCGCCGCTACCCCGGCCCCGAGCACTCGTATTCGATCGACCCGGCGGAGCTCGCAGAGCTTCACACACGGCTGGCAGAGCCGACACGGCGTCGCACTTAGGCACCGCGTTACCCTCTGGATCTCGTGATCGGCCTCAAAAAAAGGCTGGGGGCCACCATGCGGGAGCGCTACCGCATAATCCGCGCTCCGCGTGGCTATAGCGTGTCTTTCGACCTGCGCGATAGCGTCCCGGCGCTCGCGCCCGCGGTGATCTTCGACGTCGGCGCGAACGTCGGGCAGTCCGCCGAGCTCTTCCTGCGTGCTTACCCGGCGGCGAAGATCTATTGCTTCGAGCCGGTGGCCGCATCGTTTCATGCGCTGCGCGAAACGCTCGCGGAGAAGGGGGGGCAGGTTGAGCTCCATCAACTCGCCATGGGCGCGGAGCGTGGCCAGGCGCGCATCGCGACCAGCGGCACGGGCACGTGCGCCACGATGATGACGCCGACCACCGCCGGGTATCAGCAGAGTGAGGAGATCCGCGTCGATACGCTCGACACGTTCTGCAGCGACGCCGGCATCACGCGAATCGACTACCTCAAGATCGACACCGAGGGCAATGACCTGAACGTCCTCAGAGGCGCCGAACATCTCCTTGGCGACGGCGGAGCGACGGTCGTGGAGGTCGAGGCGGGAATGCACCCCGAGAACCGGCTCCATGTGCCTCTGGAGGATCTCAAGGCGCACCTGCAGGAATACGGCTACCGCTGCTTCGGCATCTATGAGCCCGTAGCGGAATGGACCACCGGCGAGCCGTTCCTACGGCGCGTTAACGCTGTGTTCATCGCGCCATCGCTCTACAACAGCGGATCTCCATAGCGCTCGGCGAACGCGAACCCCTCGACCGGTTTGCGCGCGAGCCGCGCCGGCCAGGGATCGGCGCGGTAGCCGACGCCGATGTGAGCAGCGAGCGCGACCTCCTCGGGGATCTCCAGTAGACGCTTGACCTCTGCCTCAGCGGGCACGAGCAACGTGGTGAGAGCCGCGCCGAGGCCCTCGGCGCGCAGCGCCAGCAGCAGGTTCTGCACGAAGGGGTATACGGACGCTCCCCCCACGATGCTTTGGCGCGGCAGCGCCGCGTCGGTGACCGCGAGATCCTCCAGGCGCACTCCTACCACGAGGTGCAAAGGAACTCGATCGAGGCCGGTGGCGTAATCGTCAGCGCGCTGGATGTGGCGCACCGTCTTGGCGTCGAAGCTGTCCGGCTCGGCCAGCACGCGCGCCCCGCCGGTCTGCTCCATGTACGCCCGCCAGCCGGGCAGATACAGGTCACGTATGGCTGCACGCCGCTCGGCGTCCTGCACCACGATCACGCGCCAGCCCTGACGATTGCCGCCGCTTGGCGCGAAACGCGCCGCGTCCAGCACGCGCAGCAAGACCTCGCGCGGCACCTGGTCGAGCTTGAAGCGACGGCTCGTGGGCGCGCAGCGCATCGCCTCATACAGGTCCATCGCGCAGACGCTACCGCTTCGGATACTCCACGCGGCGGATCACGCGCGCGGGCGCGCCGGCGGCGATCGAGAACGGCTCGATGTCGCGCGTGACGACGCTGTTGGCGCCGATCACGCAGCGCTCGCCGATGCTCACGCCGCTGGTGACGACCACGTTGGCGCCCAGCCAGCAGTTCGCGCCGATGCGCGTCGGGCCCTTGCTCTCGAAGCCCTGCCATGTGATCGGCTTGTCGGGGTCATCGTGGCGGTGGTTGGCGTCGGAGACGAAGCAGCCGTTGGCGAGCATGCAGTGATCGCCGATCTCCACGAGCTCCTGCGCGGCGAGCATCACGCCCATGTTCAGGAACGTGCCCGCGCCGATGCGCACCCGCGCGGCACCCGGCGCGGTGATCCACACGCCCGGCTCGAGCAGCGCGTGCGCGCCGATCTGCAGGCGCCCCTCGCGCAGCGCCTCCAGCACGTTGCCGTGCACCGGCCAGCGCGCGAACGCCTCCCGGCGCATCAGCTCCCAGTGGATGCGCGCACGGTTCCACGGCAGCGAGTTGCGCTCATACCAACGCCACTTCTGCGCCCACAGGCGCGCCTCGCGCGCCAGCTCGCCCGCGCTGGCAGAGGCCCGCTCGTGGCCCTCGCCGGCGGCCATCGCGCTCAGGCGGCGACCTTCGCGCGGGGCTCGCGCTTGCCGGCCGAGCCCCGCGCGCTCGCCTTCGGCTTGCCGTTGGGTGAGCCGCCGGCGGCGGGCGTGAGCAGCTCAGCGAGGAACTGCCCCGTGTGCGACGCCGGCTCGGCGGCGACCTCCTCGGGGGTCCCGACGGCGATCGCCATGCCCCCCTCCTCCCCGCCCTCCGGACCCATGTCGATCAGCCGGTCGGCGCTCTTGATGACGTCGAGGTTGTGCTCGATCACGACCACGCTGTTGCCCGCGTCGACGAGGCGCTGCAGCACCGCCAGCAGCCGCTGCACGTCGGCGAAGTGCAGCCCGGTGGTGGGCTCGTCGAGGATGTACAGCGTCATGCCGGTCGCGATCTTCGAGAGCTCCGTCGCGAGCTTCACACGCTGGGCCTCGCCACCCGACAGCGTCGTCGCCGGCTGCCCCAGGCGCACGTAGCCGAGCCCGACCGCCTCGAGCGTCTCCAGGCGCCGGCGGATCTTCGGTATGTGCTCGAAGAACGTCAGCGCCTCCTCGACCGGCATCGCGAGCACGTCGGCGATGCTCTTGCCCTTGAAGCGCACCTCCAGCGTCTCGCGGTTGTAGCGCTTGCCGTGGCACTGCTCGCACGGCACGTACACGTCGGGCAGGAAGTGCATCTCGATCTTGATCTGCCCGTCGCCGCGGCACACCTCGCAGCGACCGCCCTTGACGTTGAAGCTGAAGCGCCCCGGCTTGTAGCCGCGCGCGCGCGCCTCCTGGGTCTTCGCGAACAGGTCGCGGATCACGTCGAACAGGCCCGTGTACGTCGCCGGGTTCGAGCGCGGGGTGCGCCCGATCGGCGACTGGTCGACCGCGATGATCTTGTCCAGCTGGTCCAGGCCGTGTATAGAACGGTGCGTCCCCGGGCGCCGGCGCGCGCGGTGCAGGCGGTTGGCCACCGCCTTGTACAGCACGTCGTTGACGAGCGTCGACTTGCCCGAGCCCGAGACGCCCGTCACGCACGTCAGCACGCCCAGCGGGATGTGCACGTCGATGTCGCGCAGGTTGTGTTCGCTCGCGCCCACGATCTCCACGTAGCCGCTCGGCGTGCGCCGCCGCCTCGGCGGCTCGATCGTGCGCGTGCCCGCCAGGAACTGCCCCGTCAGCGACTCCTTCACGCGCTGCACCTGCGCGGCCGTCCCCTGCGCCACGATCCGCCCACCGTGCTCGCCCGCCCCCGGGCCGAGGTCGACGAGGTGGTCGGCCGCGCGCATCGTCTGCTCGTCGTGCTCGACCACGATCACCGTGTTGCCCAGGTCGCGCAGGCGCTCGAGCGTGCCGATCAGCTTCGAGTTGTCGCGCTGGTGCAGGCCGATCGAGGGCTCGTCGAGGATGTACAGCACCCCCACCAGCGAGGAGCCGATCTGCGTCGCCAGGCGGATGCGCTGCGCCTCCCCGCCGGACAGCGTCGCCGCCGCGCGGTCCATCGACAGGTAGCCGATCCCCACGTTCTCCAGGAAGCGCAGACGCTCTGAGATCTCGCGCAGGATCAGACGCGCGACGTGCCTGTCGGTCTCGGACAGCTCGACCTCCTCGAGCCACTCCAGCGCCCTGTGCGCCGAGAGCGCGCAGAAGTCCTCGATGCGCGTGCCCGCCACCAGCACCGCGCGCGACTCCGCGCGCAACCGCGCCCCGCCGCACACCGGGCACGCGCGCAGCGACATGTACTCCTCGATCTTCTCCCGCGTCCACTCCGAGTCCGTCTCGCGGTAGCGGCGCTGCAGGTTCTTGACGATCCCCTCGAAGCGCGCCGCGTAGGAGCGCCGGCGCCCGTAGCGGTTCCTGTACGTGACCTGCACCGGCTCGCCGTTGGTCCCGTTCAGGAACACGTCGCGCTGCTCGTCTGTGAGGTCTTCCCACGGGGCCTCCAGGTCGACGTCGTAGAGCTCCGCGATCGCCTCGGTCATCTGCTCGTAGTAGTTGGAGCTGCTGTTCGCCCACGGCGCGATCGCGCCTTCGCTGATCGACAGCGACGGGTCCGGCACCACCAGCTCGGGGTCGATCTCCATCTGCGAGCCAAGTCCTGTGCACCGCTCGCACGCGCCGTGCGGAGAGTTGAACGAGAAGATCCTCGGCTCGAGCTCCACCAGCGACGGGCCGTGCTCGGGGCACGCGAAGCGCTCGGAGAACGTGAACAGCGTGCCCGGCTCGGGCTTCACGCCCGGCTCGATCTGCGCCGCGGCCGCGCGCGGGCCCTTCGCGCCCCTCGCGCCCTTGGCGGCGCTTTCGCCGGATCCAGCCGCGGCCGACCCGACTATCTCAACCTCGACCAGGCCATCCGCGAGCGCCACCGCCGTCTCGATCGAGTCCGCCAGGCGCTTGCGCACGTCGTGGCGCATCACCAGACGGTCGACCACCACCGAGATGTCGTGCTTGTAGCGCTTGTCGAGCACGATCGACTCCTCGAGCATGCGCACGCGATCGTCGATCTTCACGCGCGCGAAGCCGTCCGCGCGCAGCTCCTCGAGCAGCTTGCCGTACTCGCCCTTGCGGCCGCGGACGACCGGCGCGAGCACCATGAAGCGCGTGCCCTCCGCCAGCTCCATCACCTGGTCGATGATCTGCTCCGCCGACTGTCCCACGATCGGGCGCCCGCAGATCGGGCAGTGCGGCTTGCCCACACGCGCCCACAGCAGGCGCAGGTAGTCGTAGATCTCCGTCACCGTGCCCACCGTCGAGCGCGGGTTGCGCGACGTCGTCTTCTGGTCGATCGAGATCGCCGGCGAGAGCCCCTCGATCGAGTCCACGTCCGGCTTGTCCATCTGGCCGAGGAACTGCCGCGCGTACGCCGACAGCGACTCCACGTAGCGGCGCTGGCCCTCCGCGTAGATCGTGTCGAACGCGAGGCTCGACTTGCCCGAGCCGGACAGGCCGGTTATGACAACCAGCGCATCGCGCGGCAACGTCAGCGAGATGTCCTTCAGGTTGTGCTCACGGGCCCCCGAGACGACGATCTGGTTGCTCTGCGGCATCTACCTTCCATGATACGCAGGCGAACAGATGTTCGGTTGCGACGTTGCTGACACACGCGCAATTTGCGCGATTCGCCGGCGTTCTACCCCTCGATCGCCGAATAGACCTCGTCGATCAGCTTCAGCCGATCGGGGAGCTGGAAGTTCTCGGCCAGGTAGCGCTCGGTGTCCGCGCGCGACTCGCCGTTGAGGGCCATGTTGAGCGCGATCAGGCGGGCGCCGTCGACGTCTCCGCTCCCCGCGCCAGCCCCCTGCGCTCCCACCTGGACGGGCGCGCCCACGGGCTGCGGCGCCTCTTGGAGCGCGCTGTCGAGCTCGCGCTCGAACGGCCGTGGCGGCTCGGGCTCGTACTGGCGGTGCTCCGGCTCGAACTGACGCGGGGGCTCGGGCTCGAGGGCCGCGCCACCTCGCCCGGAAGCGGCGTCGTAGAGCTCGCTCATGCCGGTCTCCACGGCCGACAGGTCGGCGGCCAGGCGGCCGGCGCCGGCGCGCATGCTCTCCACGAGGGCGCTCACCTCGCCATCCATCGACCCCACGTGCTCCAGCAGTCTCGCGGTCACCTGCGCGACCGCCGCCACGTGCTGGCGCGCCCGCTCGACCGCCTCCTCGCGGGTCCGGTCGGCGTCGCGGTCGGCGTCTTCGCGCACCTGGCGCGCGTTCTCGAGCGCGTGACGCTCGATTTCCGCGGCCGCCGTCTCCGCCGCCTGCAGGATGCTCTGCACCTGGCTTCCCGCCGTCGAGGCGACCGACACGTCGGCGCCGCCGGTGATCGCCGCGCGCTGCAGCTGCTCGTACTCGTCGGCAAGCGAGCGCAGGTGAGTGTCAACCGCGGCGGGGTCGTAGCCGCGCCGGCCGATCGGGAAGTCCCTTCGCTCGATTGCCTGCCGATCGAAGTCCACGGCGGGCATCCTAGGCGATGTCGCCCGTCGAGGTATCGCTGCCCGCGATCTGGCCCACCGGAGCCTCCGCCGCGCGGATCTCCTGGAGGTCGCGGCGCAGCTCGCGCAGCTCGTCGCGCAGCTGCGCTGCGTACTCGAAGCGCAGGTCGTCGGCCGCCGCGATCATCTCCTCCTCGAGCTCGACGACCATCCGCTCGAGCTCCGGAATCGATCCCCCACCCACCCCCTCGCGGTCGGCCCCGCGCTTGGCGGTGCGCCGTTTGCGCCCGCCTGTGCCCCCACGGGTACGCGGCACCTTCGACTCGGCCTGCAGGAACTCGGCGATGTCGGAGATGCCCTTGACGATCGTCGCCGCGGTGATCCCGTGCTCCTCGTTGTACGAGAGCTGGATCTCGCGCCTGCGGTCGGTCTCGGAGATCGCCGCTTTCATCGCGCGGGTCTCCTTGTCGGCGTACATCAGCACCGTGCCCCCGATGTTGCGCGCCGCTCGGCCGATCGTCTGGATCAGCGATGTCTCCCCGCGCAGGAAGCCCTCCTTGTCCGCGTCCAGGATCGCCACCAGCGAGACCTCCGGCAGGTCCAGCCCCTCGCGCAGCAGGTTCACGCCCACCAGCACGTCGTACTCCCCCAGCCGCAGGTCGCGGATGATCTGGATGCGTTCGAGCGTGTCGATCTCCAAGTGCAGGTAGCGCGTCTTGAAGCCCATCTCCAGCAGGTACTGCGACAGGTCCTCGCTCATCTTCTTGGTCAGCGTCGTCACCAGCACGCGCTCGTTGCGATCGACGCGCTTGCGCACCTCGTTCATCAGGTCGTCGATCTGGTTCTTGGTCTCGCGCACCTCGACCGCCGGGTCGACGATCCCCGTCGGGCGCACGATCTGCTCGACCACGCGCGTGGACTGCGTGCGCTCGTACTCGCCCGGCGTGGCCGACACGAACAGCAGCTGCGGCGTGATCGACAGGAACTCCTGGAACGTCTGCGGGCGGTTGTCCAGCGCGCTCGGCAGCCGGAAGCCGTAGTCGACGAGCGTCTGCTTGCGCGAGCGGTCGCCCTCGAACATGCCGCCGATCTGCGGCACCGTCTGGTGAGACTCGTCGATCAGGCAGATGAAGTCCTTGGGGAAGTAGTCGATCAGGCAGTACGGCCGATCGCCGGGCCTGCGCCCGTCGAGGATGCGCGAGTAGTTCTCGATCCCCGAGCAGAAGCCGACCTCGCGCAGCATCTCCATGTCGTACTGCGTGCGCTGGCGCAGGCGGTGGGACTCGAGCTGCTTGCCTTCGGACTCGAGCTGCTCGCAGCGCTCGTTCAGCTCGCGGCCGATCTCCGCCACGCCCGCCTCGATCGTGCCCTCCTTGACGTTGTAGTGCGTCGCCGGCCAGATCGCCACGTGCTCGAGGTCGTCCGCGATCAGCTCGCCCGTGAGCGGGTCGAACTGCGCCAGCCGTTCGACCTCGTCGCCGAACATCGTCGCCCGGAAGGCGCTCTCGGCGTACGCCGGGAACACCTCCAGCGTCTCGCCCCGGACCCGAAAGCTCCCGCGCGAGAGCACGCTGTCGTTGCGCGTGTACTGGATCGAGACCAGTTTGCGCAGCAGCGCGTCGCGGTCGATCTCCTCCCCGCGCTTGAGGATCTGCATGTTCATCTCATACGTCTCCGGAGAGCCCAGGCCGTAGATGCACGACACCGACGCCACCACGATCACGTCCCTGCGCGCGAACACCGCCGCGGTCGCGGCGTGGCGCAGACGGTCGACCTCCTGGTTGATCGCCGAGTCCTTCTCGATGTACAGGTCCCTGCTGGGGACGTACGCCTCCGGCTGGTAGTAGTCGTAGTAGGACACGAAGTACTCGACCGCGTTGTCCGGGAAGAACGTGCGGAACTCGTTGCACAGCTGCGCCGCCAGCGTCTTGTTGTGGGCGATCACCAGCGCCGGGCGCTGCACCGCCTCGATCACGCCCGCCATCGTCATCGTCTTGCCCGTGCCCGTCGCGCCGAGCAGCGTCTGGAAGCGCTCGCCCGCCTCCACGCCCTCGGCCAGGGCGGCTATCGCCTTCGGCTGGTCGGCGGTGGGCGTGAAGATGGAATCGAGCTTGAAGTCGGGCATGCGGTGGCCGGTCCCTACAGTAGCCTCTCCGCCAGATCGGCCGGAAGGGGCACCGGTGAGGCGCACATCCAGAGGCAGGCGTGTCTTGTATGTGACGGCGCTCGTGGCGCTGGCGGGCGCTGCTGGGGGCGCGACGAGCGTGTTGGCGGGCGGTACCGGCAAAGCTGGTACAGAAGCCGAAGGTTCGGCTTTGAGCGCCTGGGGCGAAGATGCGAGCGGTCAGGTGGGCGACGGCGAACCCGTGACCCTCGAACACCGTAGCCCGGTCGCCGCAAAGGGCATCTCGTGCGCGGTCTCGGCGGCGGTCAACGAGCTGGACAGCTTCGCCCTGCTCAAGAACGGCACGGTCGAGGCGTGGGGCGCGGACGGTTCCCAGGAGGGCGAACTCGCCGATAACGGGAAACTCGCGCCCTACAGCACCACGCCCGTACCTGTGGAAGGGGTCACGAACGCGGTGGGCATATACGTCGACACCGCCGACGTCTACGTGCTGCTCGCAGACGGCAAGCTGATGGGATGGGGCGACAATCTGGACGGCCAGTTCGGGGACGGCCCGACGCCGCCGGAGGAAGAGGCCAGCACGCCGGTGGCGATCGCGCCTTCAGTGAGCGACATCAAGGCGGTTTCGAGTGCCAGTCATGGCTCAACGCTCGCGCTGCTCGGCGACGGTGAGGTGGACTCATGGGGCGAGGAACTCCTGTCGCCGAACGAATACGACACCCTCGGGCGCGAAGGCGGCGGCCTTACCCCGGCACCCGTTGAAATCGAAAAAGGCAAAGTGCTCACGGGCGCCGAGGCCGTTAGCGAGGGAGTGGGTTTCAGCCTGGCGCTGGTCGGCGGCGAGGTGAAGGCGTGGGGCGGCAAGCAGGGCTCGAACGATGTGCTCGGCGCAGGCCCGAGCGCGATCCCAAGCGAGATCCCGGTGACCGTCGGCGGTGGGACGCCGCTGGAAGGCGTGAGCGCGATCGCCGCGGGCGGGAACTTCGCGCTCGCGCTGGTCGATGGCAAGGTGAAGGCCTGGGGAGAAGGACTGCTCGGGCAGCTGGGGAACGGCGAAAAGAAAGCCTCGAACCTACCCGTTTCGGTCGCCAAGCTCGAAGACATCGTGGCGATCGCAGCCACCGCGACGACCGGGTATGCGATCGACTCGCGCGGGCGTATATGGGCGTGGGGAAACAACGCGCGAGGGGAGCTCGGGACCGACGAAGGGGAATCGAACATCGACGAACCGGTCCAGATCGCTAGCCTCGGTGAAGACAACGTTGGCCTCGCGCAGGGCGCCGAGGCTGCGCACGAGGTGGCGGTCCGCGCGAACTCGGGAACGTGCGAATCAGCTAACGGCTCGCCCGAAACCACCGAAACAACATCCTCCAACCCGAACGGCGGAGGCACCTCCTCCACCCCGTCAAGCACCGCCGCCCCCTCGGCGGCGGAAACGGCCGCGAAAGCCGCGCAGGCCGCGACCGATCTCGCGCTGCAGTGCAGCGACAGCAAGATCGCGCTGACCGACGTGGTCGAGAAGGGCGGGCGCGTCCTCCTCGATGGGGTCGCCGTCAGCAGCCTCGCCGGCCAGACGGTCAAGATCCTGTTCGACGGTCACCAGCAGGTGGCCACCGCCAAGATCGGCCCCCAGGGGCAGTTCAGCACGAGCGCACCGCTGCCTCCCGCGAAGCTACGAAACAGCAACAGCGCGCGCTACATCGCCGAGGCGGGCGGCCTGCAGTCGCTGAACCTCAAGCTCACGCGGCGCCTGATCCTCGACCCGCCGACGAGCGCCGCGGGCAAGGTCACGCTGGCGGGCGAGGTCCAGCCGCCGCTCGGCAAACCCGTGCCCCAGATCGACGTCCAGCAGCAGATCACGTGCAGCTCGACGCGCACCGTCGCCAAGATCAAGCCGAGCGCGAGCGGGCGCTTCGACGTCCAGGTCACCGCCCCTACGGGAGTGCTGGCGGCGCTCTACCGGCTCTCCACGAAGGTGCGCGAGAGCGCCTCCTCCAGCAGGCTGTTCCCCACCGACAGCCTGCCCGAGGTCGTCGGCCTGCCCTAGCGCCAACACGGTCGTGGGCGCTGGGCCGCGGCCAGGTGACCGGCCGCGGCCCGCCCGTCGCCCCGGCCTGCTCAGCCCACGCGCTTCGTTTCCAGCGCTTCGCCGTCCCAGATTTCCTCACCGCTCACGCCAACCGTGACTTCGCTCGACACGCTTTCAGGGCATTCGCGGTCGCTTTCAAGGCGAACTCGCTTGAGCACGACAGTGCCCACCCATTCAGCCCGGTCAGCGCCCGACCGAGAGGCGAGATGCGACTTGTACGGGCCGTCGTAGCTGCAATACAGCCCGCCCGGCTGATGGTGATACTCGTACACCCCCATGTACCCGTCGTTCACCGTGGCCTTCGTGGGGCTGGTGAGTTCGATCTTGCTCAGTCCTCCCGCTTTCATCTCGATGGTTTCCCCGGCCACCTCCGAGGAGCATTCTGCGGCTTCGGCCCAGTGGACGCCGCCGCGGTAGTAGAGCGTTGTCTTAAGCGGGGGCGGTTCAAATTCCGGCAACCATCGTTCGAGATCCCCGACCCACGCCGACTGGCACTCGGCTCTGCCGCCTTCCAAGTCAAAGTCCGCGAAGGTGCCGAGCTTCTGGCTGGACGACACCTGCGTGCCGGTCTGGGGTTCAAACAAGCCCACCTGCTTGGCCGATGCGGCACCCGCCGTCGTCGCGCCCAACACGAGCAGCACCAGCACGCCCATCACCAGCAGCCTCAAGTCCCTCATCTTCGGTCTCCCCTCCTGGGTGGTCGTCCACCCAAACTAATCGACCTCAGCGACTCAGTCAAGAGGAAACAAAGAACGACGCGAAAGATCAGCCCTCCTGATATCGACGGAGCCAACGATCTGTGCGGCATGACGCCCTTGCACCTGCGACCTGCGCTGCCTCACTGGATCCCCAGCTCCCGCGGATATGCAGCACGGTACGCGGCCTGCGCGCTGAGCACGCGCCGCACGTATTCGCGCGTCTCCGGGAACGGGATCGCTTCGGCGCTCAACTGGGTGCCTTCGGCGTGGGCATGGGCCACCCATTCGTCGACGTTGGTCATACCCGCGTTGTACGCGGCCACGGCCAGCATCTCATCGCCGCCGTAGTGGTCGAGCAGGTAGCGCAGGTAGTAGCTGCCGTACGCCACGTTGACGCTCGGTTCGGCGAGATCGCTGGCGGTGAAGCTGATGCCGCCCGACAGGTGCGCGAGGTAATAGGCGGTGCTCGGCAGGATCTGCATCAGCCCCTGCGCCCCCGCCGAGGACGGCCGCGGGTCGAATCTCGTCTCCGCGTAGATCACAGCGGCGATCAGCGCCGGGTCCAGCTTCTTGGCGGCGGCCTGTTCGCGGATGATGCTCGCGTCGCTGAGCGGCAGCGCGAGGTTCGTCTGCGCGGGCTGGAACATCGAGACGACCACCCCCACGAACAGCGCCGTCACGACGATCGCCGCGATCGCGCCAAAGACCCTCCGGCTCATCCTCCCAGCTTGCCAAGAACCGCCGACAGCTCGCGCTCGAGATCCTGCTCGCTACCGTCGTTGCGCACCACGAACGTCGCTCTTTGCGCCTTCTCCTCCTGAGAGAGCTGGCGCGCGGCGCGCTCGTCCACCGCGGCATGTCCACGCTTCGCGGCCCGCTGCTGGCGCACCGACTCCTCGGAGATCACCGCGATCGTCGCGTCGTACAGCTGATCGAGGCCCGCCTCGAACAGCAGCGGCACCTCGACCACCGCTGCCGGCGGCGCAGGACGCATGGCGCGCGCCTGCTCGAGCCACGCCGCCACGCGCGCCCCCACCAGCGGCCACACCTGGCCCTCGAGCCAAGCCCTGTCCTCGGCGGTCGCGAACGCCCGCCGGGCCACCGCCGCGCGATCCACCACGCCCCCCGGGGCCACCTCCGGCCCGAAGCGAGCGACCACCGCGTCGCGCAGCTGCGGGCCTTCGTAGAGCTCGTGCACCACCGCGTCGCTCGAGAGCACCTCCGCGCCGAGTCGCCGCAGCGCCTCAAGCGCCGTCGACTTGCCCGACCCCATACCGCCCGTAAGCCCGACGAACGGCACCGCCCGCTCCGCCTGCTCGGAGGCGCTCAGCTCGCGTCAGTCCTGCTGCGCGGACTCGGCCGTCAGCGCGCCGTCGCCCGCGTCGCCGTTCGCCGCGGCCGGCTCCTCGGCGGTTGCGTCCTCATCGCCCTGAGCCACCTCAGGCGCCTCGACGCTCGCGGGGCTCTCGACGTCCTGCGGAGCCTCAGCCGTCTCGACAGCCTCCGGGGACTCGACAGCCTCGGGGGACTCGACGGTCTCGGGGGCCTCCGTGGCGGCGACGGCCTCGGGGGACTCGACGGCCTCGGCCTCAGCGGCCGGCGGAACCTCAGCGGTCTCGGCCTCAGCGGCCGGCGCAGCCTCAGCGGCCTCGGCGACCTCGATCGCCTCAGGGGCCTCGACAGCCTCGGCGGCCGCCTCGCCCTCTGCGGCGCTCGCGCCGTCCTCCGTCTCCGCCGCGGGCTCGCGCGGAGGCTCGCCGGGGCGCGAGACGGGCAGGATCTGGTCCTCGACCCGCTTGGCCGACAGCGAAAGGCGCCGGCGCTCGGAGTCGATCTCGAGGATCTTGACGCGGATCTCGTCGCCCGGGTGGACGATCTCGCGCGGGCTCTCGACGTGGTGGGCGGCGAGCTCGGAGATGTGCACGAGACCCTCGACGCCGTCGAGGATCTCCACGAACGCGCCGAACGTGACCACCTTGGTGACCTTGCCGGCGAGCTCGTCACCGACGTTGTACGTGTCGACGATCCGCTGCCACGGGTCCTCCTGGGTCTGCTTGAGGCCCAGCGAGATGCGCTGGCGGTCGCGGTCGATGTCGAGCACCTTGACCTTGACGGTGTCGCCGATCGTGAGGATCTCGCTGGGGTGGTTGACGTGCGACCAAGACAGCTCGGAGATGTGGATCAGGCCATCGATGCCGTCGAGGTCGACGAACGCCCCGAAGTCGACGATGTTGGAGATCTGGCCTTCGACCACCAGGCCGGGCTGCAGCCGGTCGAGGATCTGCTGGCGGACCTCCTTGCGCTCCTCCTCGAGCACCGCGCGGCGCGACAGCACGACGTTGTTGCGCGAGCGGTTGAGCTCGATCACCTTCGTCTCGATCTGCGTTCCGAGGTACTCGTCGAGATTCGGCACGCGCCGGATGTCCACCAGCGACGCGGGCAAAAAGCCGCGGACGCCGAGG
>JBKQHH010000090.1:0-16238 GCA_052148875.1 Solirubrobacteraceae bacterium
CCGAGGCGCAGGACCAGCGGGACGCCCGGCGCGAGATCGCTCGCGGCAAGCCCAACCGCCACGTTGACGAGGTCGTCGGACGTCACCGCGGCGACCGCCGCGCAGCGGCGGATGCCCAGACGTTCGAGCGTCTCGCGGTCATCGCCCCGTCCGACAGCCACCGGAATCCCCGCGCCCCGCGCGAGACGAACACACGGCGCGTCGGGATCGCGCTCGACGCCCAGGACCGCGACGCCCCGTTGACGGAGCTCCTGCGCCAGGCGGAAGCCGACCTGGCCGAAGCCGACCAGCAGGACGTGGCCCCTGGCGGGCGCCGCGCGGGGGCCGAGCAGGGTCGTCAGGCGCCGGCGGCTCAGTCGACGCACGAGCGCCGCCGTGAAGACCGCGACCAGCGCAAGCGCCGCCAGCGTGTCCAGGACGGAGACGATCTTGTACCACGCGGCAGCCGTCGCCGCGCCCGGCGGCCCCGCCACCGTGGCCACCGATCTCGTGCTGAAGTACAGCGCGTCGACGAGGCTCTCGTGCAGCGCGATCGTCCCGATGACCCCCTCGATCAGCAGCGCCAGCAGCAGCCCGACGCCGGCGCGCACGAGCAGGCGCAGGGCGTCGTCGACGAGCCTGATGCCGTTGCGTGCGTGCGTCGCGACGGGGCCGGCCGCCGCGATGCACTGCTCGGCGAGGTCGGCGGCCACGAGCTCGGAGGGCGAGAGCACGTGCACCGCCGGGACCACATGGTGCAGCTCCCGCGCGATCGTGCGATCGAACATCGTCACCCACAGCGGCACCTCCGGCCGCAGGTGCGCGCTCAGCAGCGTCAGCCGCAGCGCCAGCACGTCGTCGCGCGTCACGACCGCCACCGCGCCCCAGCGCCGCTCGGCCAGGGTCGCCGACACCTGGCTGTCGCTGAGCGACATCGCCCGCTCGACCGTCGTGCCGCCCTGCTCGAGCCTGCGCGCGAGCGCCTCGCCGAGCCCTCCGGCTTCACCGAGGACCAGCACCGAGCGACCGTCTGCGTTGCCCCCCTGCATCAAGAGCTAACTCCCTCAGTCCACGGTGGGACTCTTCTGTTACGCACGCCGTATCACCATGGCTATACGGCGTGCGTGAGCGGACACATCACCGCCCGGGCTCCTCCGCCAGCTCGACCTCGACCGCGAACTCGCCGTCCTCGACCGGCTCCAGCAGCTCGATCGACCCCGCCTGCAGCAGGTCGCCCTCGCCCAGCCGCAGCGCCGCCAGGCGCTCCGCGGTGTCGCGCACCAGCACCCTGGCGACCGGCGCGCGCATCGGCCGCTTGGCCTGCGACTTGGCCTTGCGCACCTCGCGCAGCACGTCCGCGGTCACCTCCAGCGCGACGTCCTCCAGCGCGCGGCCGTTCTCGGCGCCGCCCGGCGAGGTGGCGCCGCCGCCGGCCGCCACCGCGAGCTCGTCGGCGTCGGGCCAGGCGGCGCGGTGCACCGAGCCCTCCTGCCACCACGACCACACCTCCTCGCACACGAACGGCAGGAACGGCGCGAACAGCCGCTGGAAGACCGACAGCGACAGGCGCAGCGCGTAGCTGACCGACGCGCTGACGTGCGGGTCGGCGTCGTAGCGCCGGCCCTTGACGAGCTCGAGGTAGAAGTCGCAGTACCACCAGAAGAAGCTCTCCGCGCGCTCGAGCGCGCGCGCGTAGTCGTACTCATCGAAGCTGCTGGTCGCGTCCGCGACGACCGCCGCCAGCCGCGCGATCAGCGCACGGTCCAGCGGGTGGGTGAGCGCCCGCCCCTGCGCGGGCAGGTCGGTGAGCGCGAACTTGGACGCGTTCAGCAGCTTCACCGCCAGGCGGCGACCGACCTTCATCTGCTGGACGTCGAACGCCGTGTCCGTGCCCGGGCGTCCGCTGGCCGCCCAGTAGCGCGCAGCGTCCGCGCCGTACTCCTCCAGCAGGTGCATCGGCGTGACGACGTTGCCCTTGGACTTCGACATCTTCTTGCGGTCGGGGTCGAGCACCCAGCCGGAGATCGCCGCGTTCGCCCACGGCAGCTCGTCGTAGTCCAGGTGCGAGCGCAGGACCGTCGAGAACAGCCACGTCCTGATGATGTCGTGCGCCTGCGGGCGCACGTCCATCGGGAACACCTTCCTGAACAGCTCTTCGTCCTCGCCCGCGTGCCCGGCGATCTGCGGCGTCAGCGAGGAGGTCGCCCACGTGTCCATCACGTCGGGGTCGCCGGCGAAGCCGCCCGGCTGCCCGCGCTGGGCGGCGTCGTAGCCGTCCGGGACGTCGGTCGAGGGGTCGATCGGGAGCTGCTCCTCGCGCGCGGCGATCGGCTGGTCGTAGATGACTTTGCCGTCCGGGTCGATCGGGTACCACACGGGGAACGGCACGCCGAAGAAGCGCTGGCGGCTGATGCACCAGTCGCCGGTGAGGCCGTTGACCCAGTCCTCGAAGCGCGCGCGCATGTACGGCGGGTGCCATTTGAGCTCGCGGCCATGCGCGAGCAGCTCGTCGCGGTGCTCGATCGTGCGGATGAACCACTGGCGGCTGGTCACGATCTCCACCGGGCGCTCGCCCTTCTCGAAGAACTTCACCGCCCGCGTCACCGGTGTCGGCTCGCCGACCAGGTCCCCCGACGCCTCCAGCAGCTCCACGATCCGCCTGCGCGCCTGGTTGATCGTGCGGCCCTGCAGCTCCGCGTAGTCGGCGCGCGCCCGCTCGACGTCCTCGGACTCCCACCCGGGGGTGCCCCAGGGGACCTCCGCAAGCCGTCCGTCGGGGCCGAGCACCGAGCGCACTGGCAGCCCCAGCTCGCGCCACCACATCACGTCTGTCAAGTCGCCGAACGTGCACACCATCACGATGCCCGTGCCCTTGTCGCGCTCGACCTGCGGGTGCGTCATCACGGGCACGCGCGTGCCGAACAGCGGCGTCAGCACCTCGCCGCCGACGAGCGCCGCGTGGCGCGGGTCGTCGGGGTGCGCCAGCAGCGCCACGCACGCGGGTATCAGCTCCGGGCGGGTCGTCTCGATCAGCGCGTCGGCGCCGCCCCCGCCGTGGCCGTGCTCGCCGCCGCCGCCGTCGCCGGCGCCCGGCGCCGCGGCGAAGCGCACGCGGTGCATCGCCCCCGGGCGCTCGCGGTCCTCGAGCTCGGCCTGCGCGACGGCCGTCTGGAAGTCGACGTCCCACAGCGTCGGCGCCTCCAGCTGGTAGGCGGCGCCGCGCGCGAGCAGCCCCAGGAACGAGCGCTGGGAGATGCGCTGCGCGAGCTCGCCGATGGTCGTGTACGTCATCGACCAGTCCACCGACAGCCCCAGCGTGCGCCACAGCGCCTCGAACACCTGCTCGTCGCTGTCGGTCAGTTGGAGACAAAGCTCCACGAAGTTGGGCCGCGACACCGACACGGGCTCCTTCTCGGACGGCTCGCTCGGCGGCTTGAAGTCGGGGTCGTAGGCCACCGACGGATCGCAGCGCACGCCGTAGTGGTTCTGCACGCGGCGCTCGGTCGGCAGGCCGTTGTCGTCCCAGCCCATCGGGTAGAACACCTCCCTGCCGCGCATGCGCTGGTAGCGCGCGACGGTGTCGGTGTGGGTGAAGGAGAAGACGTGGCCGACGTGCAGCGAGCCGCTGACGGTGGGCGGCGGCGTGTCGATCGAGTACACGCGCTCGCGCGGCGCGGAGCGGTCGAAGCGGTAGACGCCATCGCGCTCCCACGTCGCGCCCCACTTGGCCTCCAGGCCCTCCAGCGACGGGCGCTCGGGGACGCGTGCGTGCGCGCCCGGGGCCGGGCCCGCGGACGGGCTCGGGCGGCTCTCGCTGTCCGATGGCTGCGACGCTGACAAGCCGTTGATCGTAACCGCCCGCGGAGGGCGTGCGGGACCGGGTGGGCCCGAGCGAAGCCGCGACGCCGAAAATCGTCAGAACTTTCATGAGATTCCTCTCATAGACCTGTACGCCCGGCGGCCCCGGGACTAGAGTGGCCAGCGTCTTAGCCGTGCAGCGCGAGCGCTTGAGGAGGCGCGATGAGCGTTTGGGGACGCCGAAGGCTTCCGGTGAGCCGCATGAGCGGCCGGGGGGCCGCTTGAGCCTGTTCGCGAAGAAGCTGCTCGGCGTGAGCGTCGCCGTGGCGGCGCTCGGAGCGCTCCTCGGCCTGTACGTCGCCGCCTGGGCCACGAGCCAGCCCGCGACGATCCCCGCGGCCACCGCGCCCGCGTCCAGCGGCGGCGACAAGCTCACGCTGATGACGGTCGCGGCGATCGGTCCGAAGTACAGCCCCACGCACCCCGACTGGGTCTCCTACCTGGTCCGCCAGAACGGCAGGTGGGTCCACAGCACCAACTTCTCGGTGCCCGCCAACACGGTCATCCACGTCACGATCTACCAGTACGACTCGCCGACCGGCCTGCGCAACCCGTTCCTGTCGCAGGTGCAGGGGACGATCGGCGGAACGGAGACGATCGACGGCAAGGCCGTCAGCTCGATCGCCCCCGAAGAAACCTCGCACACGTGGGTCGTGCCCCAGCTCGGGCTGTTCATCCCGCTGCCGGGCGTGCCGGAAGAAACCAAGAACGCCTGCGAATTCGCCCCCTGCGAAGGCGCCGCCCACCGCACGGTCGAATTCAGCTTCTACTCGGGGAAGAAGGGCCACTACCGCTGGCAGTGCTTCGTCCCCTGCGCCGCCGGCTTCCTGTACGGCCTGGGCGGACCGATGCAAACGGTGGGCTACATGGACGGTTTCCTGAATGTCGTCTAACCCGGCGGTGGAGCCGCGCGAGGGGGCGGCCGAGCCGAACCACGCGCTGCGCTTCGGCCTCGTGTGGCTGATCGGGACGCTGATCGCGCTGCCGCTCGTGATCTGGGTGATCGGCCCGCTGCTGGGGCCGGGCAACGGCAGCGAACAGTCGATCGGGCAGGGCACCGACTACACGGTCCTGGCCGCGCTGGCCACGCCGGTGCTGACGCTGGTGCTGCTGTACCTCGTCTACGCCGTGATCTTCTTCCGCCAGCCGAAGGGCGGGATGCTGGAAGGCCCGGCCGTGCGCGGTCACGCGCGCGTGCAGACGACGTGGATCGTCGTCACCTCGCTGATGGTCCTCGCGGTGGCCGTGTTCGGGACCGTGCGCCTGGAGGCCGACTACGGCGCGGGCTCCGGCAGCGGGCCGAACCCGCTGACCGTGCCGAAGGGGCCGAAGCTCCCGGTGCAGGTGATCGCCCAGCAGTGGCTGTTCACCTACCGCTACCCGACCTACGGCGGCGTTGAGACGACCGAACTGTACCTGCCGCAGAACCAGATGGTCGAATTCCACGTGACCTCGCTCGACGTCGTCCACGACTTCTGGGCGTACAAGCTCGGCGTCAAGGCCGACGCCAACCCCGGCGTCGACAACATCGCGTTCGTCAAGCCCACCAAGCTCGAGAGCTTCACCGTGCGCTGCGCCGAGCTGTGCGGCGTGTGGCACGGCTACATGTCCAACGCGGGCAGGGTCGTCACGCCGGCCGCGTTCGAAACGTGGATCCACGAACAGCAGAAGCGGCTGGCCCCGGCGACGAAGGTCCTGCCCAAGTACAGCACCACCTACCTGCCCGAACCGACCAAGCGAGCGGAACCAGAATGAGCACCACGAGCGCAGCCGCAGCCGCCCCCCAGCCGATCCGCCGGCCGGTGTGGCGCCGCCTGCTCGGCTTCAACCTGCTGACCGCCGTGATCCTCGGCGTCGGCGGCTACTACCTCGGCTGGTGGATCGGCCATCTGATCAACGGCCCGTCGTTCGAATACGAGACGGCGACCGACGAGAACGACGTCGCCCTGCTGCTCGGCTACGCCTTCGGCGTGATCGGCTTCCTGATCGGCCTCGGCTTCGCCAACTACCCCATCTCGCGCCTGCTCGGGCGGCCGGCGTCGCTGCGCGAGAAGGAGAGCGAGGGGATCGGGCGCTACTTCGGCCTGTGCACCGACCACAAGGTCGTCGGGATCCAGTACCTGGTGGGGATCGGCGTGTTCTTCTTCGTCGGCGGCGTCAACGCGATGCTGATCCGCGCCGAGCTGCTGAAGCCCGTCCCGACGCTCGTCGGCCCCAACCAATACCTGTCGCTGGTGGGCATGCACGGCACGATGATGATGGGGATGATGACCTCGGGCATCCTCGGCCCGTTCGCCAACTACCTCGTGCCGCTGATGATCGGCTCCAGACGCATGGCCTTTCCGCGCATCGAGGCGCTGACCTTCTGGCTGCTGATGGCCGCGGGCTTCATCCTCGTCTCGACGATCTTCTTCGGCGGCTTCCCGACCGGCTGGACCGGCTATGCGCCGCTCAACGAAGAGGCGGTGATGGGGATGGACTCCTACATCGTGTTCTTCGCGCTCGTCGGCATCTCGATGGCGCTGCTGGGGCTGAACATGATGGCGACGATCATCACCATGCGCGCGCCCGGGCTGACGTGGTCGCGCCTGCCGATCTTCGTGTGGTCGGTGTTCGCGACGGCGATCCTGATGGTGCTCGCGGCGCCGATGCTGATCGCGACGCTGCTGATGGCGGCGCTCGACCGCACGATCGGCACGACATTCTTCGTGACGGGCGGCGGCGGCAGCTCGTACCTGTTCGAGAACCTGTTCTGGTTCTTCGGGCACCCCGAGGTGTACATCCTCGCGCTGCCGGGCTTCGGCATCGTGCTGGAGATCCTGCCGGTGTTCACGCGCAAGCCGCTGTGGGGCTACCGGCTGGGCATCTCGGGGATGCTCGGCGTCACGCTGATGAGCTTCTTCGTGTGGCAGCATCACCTGTTCGTCAGCGGCATAAACGCGGACCTGCGCCCGTTCTACATGCTCTCCACGGAGATCATCTCGGTCCCCACGGGGTTCATCTTCCTGTGCGTGATGGGCACGCTGTGGAAGGCGCGCATGTCGTTCAGCGTGCCGATGCTGTTCTGCCTGGCGTGGACGTTCAACTTCCTGATCGGCGGGCTGTCGGGCGTCGTGCTGTCGGACGTCCCGACCGACACCGGCCTGCACGGGAGCTTCTTCGTGATGGCGCACTTCCACTACACGATCATGGGCGGGCTGATCTTCAGCTTCTTCGCGGGGATCTACTACTGGGTGCCGAAGATGACGGGCCTGCGCTTCAACGAGATGCTGGCGAAGTGGCACTTCTGGCTGATGTTCATCTTCTTCAACTCGACCTTCCTGCCGCTGTTCGTGCTGGGCCTGAAGGGCATGCCCAGACGCGTCAGCACGTATGAACCGAGCCTGCAGGGCCTCAACGACTGGGTGTCGATCTCGGCGTTCGTGCTCGGCTTCTCGATGCTGATCTTCATCTTCAACGTGGTGTACTCGCTGATCTTCGTGCGCGAGCCCGCGCAGGACAACCCGTGGCGCTCGAAGTCGATCGAGTGGCAGCTGCCGACGCCGGTGCCGGTCAACAACTTCGAGCAGATCCCGGTGTTCGACTCCGACCCGTACGACTACGGCACGCCGGTGCCCGTCGGCGGCGGCCAGCCGGCGGCGGCGGGGGCCTGAGCGATGTCCTCTCCGAGCGATAGCCTGCCGCTGGGCCCGATGGTCCCGCCGGTGCCGGCGGGGCACGAGATCCCGCCCGAGCCGCCGGACGTGGGCGCGCGCGCGCTGTCGGTGGCCTCGCGGATGCTGTGCGGCGCCTCGACGTTCTTCTTCCTGGCGTTCCTGTTCGCGTACTTCTACCTGCGCTCGATCGACGCCGACGGCATGTGGCACCCGGTGCACGTGCACCCCAAGCAGGCGCTCGGCGCGGCGTTCATCGCGTGCATCGTGCTGAGCGCGGCGTCGAGCATCGTGGCGGGACGGCGGATGAAGGCCTCCTCGCGCAACTGGACGGCGCCGGCGGTCGCCGCCGTCGCGCTCGGGCTGATCGCGATCGTGCTGCAGTGCGTCGAGTACACCGTCCAGCGCTTCGGGCCCACCAACGGCGCGTACGCGAGCGTGTTCTGCGCGTGGACGGCCTTCTACCTGATCGCGGTGCTGTTCACGATGTACTGGCTGGAGACGCAGGTCGCAACCGAGCTGCGAGCGCGGCGCTCGCCGGCCGCCGCCGGCCAGGGCGACATCTCCGACCCGGACCGGCTGATCGCGCCGGGGCTCGACGCGGCCGTCTTCTACTGGAGCTTCCTGGCGGCGATCGGAGTCGTGACCTACGTGACGCTGTATCTCCTCTAGTGCTCGCGACGGCGGCAGCGACGCCGGGCTTCTGGGACTGGGCGTTCGACCCGCCCCTGGTGCTGGTGATCGACCTCGCCGTGTTCTACGTGATCGGCGCCAGGCGCACGGTGACGCCCGAGCGCAAGCGCGTCGCGCAGCGCTGGCGCTGCGGCTGCTTCTGGGCGAGCCTGGCGGTGCTGGCGATCGCGCTGGCCTCGCCGATCGAGCGGCTGAGCGCGGACCTGTTCTGGGTGCACATGATCCAGCACGTGCTGCTGATCGTGGTGGCCGCGCCGCTGTTCGTGCTGGCGGCCCCGTGGATCCGCCTGTGGCGCTGCCTGCCGCTGGACGCGCGCCGCTGGCTCGCGGGCGGGCTCAGCCACGGCGAGCGCACCGCGCCGCTGCGCGCGGTGAGCCGGGCGCTGGGCAGGCCGGTGGCGAGCTTCGTGGCGTTCTCGGTGGTGCTGCTGGGCTGGCATGTGCCGGCGATGTTCGACGCGACCCTGGAATCGTCCACGCTGCACGCGTTCGAGCACACGCTGTTCTTCTGCACGGCGATCCTCTTCTGGAAGCAGGTGATCCCGTCGGCGCCGCTGCGCATTCGCCTGGTGGCGCCGCAGCGGGTCGTGTACCTGGTCGGCGGGATGATCGTCAGCTGGGCCCTCGCCGTCGTGCTCGCGCTCGCCCCGCATCCGCTGTACGGCTACTACGCGGACCTGTCGAGCCGACCGGGCGGCATCTCGGCGATGGCCGATCAGCAGCTCGCCGCGGGCGTCATGTGGGTGCCCGGCTCGGTCACGTTCCTGATCGTCCTGTTCGTCTACGTCCACCGCTGGCTCGTGCCGCCGACCCCGGGCAACCCCCGGGCTCGGCGGCTGGCGAGCGAGCACTAGGAGGGCTCATGCCAAAGATCGCCATCCCGATCGCGTCGCACTTCCTGACCGGATCGATCCTCACGCTCGTGCTTCCGCTGGGCGTGCTGATCGTCGTCGCCATCTGGTACGTGGTGATGTGGCTCCACGGCACGGGCGAACGCTGACGCCCCGACTCGGACGGCGTCCCGTCACCGCGCGGCGAGCCTGGGCACGTCGTGGGCGATCTCGCTCGGTTCGAACGTGGCGGGGTAGATGGTGGTGAGCCTGCCGCCGGCGCTGATCCCGTAGACGAGCGCGGAGTGGGCGACGAGGTCCGGCTGACCGACCTCGCGCGAGGATCCGACGTGCCAGGCGGCCCACGTGGGCGCGAGTTCGGCGGCGGAGCCGATCAGGTACTGCATCCTGCCGGTCATGCCGTGCTCGCTGACGAACCTGGCGACGTTGGCGGGGGTGTCGCCGCGCGGGTCGACGGACACGGCGATCACCTGCACCTCCGAGTCGCGCCGGCCGAGCATGTTCAGCGCGACGCGCAGGTTGGACGTGATCAGCGGGCAGACGGTCGGGCAGTTGGCGTACAGGAAGGTGACGAGCACGGCCTTGCCGCGGTACTCGCTCAGCGTGACCGGCCGGCCGAGGTAGTTGCGCAGGTGGATCGGCGGCGCCTGCTCGGCGGGCAGCGCGAGCGTCCCGTAGTAGCCGCTTCCCGCCGCCGTCTGCTGCGCGCCGCCGGGCAGGGCGGGCTTGCCGGGGCCCCTGACCAGCACGAAGCTGAGTCCCGCGACGATGCCCAACAGCGCTGCGAGCGCGGGCAGCGTCTTCAACCACATCCGCCGGGAGGCCACTAGCTCATGTTGACGTATCCCGTCGCTTCGGTCGGGCTGCGCACGTTGGCGGCGACCTTGTTTTCGTAGTTGCCCTCGATCGTCTGGATCTGCCCGTCGGGCAGCACGTCCCGGACGATCCCCACGTGTTCGTCGCCGAAGACGATCAGGTCGCCCGGCTGGGGCACGACGCCCGGCCCGTTGGGTATGGCGCGACCGGTGCTCTGCGCCCACGACCAGACCTCTGAGACGGCGCCCGCTCCCTGGCCGTTTTCGCCGATCGGCTCGCCCGCCTGGCGGGCGACCCACGAGGCGAAGTACGCGCACCACGGCGCCCCGGGGATCGCCCCGGCGGTGGCGCTGCGGTACTGGGCGATCGCGGGCGATTCGTTGGACCCGGGCGGCTGCTCGGTCTGTCCGAGCTGGCTTTCGGCGATCGCGACGATGCGCGCGCCCGAGCTCCCGGCGCCGGCGCCGGCGGCCGACAGCGGCGAGGCCCCGGCGACGCCGTCGAGGCCCTGCGGCGAGTAGGAGTTGAGGCCGGCGGCGCTGGTGAGTCCGGGCGCGCCGGTGGGGCCGGTGGCGCTGGTGAGGCCGGCCGCGGCCGCGGCGCCGGAGCCGTCGAGCAGGGAGGCCGCCGCCGCGGAGGAGGCCGTCGCCGGCGAGCCTTCGGCGCCGACGCTGCCGTAGCCGCCGCTGGCCTGTTCGAGCGCGGCGGCGAACGACGATCCGCCGGTGGCGCCGCTGGTGGACGGGGCTTCCGCTCCGCCCGTGAGCGAGCCGTTCGCACCGACCATCGCGGCGGGGTCGGCGAGCGCCTGCCTGATCGCGGTGACACGCTCCAGCGTGGCCTCGAGGGTCATCGCCCGGGTAATCGGCAGCGAGGCGGCGCGGTTGACAGCGCCCGTCGCCGGGTGGGCGGGCACCAAATAAAAGGACGGGCGGCCGTCGCCGCCCGTCCACCACCGTTCCCTCGATGAAGCGGCGGTATATGGCTTCTGGCCGCCTTTCCCGGACCGCCCGAAGCGTTATGACCCGCCTGCCCGCGGGCGGCCGATGCAAGAACATCGGCCAGCGGTCAGATGGGCTTCACTGCAGCGGTGGCGTCCTCTAGGCGCCACCGCTGAGGAAGGTCTTGACTACCTGAACTTATTCGATCAGGTGCAGCGCCGCGTCGGGCATCTGGTTGGCCTGCGCGAGAATCGCGACGCCAGCCTGCTGGAGCACCTGGTCCTTCGTGAAGTTGGTCATTTCCGTGGCCATGTTCACGTCGACCAGCGCACTCACGGCGGAGGTCAGGTTCTGGCTGTACACTTCCAGGTTGGCCTGGGTGTACTGGATGCGGTCCTGCACGGCGCCGAATTCGCCGGCGAGACCCGAGACCTTGGCGATCGCTTCGTCAAGTTCTTTGAGCCCCGTGGGCGGGTGTTCCGTGTTCAGGGTTTTGATTTTTTCGTTCAATTCGGCGATTTTTTCCGTGACTTCCGTCTTTTCTTCTTTCGCTTCTTTGACTTCTGCTTCGGTTTTGCCGCCTTTGGCAAGTTCTTTGTTGATTTCGGCGATTTTTTCTTCTTCGGTTTTGATTTCTTTCTGGAATTCTTTTACTTCTTCCTTTTCAGCTTCGCCGAGCCCGTTGGTGAGCCGTTCACCGAGGGTCGTCGGGTCGAGCTGTTCTTCGACCGAGGCGTACAGCTTGATCGTCGTGACGCCGATCGATTCCCCGCCGTTGGCTCCGACCTGGAATTTGATTTCTTCGGCGGCGTTGAGCAGGTTCTTGCCGTTGAAGCTGGTCGTTTCACCGACGCGCTTGATCTCTGCGGTCAGCTGCGAGACCTCGGAGATGATCGCTTTCTGATCTTCTTCGGACGTCGTGCCGTTGGAGTACTGCACGGCGAGCTCGCGAACACGCTGGACCATCCCGTTGACGTCGTTCAGCGCACCCTGGGCGGTCTGCGCGAGAGCGACTGCGTCCTGGATGTTTTCGCCGGCCTGGTTGAGGCCGTTGACCTGGCTCTGCAGGCTCTGGCTGATGGCGTAGCCGGCGACATCATCGGCGGCGGAGTTGATCTTGAGGCCCGAGGACAGGCGCTGCATCGCCTGCGAGAGCATGTTCTCGGTGTTGTTCAGGTTCCTGCTGGCGTTCAACGCCTCCAGGTTGTTGTTGATCGTGAGGCCCATGCGTTCATCTCCTTGATGACGTTTGTTTGGTTAGGTCCCGAGCCGACTCCATGTCGACCCACGCCGATTATCGTCAGCGCACGGGGAAACTTGAGGTTGATGTCCTCTCGCAGACGGGTTTCCCCTTCGAAACCTCGATTCCTGCGTGCGCATGCGCGCGTTCAGACGCGCACGTCGACGTGCGGGCGCTCGCCGTCGTCGTCGTGGCGATCGGGCCCGTACGGCGGGATCGGCGGCTCGCGGCGCCTGCGCTCCTGGCGGTCCCTGGAGGGGCGGTCGCGCTCGCGCGAGATCCGCTCGAGCCGCTCGACGGGACGCGTCCCCCGTGGGATCGGCGGCGGGCCGGGCGTGATCGGGTGTATCGGATCCACAGCGGGCTCTCAGTCCTAGGAGGCCACCCTCGCGCCCGCGCGCTCGGCGCTCGGCGCGGGCAGCTCCCGCCGGGCGCTGGCAGCGTGGGCGGCCGCGTGCAGCTGCTGCTCGCGGCTCTTGATCTCGAGCATCACCAGCCGGCGCCACACGAACACCGCACCGGCCCAGACGGCGACGTAGCAGACGACGCCGGCGAGCAGCGCGCGCAGGCCGGCGGCGGCGAGCGTGTTGGTGGGCAGCGACAGGTATCCGCCGAGCACGAAGCCGAGCAGCCCGCCCCAGCCCTTGGCCCGCGCGACCGCGCGCGCGGCGCGTGGGTGCGCGGCGACGCTGGGCCCGTCCGCGTCGGGCTCGTCCCCCTTGGCGCCCTTCGAGCCCTTCGCCTTGCCGTCCTTCTTGGCGCCCTTGCCCTTCTTGTCGTCCTTGCCGGCCTTCTTCGCATCCTTGGCCTTCGCGCCGGTCGCGGAGGCGTTCTCCTCGGGTGCCCGCGGCTCGGGCGAGGCGGCGACCGGGGCGGCGGGCGCCTGCGGCGTCTCGGGCGGTGCCTCGGTGGCGATCTCGGCTGCCATGGTGCTCATGCCAGGCCGCGATGGCGTTCGGATCGCTGGCAGTCGAAGATGAAGCGGATCAGCCGGCGGCGGTCGACCTCGCTGATCGACTCGAACGCGACCGCGCGGTGTCCCTTGGGGTCCACGCGCACGACCCTGCCGGTGCCGCCGATCACGAGCTCCCCGGGGGTGAGGGTGAGCTGGAACTGGACCTCGTCGCCTTTGCTCAGCGAGTCCGAGCCGGCGAGCAGGAAGCCGCCGCCGCTGAGGTCGACGGTGAAGCTCTGGATGGGAATCTGGTCGTGTGCGCCGTACACGAGCGCCGGGCGGGCGACCTTGATGCGCACGTACTCGCGTTCCTGGAGCACCTCGATCGAGCGCGGCCGGTCGATGCGCAGCACGTCGGGCTCGGAGGGGTTCTCCACGGTGGCGGTCCCGCTCAGGCGCACGCGCCCCTGGGGGCCGAGGAACTCGACGACGATGCCGTCGAGCTGGCGCTGGCTGAGCGGTTCGGTGGGCACCATGATCGCCAGCAGCAGCGCGTCGGCGCTGCGCTCGAGCACGCGCGCGGGCAGGCCCTTGCCACCTGCGGGGACCAGCGTGACCGTCTGCGAGCGCTCGGGCAGCACCAGCGGCGTGGACGCCTCCTCGACGTGTCCGCGCCCGAATTTCACGGCAGCAGCCTCTCCGCCAGTGCGGTCGGCTCTATCTGCCGCAACCGCCACCCGCCGGCGCGGGCGCGCTCGAGCATGTACTCGGGGGCGAGACCGAACCTGCACGCCGCTTCGACGGCCACCCCGAGCTGGTCGGTCTCGTCGGCGTGCGTGACCGCGAGGGCGTTGGCGCCGAGCGGCTTGAGCGCCTGGAGCAGCTGCGCGGCGGCGGTCGCGCCCAGCGTGGCGGGGAGCGCGACGACGACCCGCTCGGGCTTCAGTTCGGCGAGCAGGCGCGCGAGCTCGCGGATGCCTCCGCGGTCCGACGGCGACAGGCTCGGCGTGTCGAGGATCGTCATGCCGTCGTCCCGCGCCCTGCGCAGCGCCCGCAGCGCGCGCGGGGCGCGGGCGGAGGAGGGCTTCATGATGTACGGGCTGAGGATCATCTGCAGCTCGCCGCGCTCGGGCTCGCGCGTGATCGTCGCGAAGCTGGCCTGCAGCGAGCTGCTCCTGCGGTAGGCGCCGAGCAGGGCCGCGCAGCACGTCGTCTTGCCGGCGCCGCCCGCCCCGATGACGACGATCGCGGCGCCCTTGGTGGGCAGCGGCGGCGCTGCCGGTATCCGCTGGACGAGCGTCGCGCGCACCGCCTGGGCCAGGCCGCCGCGGGGCGCGAGCGCGAGCGCGTGCGCGCTGGCCCCGTCGATCAGCTCGCTCGCCAGCTGCTCGCCGATGCCGCAGCGCTGCAGGCTCCTGGCGACGCCCGCGCGGGCGCGGCCGTGCGAGCCCGGCGCCACCTCGCGCCGCTCGCTCGCCGCCCACCGCGGCGCGGGCGCCCGCTCGGCGGGGGGGGAGAAGGGCTCGGGCGCCGCGGCCGGGCCCAGCTCGCGGTCTGTCCCAGGAGGGGGAAAGTCGGAGATCCACTCGCGCGGATCGCCGCGGCGCTCCGTGGCCCGCGGGCGCGGCGGAACCCTCGAGCGGTCCGCGCGCGCCAGCGCGGCCAGGTGCGCGGTCACGTACGCGCTGCCCGCCCTGGTGGGCGGCGCCTGCTCGCGCGTGTAGAAGGGCGGCGGCGGCGCGAGCGAGGCCGGCGGTGGGACCGGCGCACCCTCCGGCGCGGGCGGGATGGGCGCGTAGCCCAGCTGCGGGCGGGCGGGCACGGTGGGCGGGTAGCGCGAGTACGGGGGCTGCTCCGCGGCGGGCGGGAGTGGCGCCGAGGGTCCGCCCGGCGCGGCGGGCCTTCCAGGCGCGGGCTCATCGAACGGCGCGGGCGCGGCGGGCGGTGACGGCGCGGGAGAATGTTCCATGGCGGAACGATTCAGCACGGAACGATTCAACGCGGAAAGGTCTTCGAGTGCGGATGCACGCTCGCCCGCGGCGGATGCGCGCTCGCCTGCGGCGGACGCGCGCTCGCCCTCGGGCGCGGGCGCCGGCGTGACGGCGGGCGGCGGGCTGGCGTCGTCTTCGTCGTACACGTCGACGGCGGGCCCCCCGGGCATAGCCTCGATCTCGACGAACGCATGCTGGAAGAAGCCGAGGACGCCGCCGGTGAGGCCCTCGCGCCGGCGCACGATGATCGCGTCGTTGCCGAGCTCCCGCTGGATCTGGGGGACGAGCTCGTCGACGGAGCGTCCGCGGTAGACGCGCGTGGCTGCCCCGCCGCCGTTGCCGAACCGCGAGCGGGCCTCGCGTCCGAGCGCTTCGAGCAGCTCGCCGGGGGTGCTCATCGCTCACGCTCCTTGGACCGATACGCATTCATGCGTGTATTACCCCGATGGTTTCGACGTCGATTCCGGGGGCGATCTCGTTGTAGGAGCAGACGGCGAGATGCGGCTGCGCTTGGGCGATCAGCCGGCGCAGATGGCGGCGGATGCGCGCGGAGCACAGCAGCACGGGCCGCGCGCCGCGCGCGGTGGCGTGCTCGACCTGGGCGCGCAGGGCGTTGACGATGGCCTGCGCTCGCGGCGGATCCATGGCGAGATACTCCCCGTCGGTGGTCTGGGTGATCGAGGTGGAGACCTCCTGCTCGATTGCGGGGTCCAGGGTTATCGCTTGCAGTCGCAACTGCTCGTCCAGGTGAGGAGCCGTGATCGCCCGGCCCAGCGCCTGACGAGCGTACTCCGATAGGAGACTTGTGTCACGTGTTGTTCGCGCCTTGTCGCCGATTGCCTCCACGATCGTGCCGAGATCGCGGATCGGCACGCCCTCGGAGAGCAGCGATTGCAGCACGCGCTGGATCTCGCCTAGCGACAGCGCCTCGGGCACGACCTCCTCGACGACCGCGGCGTTGGTCTCCTTGAGCTTGTCGAGCAGCGCGCGCACGTCCTGGCGCGTGAGCAGCTCGGCGGCGTGGGCGCGGATCGTCTCCGTCAAATGGGTGACGATCATCGACTCGGGGTCGACGACGGTGTAGCCGAGCGCCTCGGCGTCCGAGCGCGCGGACTCCTGTATCCATACGGCCTCCAGGCCGAAGGCGGGCTCGCGCGTGGGGATCCCGGCGAGCTTGCCGCTGGCGTCGCCGGGGTCCATCGCGAGCAGGTGCCCGGGCATGATGCGCCCGCGCGCGACCTCGGAGCCGCGCACCTTGAACACGTACTCGTGCGATTCCATGCCGAGCTCGTCGTGGATGCGCACGGGCGGGATCACGAGG
>JBKQHH010000091.1:0-4112 GCA_052148875.1 Solirubrobacteraceae bacterium
GCGCGGTCAGCGGAGCGTTAGCGTGTTGCATTCCGGGCCTTCCTTGAGGTCGTGAGCTTTGACACCCACAGCCTCTCGGTAGGCCCGGACCTACCTCACGGCGTTCGCAACGTCCCTGGGCACGTCACCTAGCGCGGGAGGTTGCCCAGCGCGTTGGCGCCGCTCAATGTGCGTTCGGCGGAACCCAGCCGCCGAACACGCGCTCGAGCTCCATCGCGACGGCAATCGACACGTGATCGCGCCCGGGCGCGGCCGCGACCTGCACGCCGAGCGGGAGCCCGCGGGAGCCGAGCCCGAGGGGCACCTGGGTGACGGGGACGGCGGCGAGGTTGAAGACGGCCATCGGCTGGGACACGTACAGGCGACCATTGGTACGCCCGTGCCGCGGCGCGACGTTCGCGAACGGCGGGTGCAGGAGAACGCCGTCGCCGATCGTCTCCGCGATCTCGCGCGCGTACGCGCGTCCCCAGTCGATCGCCTTGCTGACACGCCTTGGCGACTGGAGGCGGTTCGCCTGCTCGAGCAGCGCAAACGCCTTCAGCGGCACGGTGTGGGGACCGCCGCGGCGCAGCGCGCTCCGAACCGTCAGGCGCTCCGCTCCCGCCTCCTCGAGGATCTGCGCCACCGATGCGTCGCCCGCGTCGCTGAGCGCCGCCAGGTAGGCCTCGCCGGCGAGGCGCATCTTCGGCAGGCGGATGCGCTCGAGCCGTGCCCCGGCCGCCGCCAGCGCACCCGCGGCGCGCTCGCGCGCGGCGAGCAGCTCGCGGTTGATCGGCTGCACGAACGCCGACTCGCTGATCAGCACCCGAAGTCCGTCGAGCGAGACGCTCGCGGGGTCGCCGAGCTGGGGCTCGCGCGTGACGAGCGGGTCGGCGCCGTCCGGACCCGACAAGATCCGCAGCACCGGCATCAGGTCCTCGCCGCGGCGCGCCAGCGGGCCGAAGCCGAGCAGCCGCTTGGACTCGCCGTGCGGGATCGGGTAGGAGCCGGTGTGCGGCACCAGCCCGTTTGACGGCTTGTGCCCGAACACGCCGCAGAAGAAGGCCGGGATACGGATCGAGCCGCCGATGTCCGACCCGAGCCCGAACGGAGACCCCCCGCTGCCGATCGCCGCACCCTCGCCGCCGGACGAGCCGCCGGCCGTGCGCGAGGAGTCATAGGGGTTGCTGGAGCGCCCGTACACGCGGTTGTCGGACTCGACCCACAGCGTGAGCTCGGAGATGTTGGTGAGGCCGAGCGGGATCGCGCCGGCGTCCATCAACCGCTGCACGGTCGGCGCCGTGGTCTCGGCCCGATGATCGCGCCGCGCGACGAGCCCCGCGCAGTTCGGCATGCCCTTGACCGCAAACGCCTCCTTGATCGTGCAAGGCACCCCGAGCAACGGCGGCAGCTCGCCCTCGTCGCCGCTCGCGATGCGGGCGTCGGCGGCGTCGGCGTCACGTCGCGCGGCGTCGAAACGCTCGACGGCGATCGCGCCAGTGCGCGGCTGGTGGTGCTTGCACATGTCGATGTGCGCCTCGAGCACCTCGCGCGAGGAGACCTCGCGTTCGCGGATCGCGCGGGCGAGAGCCGTTGCCGAACGCTGGGTGAGTGGCGGCTCGCGCACGATTCGTCGCGACTCCTCCGGAGTCACTCGCCGTGGAGCTCGGCGATCGCGTCCTCCCAGCGCTCCAGCGCGCGTTCGACCGGTCCGAGCGTCGCCGACGGGATCCAGCGCACGACCCGTCGCACGCCCGCCTTCGCGAACTCCTCGAGCGCCGCCGGCTTCGCGGGCGCGCCCATCACGATCACGTCGATCGGGCGGTCGGCGCGCGCCCACAGCTCGCGCGCGCGAGCCAGCAGGTCTTCCCCGGTGTTGTTCGGCAGCCACGCGTCGCCGAAGCTGAGCACGCGGTCGAGCACAGTCGGGCCGTTGCCGCCCACGAGCACCGGCGGATGCGGTCGCTGCGCCGGCTTCGGCCACGACCAGATGCGCTCGAAGTCGACGTGCTCGCCGCGGTAGCTCGCCTCCTCCTGCGTCCAGATCGCCTTCATCGCCTCGAGGCGCTCGCGCATGATCGCCATGCGCACGCGGGGATCGGTGCCGTGGTTGCGCATCTCCTCGCGGTTCCAGCCCGCGCCGACGCCGAACTCCAGGCGCCCGCCGGAGAGGTGGTCGACGCTCGCGACCTCCTTGGCGGTCGTGATCGGGTCGCGCTCGATCACCAGGCAGATGCCGCTGCCCACGCGCAGCCTGCTCGTCGCCGCCGCGGCCGCCGTCAGCGCGACGAACAGGTCATACGAATGGAAGTATTTGCGCGGCAGCTCGCCGCCGGCCGGATACGGCGTCTCGCGGCTCGCCGGGATGTGCGTGTGCTCGGGGAAGAACAGCGACTCGTGGCCGCGCTCCTCGACCAGGCGCGCGAGGGCTCCCGGACTGACGGCGTCGTGGGTCGGGAAGTAGCCGATGCCGAAGTCCACGGGGCGAGTCTAACGGGGGCGGGGCGGCGCAATATCTGCTTTTGTTTGCGTTTGCAGATAAAGACGGTTCGGGTACGAGATAGAACAATTTGTTCTAGTTCATCGCCCGGCAGGCCGAAACCTCGATGGCGAGACCCGGATTCGAACCGGGGACACCACGATTTTCAGCCACGGGCCGACGGAATCGACGAGGGGGCGTGATGCACCCGAAAACTAGATGATTGATTCCACGGTTCTAGATGACTGATTCCGAATTGGTGGCTGGTGTGGGGGCGGCGCGAGGGGGGATTGGCGGGCTGTCGAAGGTCGGCGTTGCAATCGCAACGTCGACCACGGAGGTGGCCTCGTGCCCGCCGACCTTGACAGCCTGCTCACCGCACTTTATGTGCTGGTGGACGATCTCCTGCCCCGGCGTACCGGTGCAGGGCGTCGCCCAAAGATCACCGATGCCGAGCTCGTCACGCTCGCTGTGGCGCAGATCTTCCTGGACTGCCACTCCGAGCGGCGGTTTCTGCGTTTCGCGCGCCAGCGGCTGGGCCACTTGTTCCCCTACATCCCCAAGCAGCCGGGCTACAACAAGCGCTTGCGGGCGCTCGCCCCGAGGATCTGCTTGGTCATCATCCAGCTGGCGCGGATCTCGCCGTCGTTCAGTGACCGACTGCGGCTGCTGGACTCCACCCCGGTGCCATGCGGCGCTTCCCGCCAGACCGTCAAGCGCTCCGAGCTCGCTGGCTGGGCCGCCTACGGGTATTGCGCTAGCCACTCGCGCTACTTCTGGGGGCTGCGGCTCTACCTGCTGTGCGCCCCCGACGGGATGCCTGTCAGCTTCGCCCTCGCACCCGCGAACGAGCCAGAGCGCGAGGTCGCAGCTGCGATGCTCGAACGCGCACGCCAAGATGGCCTGCTCACCGGTGGAGAGGTCATTGTCGCCGACAAGGGCTTCGCCGGCCAAGAGTTCGAGGAGACCGTCGCGTCCCTGGACGCCACGCTCATCCGCCCCGACCGCAAGGGCGAGAAGCCGCGGTTCGGCAAACTCGGCGGTATGCGCCAGTGGATCGAGTCCGTCTATGACACCGCCAAGGGCCAGCTCTCCCTCGAGCAGCACGGCGGACACATCCCCGACGGGGTATGGGTACGCGTCTGCCAACGCGTACTCGCCCTCGCCGCCGGCGTCTGGCACAACTGGCTGCTCTGGGAAGCCGGCGAGATCGACAAGCCCGGGCGCCACTTCACCGCATACGACCACTGAGCCCGTGCAAACGGAATCAGTCATCTAGGCGCAGTAGTTGACGAGTGCGCGGCTTGGCCGGCCGAGTTGGTGGTTGAGGCTGATGGCGGCGGCGAGCGTCGGGAGGCGTTGCAGGATGCGCTCTCTGAGGCCGGGGAGCGTTCTGGCGCCGTGGCGCTCGAGGGTGAGGATGTCCTTGCAGGTCCAGAAGATGCTCTCGATGCGTTGGCGGATCGGCGCGAGGTGTGGACCGTGGCCGGGCTCGTCTTTGCGGCGGGGGCGCACGATCGTGGCCTGCAGGTCGCTGGCCGCTTTCGCGAACTCTTTGCCGGCGTAGCCCTTGTCGGCGATCACGGTCTCTCCGCCACGGCGCTTCGCGCGGGCGAGCAGCTTGAGCGCGACCTCGCGCTCGTCGAGCTTAGGG
>JBKQHH010000092.1:0-9652 GCA_052148875.1 Solirubrobacteraceae bacterium
AGGGTCAAGCGGATCAAGGACGCAGTGAGCGAAGTGTGCGAGAGCACATGAGCGATCGAGGACGCAGAGCCGCGCCGGCCATCGTGCCGCTGAGCTAGCGCAGGAACGGCGGGACGTCGATGTCCTCGTCGGAGATCTCGAGCGTCGAGCGCTGGCGATCTGAGATGTGAGGGCCCCTGTCGGGACGCGCCGTCGCGCGCGTGTCGCGGCGGGTGCTCGATCGGAGCCCACCCACCCGATGGTCGAAGCCGGTGCCGATGACGGTCACGCGCACGTCGTCGGACATGCTCTCGTCGATGACCGCGCCGAAGATGATGTTGGCGTTGGGGTCGGCCTCGCTCTGGATGATCTCGGCGGCGTCGTTGACCTCGAACAGGCCGAGGTCCTTGCCGCCGGTGATGTTCAGCAGGATGCCGGTGGCGCCGTCGACGGACTCTTCCAGCAGCGGCGAGGAGATGGCCGCCCTGGCGGCGTCGGCGCACCGGTTCTCGCCGCTGGCGGTGCCGATGCCCATCAGCGCCGAGCCGGCGTCCTGCATGATCGTGCGCACGTCGGCGAAGTCGAGGTTGATCAGGCCGGGGATCGTGATCAGGTCGGTGATCCCCTGGACGCCCTGGCGCAGCACGTTGTCGGCCTCGCGGAACGCGTCGAGCATCGACGTGCGCCGCTCGACGACCGTCAGCAGCTTCTCGTTGGGGATCACGATCAGCGTGTCGACGACCTCGCGCAGGCGCTCGATCCCCTCGATCGCCTGGCGGCCGCGCTGGGAGCCCTCGAAGTCGAACGGGCGCGTGACCACGCCGACGGTCAGCGCGCCGATCTCGTTCTTGGCGATCTCGGCGATCACCGGCGCGGCGCCGGTTCCCGTGCCGCCGCCCTCGCCGGCGGTCACGAACACCATGTCGGCGCCCTTGAGCGCCTCCTTGATGTCGTCGCGCGACTCCGACGCCGCGGCCAGGCCCACGTCCGGGTTGGCGCCCGCGCCGAGGCCCTTGGTGGACTCGTGTCCGATGTTCAGCTTGATGTCGGCGTCGCACATGGCGAGCGCCTGGGCGTCCGTGTTGGCGGCGATGAACTCCACGCCGCGCAGCCCCGCGTCGACCATGCGGCTGACCGCGTTTGTGCCGCCGCCGCCGACGCCCACGACCTTGATGACCGCCAGATAGCTTCCGCTTCTCTCCATGATGGTTTCCGTCCGAAGCCTTCAGTAGGAATGTAGGGTTGGCAGCATACTGGTCGCCGAACCGCCGGGTTGTGCACGTTATGCAGGGAACTTCGCCCTGTCAACGAGCTCGACGACTCTCGCAACAAACGTTGCAGATCGCCCGACTCTCGACCACTGCCTGAGAATCGGTCCGACAGTGGGGTGAGGCTCTAGTTGAGGTTCAGGCTTGCCGAGGCTTGCTAACCCCCTGGCGCGGGGCCGGTCTGGGAGCCCTGGACTTCGCTCGTCGAGCCCGCTTCGCCGGCGCCCGCTTCGGCGCCTTCGGAGGACGGGGCGGTGGTGGCGGAGGCGGAGGCGGAGGAGGGTTCCGCCCCGGCCGGCGACCCCGTGGTGCTCCCGTCGGACAGGCCGGCGGCGAGCGCGGCGATCGTCGATTCTTCCGAGCCTCCCACCGGTTCGCCCGACCCGGCCCCGGCGCCCGCGGTCGAGCTCGCGTCCGGCGGGGTCACGCCCGCGGGGAACCCGGCGGCCGGATGCGACGGCAGGCGCACGTCCACGTAGGAGGCGCTGGCGGAGCTGGAATCGGCGAGCACGCGCACGAGCGAGAGCCACTTCGCGTGCGGACGGGTGGCGTCGCCGAAGTACACGAGCAGGCCGTTGCGCATCGCCACGGTGAGACCCTCCGCGCCCGTGAACGCGCGTTCCACGTACTTCGCGAGCGGCGCCGGCGCGGCGCCGAGCACGATGAGCGCCGCCCGCAGGCTCGCGCCGCCGACGCGCCTGCCGGGAGCGGGGACGAAGGAGCCGCTGACGCTCGGCAGCGAGCCGGACAGGAGCGCCGGCCCGAGCACCACGCCGTCGGCGGCGACCGCCGTGCGCACGCCGGCGACCGTGAGAGCAGCGACCGGCAGCTGCTCGCTGACCTCGATGCGCAGCCCGTGCGGGAAGCTCGGGATCGCCCGCACCGCGCGCACCACGCGCAGCGGCGCGACCGCGGCGCTCAGCGCGCCCGTGCTCACGTCGAGCGTGCTCATGCCGCGCGCCGCGTCCACGAGCGCAGCCTCCACCGCCTGCGCCTCGGGGCCGTGCACGCCGACGATCCGCACCTTCTGCACCGACACGAACGACGACTGGCGGAACCACAGCCAGCCGCAGCCGAGCAGCGGCAGCGCGACCAGGAGCGCGAGCAGGGCGATGCGCAGGCGGCGGCGACGCAGGACGAACGCTGCCGCCGCGCGCGCCAGGCTCGCCACGACGGTGAACGGACGCAGGACGCCGAACGCGGGGGGCGACGACTTGGGAGCGGTGCGACGCGGACGGGACCCCGCGGCACGACGGCGGCCGGGAGCGGCGGCGAGCGATCGACTCATTCGTGAGGTCTTCGACCCCGGGGCGGGAACCCCTACCGCGCCTCAGCGCTGCAACGGACGCAGCTCGACCCACTCCTCGTAGCTGTCGACGATTGTCAGAAAAGGGTCCAGGCCAGCCAGACCGAGCAAGCCGAAAGCCCACGGCCATGGATCGCAGAAGTAGACGGTCGGATTCCACGTGTGGACGCCAGAGTCTTGACGCAACTCGAGCTGGACATTGGCCACCTGACCCGCCGTGCGCAGCCCTGCGATCACGATCTCGTGGCTGAGCTTCCTATCGAGTGTGATGCCTGCCAGCTCGGCGACGTGCTTGCCCATGCGAATGTCGCTGGCCCCTGTGTCCAGCAGGCATGCCTGTGGAGCCAGCTCAAGCCCCTCCACCACGAGATCGACGACGGGTCGCGCTCGCCCCCCCAGCCCCGGTAGTGCCTGAAAAGAATGCTTCACAACGGTGCGAGCCCGCTGGCCTCGAACTCCCCGGCTGGCACACGAAACATGCTGTCCGCCTGCTGACGGTGCTCGGCGAGCCAGCGCACGACCGTGCGGGGATCACCCGCCGCGACCAGCACCTCCGGCCCCTTCGTCGCAACCCACTGCCCGATGAACGGCTCGAGCGTCTCGGCCGTGGCTCGCATCAAAGCAGTCGAGCCGCGAGATCTGGACCGCGCGGCAGGAGTGCGAGCCCACCGCGCCTCGGACTCACCGTTAGCGTCGACCAGCTGCCGTCCCGGCCGCCGACCGGCCTGGAATCCGAGCCCGGTGAGGATGCGTCGCGCCTGATGCGAGGTGAAATCAGCGCGGTCGAGACCTGTGAGGACGCCAAGGACCTGCTTCGGCGGGTATCGCCGGCGGCCTATGACCACGTAGTGGCTCGTGATCGGCTCCGGCAGCACACGGCGCATAGCTCGCTCGACACGGTCTCGCCGCAGCTCGAATCGCTGTCGCGCCACCGTGACCGTCTTAGCTGCCGTCTCTGTCATGGTTTCTCTGACCTGGCTTCTCCGTTGCGTCTCCGTTGCGAACTGTAGCACTGCCCCTGGACCAACTCGAGGAGTGCCATGCCCAGGCGTGGCAGTCCTCCAAGTGCGCAGATCCGTCAAGCTCGACCAGACTCCAACCACGGAAACCGCACGTTCCCCAGCGTCTGCACCTCAGGCTCGAGCGCCACGCCGAAGCGCTCGAGCACGCGGCGGCGGCCCTCCGCCATCACCGCGATCACGTCCGCAGTCGTGGCCGCACCGGTGTTCTCGACGAAGTTCGCGTGCTTGGGCGCGAAGCGCGCGCCACCGACCGCCAGGCCGTTGCAGCCGGCCTCCGACAGCAGCAGCCCCGCGCTGTGACCCTGCGCGCGGGGATCATCGGGGTTCTTGAACGTTGAGCCGAACGTCCTGATGCCCTGCGGCTGGGCCTCGTGGCGGCGGCGGCGCATCTCCTCCAGCGTCGCCTTCACCGCGGCCGGCTGTGCCGGGGCCAGCAGCAGGCTCGCGCGCGTGACGATCTCGCCGTCGGCGAGGCTCGAGCGTCGGTAGCTGAGACCCAGCTCGCTCGGCTCGCGGCGCTCGATTCCCGACGCCGTCGCGATCCGCACCCACTCGAGCACGCGCTGCAGCTCGCCGCCGTACGCGTTCGCGTTCATGCGCACCGCGCCGCCGACCGTCCCCGGGATGTTCACGCCGAACTCGATCCCCGACAGGCCCTCGCGCGCCGCCCGCGCGGCCACCGCCGGCAGGCGCGCGCCGCCACCGCACAGCATCCGCCGCCCATCCACCGAGATCGCCGCCAGCTCGCCGTCGAGCTTCACGATCAGGCCCGACACGCCCTCGTCGGCCACCAGCAGGTTCGAGCCCGAGCCCACCACGCTCACCGCCACGCCGTTCGCGGCCGTCCACGCGAGCAGCTCCAGCAGCCGCTCCTCGCTGCCCGCGCGCGCGAACAGCTCCCCCGCGCCGCCCGTGCGCACCGTCGTCAGGCGCGCGAGCGGGTAATCGCGTTGGACGCCCTCGGGCACGCTCATGACGCCAGCGCGCGCCCCAGCGCGTCGATGTCGCCCGCGCCCATCACCACGCACAGGTCGCCCTCCTCGAGCACCCCGCGCAGGACCGGGTCCGCGGCGGCCAAGCTCGGCAGCCAGTACACGGGTCTTCCATCGGCGGCGTCGGCGCTCGCCTGCGCGATCAGCAGGCCGCTCACGCCCGGGTGATCCTCCGCGCGCTCGCGCGCGGGGTACACGTCCAGCACCGCCACCACGTCCGCCAGCGCCAGCGCGCGGCCGAACTCCCGCGCGAGCAGCGCCGTGCGCGAGTACAGATGCGGCTGGAAAACCGCCACCAGGCGCCGGTGCTCCAGCGTGCGCGCGGCGCGCAGCGTGGCCTCTATCTCGCTCGGATGGTGCGCGTAGTCCTCGTACAGCAGCGCCCCGTGCGGCCCTTCGCCGAGCGCCTGGAAGCGCCGGCCGGCGCCGTGGAAGCCAGCCAGGCCGGCGATCGCCGCCGCCGCGTCCGCTCCCGCCATGCGCGCCGCCTCCAGCGCGCCGGCGGCGTTGATCGCGTTGTGGGCGCCCGGGACCGCCAGGACGACCTCGTCGCCGCGCCAGTCGAAACGCGAGCCTCCCGGCACCAGCACCGGGTCGGGCGCGTCGTAGGCGACGCGCTCGATCCCGGGCGCATCGGGCGCCAGCGCCAGCAGCTCGGGCCGGTCCCACACGACGATCGCCGTGCGCGCCAGCGCCAGGAACTCGCGAAACGCGTCGCGCAGCTGCGCCAGCGACGCGAACGTCGCGTGGTGGTCTAGCTCGACGTTCGTCAGCAGCGCGACCTCCACGCTCAGGCTGAGCATCGAGCGGTCGGACTCGTCGGCCTCCACCACCAGCCACTCGCCCTCCCCCCACTCCGCGTTCGCCAGGCCGCCGCCGATCGGCGCGCCCACCAGCCACCCCGGCCGCATGCCGGCGGCGCGCAGCGCGTGCACGAGCATCGAGCAGGTGGTCGTCTTGCCGTGCGTGCCCGCGATCGCGATCGTCCGCCGCATGCCGCTCAGCTCGGCGAGCAGCTCCGCTCGCGAGCGCTCGGGGATGCCCCGCTCGCGCGCCGCGCGGCGCTCGACGTTGTCCGCCACGACCGCCGAGGAGTAGAACAGCTCCACGCCCTCCCCCGCCGGAACGTTCTCCGCGCGATGGCCCACGTGGGCCCGCAGCACGCCGTCGGCCGCGAGCCGCTCCAGGTACGGGCCGTCGGCCGCGTCCGAGCCGCTGACCTCCGCGCCGAGCGCGTGCGCCGCGCGCGCGTACGCGCTCATGCCCGCGCCGCCCACGCCCACGAAGTGCAGGCGCCGCCCGCTCCACGGCCCGCTCATCCCAACCCGCCGTCGTCATAGGCACGCAGGGCGCCGCCATGCGTGTTCATGCAGCCGCCTCCAGCAGCTCCGCTGCCACCTCGCGCGCCGCGTCCGGCCGCGCGAGGCCGCGGGCCGCGGCGGACATCGCTTGCAGGCGATCGCGATCGGCCAGCAGCGCGGCCACCTCGCCGCCCAGGCGCGCGCCGCTGAGCTCCGCGTCGGGGATCACAACCGCCGCGCCCGCGTCGGACATCCAGCGCGCGTTCGTGCTCTGATGGTCGGCCGACGCGTGCGGGTAGGGGACGAGCACCGCCGGCAGCCCGTGCGCTGCGATCTCGAACACCGACCCGCCCGCGCGCGCGACCGCCAGGTCGGCGGCGGCGAGCGCATCCGCGAAGTCGCCCAGGTCGAGGTACTCGCGCAGGTCGTAGTCGGCCGGCAGCCCGCCGGCCGCCAGCTCGGCGTGGTCGCGCCGGCCGCTGACGTGCAGCACGTGAAAGGGCGCCCCCGCGAATGCCTCGACCGCCGCCAGGTTGATCGAGCGCGCACCCAGCGAGCCGCCGAAGACGAGCACGCACGTCTCGTCCGGCTCGATCCCGAAGCGCGCGCGCGCGCCCGCGCGGTCGTGCGCCGGCGGCGGTATCGGCCGTCCGGTCACGCGATAGCGGCCGCCGTCTCGACCCGGCAGGGCGAACGCCAGGCACACCCGCCGCGCGAACGGCGCGAGCAGGCGGTTGGTCAGGCCGAGGTGGCTGTCGGCCTCGGTCAGCACCAGCGGGATGCGCAGCGTCAGCGCGGCCACGCCGACCGGTCCCGCGACGTAGCCGCCGCCGCCCATCACCGCGTCGGGAGCGAGCTGCCTGAGCAGCTTGCGCGCGCGCGGGAGCGCCGCGGCGGCGAGCACGAGCGCGCGCAACGCGCGCAGCGGGTTCCTGCGGTGCAGGCCCTCGACCGCGATCGTGTGCAGCGCAAAGCCCGCCGCCGGCACCAGCTGCGCCTCCGCGCGGCCCCCGCCGATGAACGCGACGTCGGCGCCCTCAGCCCGCAGCGCGTCCGCCACCGCGAGCGCCGGCACCACGTGCCCCGCGGTCCCGCCGGCGGCGATCACGATCGTCCTGCGCGTCCCCGTCATCGCCCCATCGTGCCGGTTCGCGCGCCCGCGCGTCGTCGGAGCGCGCGCTGCGCGGGCGCTGGGCCGCGCGACGCGACGGCGCCACCGCGCGCACGTGCCCGGTCGCGCCCGAGGCGACGTTCAGCAGCAGGCCCATCGCCGCGAGCATCACGATCAGGCTGCTCGAGCCGTAGGACACGAACGGCAGCGGCACGCCCGTCAGCGGCGCGAGCCCCAGCACCGCGAACGCGTTGAGCACCGCCTGGGAGACGATCAGCGTGGTCACGCCGACGGCGATCAGCGCGCTGTACAGGCTGCGCGCCGCCTTCGCCGCCCGCAGGCCGGCGTACGCGATCAGGCCGTACAGGAACAGCAGCGCGAACACGCCCACCACGCCGAGCTCCTCGGCGATCACCGCGAGGATGAAGTCCGTCTGCGCCTCCGGCAGGTAGAAGATCTTCTGCACCGACTGGCCCGGGCCGACGCCGAACAGGCCGCCGGAGCCGATCGCGATCTGCCCCTGGACCGCCTGGAAGCCGGTCGAGGAGGCGTGCGCCCAGGGATCGACGAAGGAGGTCAGCCGCGCGCGCGCGTACGGCTGCGCGATCGCGTAGATCAGCACCAGTCCCAGCACCGTTCCCGCGATCACACCGAGCTTGCGCGGCGGGATGCCGGCGGCGATCAGCATCGCGGCGACCGTGAAGGCGATCACCATCGCCGTGCCCAGGTCCGGCTCGCTGAACACGAGCAGGCTCGCGGCGCCCACGACCAGCAGCAACGGCTTGGCCAGCTCGCGCAGGTCGTGCACCTGCCGCGGATGCTTGGCCAGCAGCGTGGCCGCGTACAGGACCAGCGCGAGCTTCATCAGCTCCGAAGGCTCGAACTGGAACGATCCCGGCCCGATCCAGCGGCGGGCGCCGTTGACGCTCACGCCCACGTGCGGGATGTGCACCGCCAGCACGAGCACGAACGAGGCGGCCAGCAGCGGCGCGGTGATGCTGTGCACTTTCGCCACCCCGTCGCGCGCCAGCACCCGCATCACGATCAGGCCGACGGCGCCGTAGATGACGAACTTGACGAGGTAGCTGCCGCCGAAGCCACCCCCCTGCAGCAGCGTCGTGGCCGAGGAGGCGCTGTAGACCATCACCGCGCCGAACGCCAGCAGGCACATCGTCGCGGTCAGCAGGATGCGGTGCTCGAGCGACGACTGGCCCGCGGACCGCGCCGTCGCCGCGCCCCCGTCCTTGCCCACGCGTCCGCCTGCCTGCGCCCTTTGGGGTGTGCCCCTCAGGGTACGCTTGCCCGCGCCGCGCTCTCGCCGGCCGGCCTTGGCCTGGGTGGACGAGCCACCGCTCCCTCGCGCTGCTGGCATCCATGCTCACTTCGACGCCAACCGATGGAAGCCTCCAGAGACCGGCGGGCCTGGGTATCCGCTCACACCCCGCGACTTTGACGGTAGATGGTGAACCCGATCGCGCCGCAGATCGACGCGACGATCCAGAAGCGCAGGATGATCTTCGTCTCAGACCATCCCTTCAGCTCGAAGTGGTGGTGGATCGGCGCCATCAGGAACACGCGCCTGCGGGTCATCTGGAAGGAGATCACCTGGATCGCGACCGACAGCGCCTCGACCACGAAGATGCCGCCGATCAGGATCAGCAGCAGCTCGGTCTTCGTCATCACCGCAAGGCCCGCGATCGCTCCGCCGAGCCCCAGCGAGCCGGTGTCGCCCATGAAGATCGTCGCCGGGAACGCGTTGAACCACAGGAAGCCGATGCACGCGCCCCCCAGGCAGCCCGCGAGCATCGCCATGTCGTAGTCGCCCGCGAAGAACGTGATGCCGATGTACGCGAGCAGCACGATCGCCGCGCAGCCGGCGGCGAGGCCGTCGAGGCCGTCGGTGAGGTTGACCGCGCTCGTCGTGCCCGCCACCACCAGGTAGATCAGCAGCGGGAACAGCGGGCCGAGTTCGATGTGGTAGTCGACGAAGTTCAGCGCCAGCGTCGGCTGCAGGTGCGCCTCGTAGCGCGCCACGTACCACAGCCCCAGCGAGATCGCGATCGTGATCCCCAGCTTCGTCCGCGCGCGCAGCCCCAGCGAGCGGCGCCTGACGAGCTTCGTGTAGTCGTCGGCGAAGCCCAGCAGCGCACACGCGATCGCCGCCCCGAACACCCCCACCGAGCGCCATTCGTATTCGGTGAGGATCAGGAAGCAGATCGCCACCGCGAGGAAGATGATGATCCCCCCCATCGTCGGCGTCCCCGCCTTCTGATGGTGCCCCTCGGGACCCTCCTCGCGGATCTGCTGACCGAACTCGCGCTTGCGCAGGAATTCGATGAACTTCGGGCTGAGGAAGATGCAGATCAGCAGCGCGGCCGTTCCACCGAAGAGGATCCGGCCCATTCAGCGTCGCCCCGAGCCCGCACCTGGCGCGAGGACGGGCCCCCCGCCGGCACGCTCTCGCGGCACGTTGCGCCCCTCTCCCCGCAGGCTCGCGGCCACGCGCTCCAGCCCCACTCCGCGCGAGCCCTTCACGAGCACCGTGTCGCGCTCGCGCAGCAGCCGCTCGAGCAGCTCCGCCGCCTCGGCCGCGTCGCCCACAGAATAGGACTCGCCGGCGAACGTCGCGCGCATCTCGGCGGCCAGCGGGCCCACCGTGACCAGCAGGCCGAC
>JBKQHH010000093.1:0-8652 GCA_052148875.1 Solirubrobacteraceae bacterium
TCAGCGGGAACGGGAACGGCGCCGGGCGAAACGCCTTCTCGGCCAGGCGCAGCAGCACGATCGAGTCCTTGCCGCCGCTGAACAGCAGCACCGGGCGCTCGAATTCCGCCGCCACCTCGCGCATCACGTGGATCGCCTCGGACTCCAGCGCCCGCAGGTGGCTCAGCTGGGGGCGGGCCGCGACGTTCAAGGCTCCACCGTCTCCACGTGCAATCCGCACTCCGTCTTGCTCGTGCCCGCCCAGCGGCCCTCGCGTCCGCTGCCCGGCTGGGTGCACGGCGCGCAGCCGATCGACTCGTAGCCCTGGTCGTGCAGGGGGTTGTAGGGGAGGTCGCGCTCGTGGATGCGCCGCCACAGGTCCTTGTCGGTCCAGTGCGCGAGCGGGTTGTACTTCCACAGATTGCGCTTCGCGTCGCGTTCGATCAGCTCGGTGGCGGCCCGCGTGGGGCCCTGCTCGCGGCGGATGCCCGTGATCCAGCCCTCGGCGCCCGCGAGCGCGCTCTCGAGCGCCGCGACCTTGGCGACCGAGCAGCAGTGCTCAGGGCCGCTCCACGGGTTCTCCGGATTGCTCGCGTCCTGCACCTCGATCGTGACGCCGAAGCGCTGCTCGAACGCGCGCCACGTCTGCAGCGTCTCTCCGAACAGCACGCCTGTGTCGATCGTCACGATCCGCACCGCCTTGCCGGGGGCGGTGGGGGACATCTCTTCATTGAGTCGCAGCAGCTCGTCGATCAGCACCGACTCCTCCTTCTGGAAGGAGCACAGCAGCACCGCGCGCTCGCCGTGGCGCGCCGCCTCCCGCAGCGTGTGCGTCAGGCTGAATGTCGGGTCGGGGTTGGAGGTCACCGGCTCAATGTGGGTCTCTAGTCGGGGCATCTGATCTGGTCGTCTCGTTTCATGGAAGTCTTGAGGTCTATCCCGGCGTACTCGTCTATACCGCGCACTCGCCCTCGCCCCGTAGGACTTCGAATGGGACGTTCCTGTTCCAGTCGATGAATGTGTTCATCGTCTCCAGCCCGAAGTCGACGGGCATCGAAAGGTCCTTGACCAGGCCCTCGAGCTCGCTCGTGCCGACGCGCTGCGCAAAGGCTCCCCACGCCTCGCCGTCCTCGCGGTTGGACTCATAGTGGCGGATCCAGCGTTCGATCGCCTCGGGTATGCGCTTGGCGGGCAGCCGCAGCTTCAGGCGCTGGCCGAACGCGACGGGTGCGCCTTCGTACACGCCGCCCACGTGGGGGATGTACGCGGGAATCGTGTGCTCGCCGACTTTGATCGACGCGCCATAGAAGCCGATGTCCGCTACGTGGTGCTGGGCGCACCCGTTCGGGCAGCCGCTCATCTTGATGTGGATCTCGCGCGTCAGCGGGTCCGTGATGTCCATCGCCTGCACCCGCTCCTGGACCGCCTGGTTGAGCCCCATCGAGCTCGTGATCCCGAGCTTGCACGAGTCGGTCCCCGGGCACGAGACCACGTCCGTGATCTCGCGCGTGCCCGCGTCCGCGAGCCCCAGCTCGCCGAGCGCCCGCCACACGTCGTACACGCTCTCGTGGCGCACCCACCGCAGCAGCAGGTTCTGCTGCACGGTCGTGCGCGCGTAGCCGCCCGCGTAGGAGCGCACGATCTCCGCCAGGCCCCTGAGCTGCTCGGGCGTGAGATCGCCGCGGGTCACCTTCACCTCGACCGTCACGAAGCCCTCCTGCTTCTGCGCGGCGACGTTCGCCCCGCGGAAGCGCTCGAACTCCGAGCTGTCCCCGTTCGGGGTGCCGTACGTCTGCGGCGGCGCCGGCGCGCTCTCGCGCTCGTCGTCCACGAACAGGCGGTGCTCGACCGAGAAGTCGCGCTCTTTGACCCAGTCCCCGCGCAGCTCCTCCTCGACCTGGCGGCGCAGCTCCTCGATGCCGTACTTGTCCACGAACACCTTGATCCGCGCGCGGGCGCGGTTCACGCGCAGCCACTCCTGGCGGTCGAAGATCCGGAACACGGCCTCGGCGATCTTCAGGTACTCGCCGTTGTCGAGCTCCACGAACTCGTACAGCGCGGGCGCCACGCGCGGCATTATCGACGTGCCGCCGCCGACCAGCATCTGCGCGCCGCGCACCTGGGTGGGCGGGCTCCCATCCCCACGATCGATCTCCCTCACGCGCGCACGGTAGGCGATGTCGTGGATCTCGCTGATCGCGCGGCCCCGCTCTGAGCCGTCGAACGCCGTCTTGATCTTGCGCGGCATCGCCTGGGTGGTCGGATGGCGCACGAAGTAGCGCACATACGCGCCCACGTACGGGGTCATGTCGAACAGCTCGTCGGCCGCCACGCCCGCCCAAGGATCGCCGGTGACGTTTCTGACCGTGTTGCCGCAGCCCTCGCGACTCGACAGGCCTGACTCCGCCAGCTCGCGGATCGCCTTCTCGGCCTCCGGCAGCGGGATGTGGTGCATCTGGATGTTCTGGCGCGTCGTGATGTGGCCCTTGTTCAACGGCACGTACTTCTCGATCACGTCCGCGAAGGACTCCATCTGCTCCGGCGTGATGCCGCCGAACGGGAGCTTCACGCGGATCATCTGCACGTCCGGCTGGCGCTGGCCGTACACGCCCTGCTTGAGGCGGAACTTGATGAACTCGCCTTCAGGCGTATCGCCCGCGAGGAACCTGCCCGCCTCGGTCTTGAAGTCGTCGAACTCCTGCTCGAGGATCGGGATCACGTGCCCGGGGACGTTCTGCAGGACCTCCGGGTCCTCGAGCGTGCCGCGCTGGGCGGAGATGGAACCTGGCTCCATGGGTGCGAAAACCTCCTGGTTCGGACGCGCTCGGCCCGAACTGCGTTCGACTACACGGGTCGGTGGACAGCTATTGCGCTAAAGCCTAGCGGCTTTTAGGTATTTATCCAGGGGTCGGGAACATCCGCGTGCGGCTCGCGCGAGACTCCCTCGAGAACGGCCGCGCGCCGCCAGCCGTCGGGAGCGCCCGCGGGCTGGCTCGCCGGCGGCGCGGTGGCGCGCATGAAGCGCTCCAACGCCGCCACGATCGCGGCCCCCTCCTCGGGCGAGGCGGACGGCGCGATCAGCTTCAGCTTGCCACCGCTCCCGGGCATGCCTGCATTGTGACCGACCGATGTGTGCAGCTGCGTTGGCGTGGCGTCTCTCTTGCTCTGGTGTATAGCTATTGCATTGGTGTTCGGAACACCGATACAATCCGCCACGCGATGCCGTCGCCGCTTCCGCAATCGCCGATCCCGCGCGTGTCGGTCCCCGACCACGTCTTCGCCCGGCTGCGCGAGGCGATCCTCTCCGGGCACTACCGGCCGGGCGAGCGGCTGCCGCCGCAGCGGGCGCTGGCGGCCGATCTCGGGGTGAACATGGCCTCCGTCCGCGAGGCGCTGGGGCGGCTGGAGCAGCTGCGCCTCGTCGAGGTCCGCCACGGCGACGCGACCCGCGTGCTGGACTGGCGGCGCTCGGGCGGGCTCGAGGCGCTCGTGCTGCACGGCGGCGTCGACGGGTCGGTCGTCCGCGATCTGTTCGACGCGCGCCGTCTGCTGCTCGGCGAGGCCGCACGACTGGCGGCCGGGCGGCGATCGCAGGGGCAGGCGGCGTCCCTGCTCGAGCTGGCCGACGCGGTGGCGCTGGCCGGCGACGACGCCGCGGCGCTGCTCGCCGACTGGGCGTTCATGGCCGCGCTCGTCGAGGCCGCGGGCAACCTCGTCTTCCAGCTGATCATGAACTCGGTGCGCGAGCTGTACCTGCCGCACGCCGACGCGTTCGTCGCGCTGGTCGCGCATCGAGCTGAGCTGGCCCCGCTGTACGCGCGCACGGCCGCCGCCGTCGACGCGGGCGACGCGGAGGGCGCGGCGGCGGCGATCGACGCGCTGGCCGCCGCGCAGGGAGCGTGGATGCTCGGATGAGAGCGGAAGCTGGCATCGAGCGGTTTCTCGCCGCCGCGCCGTGGCCGCAGCGGCTCGGGCTGCGCGCGCTGCTGGCGCTCGTGCGGCGCCCGCGCGGCGCCGCGCTGCTCTCGCGCGCGCCACTCGCCGAGCAGGCCGCCTGGTCGGTGCTCGCGCTCGGCCGCTACGACGATTCGCGGCTCGGCCGCGCGCTCGGCTGGGACGCGGCGGCCGTGGCCGCACGCGGACTCGCTCTGCGCCGCGCCGAGGGGCGAGCGTGATGGAAAGGCTCGACGCCGACGTCTGCGTGGTGGGGGCCGGCGCCGGCGGGGCCGTCGTCGCGGCCGAGCTGGCCGAGGGCGGCGCGCGCGTGGCTGTGCTCGAGCAGGGCCCGTGGCACGACCCCGACGGCTTCACAGCCCGCCCGCCCGAGATGCTCGCCCGCCTCTACCGCGACGCCTGCCAGACGGCGACCGTGGGCGCGCCGCCGATCCTGCTGCCGCTCGGTCGCGGGTTGGGCGGCACCACCCTCGTCAACTCCGGCACCTGCTTCCGCACCCCGCCGCACGTGCTCGAACGCTGGGCCGCCGAGTTCGGGCTGGAGATCGACGAGGCGACGCTGCGGCCGTGCTTCGAGCGCGTCGAGCGGGCCCTGTCGGTGACCGAGGTCACGCCCCAGCTGGCCGGCGCCAACGCGGCGGTGGCACGCCGCGGAGCCGAGCGGCTGGGCTGGTCGCACGGATACCTGCGGCGCAACGCGCGTGGCTGCGTCGGCTCGGGCGTATGCGTGTTCGGCTGCCCCACCTCCGCCAAGCAGCACACGGGCATCACCCACATCCCCCGTGCCGAAGCCGCCGGCGCGCGCATCGTCACGGGCGCCGACGTGCAGGAGATCCTCGTCGACGGTGGCCGCGCTCGCGGCGTGAGCGCGCGGCTCGCCGGCGGGCGCCGCCTGGACGTGCGCGCCCCAGAGGTCGTGGTCGCCTGCGGCACCATCCACACCCCGCTGCTGCTGGCCCGCAGCGGGCTGGAGGACCCCTCGGGCCAGCGCGGGCGCAACCTCGCCCTGCATCCCGCGACGTCCGCATTCGCGCTCATGGACGAGGAGGTCGACATGGCGCGCGGCGTGCCGCAGAGCTTCTACGTCGACGAGTTCGCCTCCGAGGGCTTCATGTTCGAGGGCGCCGCCGGGCCGCCCGCGTATGCGGCGATGGTGCTCCCCCTGACCGGCGCTCGCCATACGCGAGCGATGGCCGACTACCCCCGGCTCGCCCAGTTCGGGCTGATGGTCAGCGACGAGTCGCGCGGCCACATCCGCGCCGTCGCCGGGCGGCCCCTCATCCGCTACGACGTCGGCGCACGGGATCTGTCGAAGTTCCGCGCCGGCCTTGCGCGCCTCGAGGAGCTGTTCCTCGCCGCGGGCGCGCGCGAGGTGTACCTGCCGCTGGCGCGCGGCGTGCGGCCGGAGCGCGCCCGCGTGCGGGATCTCAAGCTGATGGCCTTCCATCCGCTCGGCACAGCCCGCGCGGATGCGCGCGCGACGCACGGGGTCGTCGACGGCGATCTGGCCGCCCACGGCGTGCGCGGCCTGCACGTGGCGGACGGCTCGGTGGTGCCGAGCGCGCTGGGCGTGAACCCGCAGCTGACGATCATGGCGCTCGCCACGCGCCTGGCCTTCCACCTGCTGGGGCGCGCATGTCCTTCCTGATCGACCCGCCGTGGCTATACGCGACAGGCCGCGCCTACGGCCGGCTGATGCCCGAGCGAACGCCCGCCGCGCGCGCCGTGCACACCGCGACCGCCGGAGCGTTCCTGGCCACCAGCATCTCCCTGTACCTCAACCGTCCGTGGACGCGGCCGATCTGGGAGCGCTGCCGCGCGCAGGACGGGCGCGACTGGATGCTCAACTCGGGCGTCTTCCGCTTCGATCCCCGGCGCGCCGGCTGGCGCACGCACCTCGTCTCGGCGCTGCTGTTCGCCACCTACCCGTGGTGGCTGTGGCTCGGCGAACGGGCCGGGCGCAGGCGATAGGGAGGTGCCGGCGTCAGCGTCGCAGGACCTCGTCGGCGAACTCCGCCAGGCTGCTCGCCTGTCGCAACGCGGCCTTGAGATTCTGGCCGCTGACGCCGAACAGCCCGTAGTGCGCCTCGTCCTTGAGAGTGAGGAGGCGGCTCAAGGTGCTGGCCGCGGCCTTTCCGCCGGGCGCAACCTGCGCGAGCAGCGACGCGGCTTCGCGATGATCCTGTCCGCGACAGCGCCGGCCGAGCGCCTTGCAGCACGCCGCATCCGAGGCGGCGATGCCCGCCAGCACGGCCAACGCAGCCGAAGGGCTGGCGTACTCGATGTCCTCACCTTCGTCAGCGACGATCTCCGCGACCTCGAGGAACTTCTGCGCGTGGCGCAGGCGGGTTGCCGCATCTGCGGTGGAGCACGGCTGTGTTCGTCCAGGACCGATCGGGTTCATGCTGCCGTCAGCACGGCGGGGATCTCAGACCCGCTCAGGAGGATCGCATCGGAGCGAAGCTCAGCGATCAACGGCAACTCGGCGGCACTCAGTTGCGCGATCTGCGAATTGGTGCGCTCGATGATGGCGGCATGGTTGCCAGTCCATCGTTGGATCTGATCGGAGAGGCCGTCGATCTGCGCGCGCCACGACGGGTGCTCCTCGTCGATGCCATCGGACCGAATCACGAGCAGATCGACATCGCTCCGCGTATCTCCATCGCCGCGGGCGGCGGAGCCGAACAGGGAGACATGGACAGGAGCGATCCGCCAGGTAGCGAGTTCGCCTCGAATTCGTCTGAGGAGCTCCTGGCGCATCCCCATCAGGATGTCGACCGCCGGTGCCGCCAGGTGGTCGCGGTTCAGCGCGAACAGGAACGCCCGGTTGAGCTCCATCCGCGTGACGAGGCCGTGCTCTGCGAGCCTGTTGAGCGCGTCCAGGACTCCGCTGTGGGAGCTCCTGCCGGTCAGGCGCGCGACCTCTCGGCCGGTCAGGAGCCTGGTCGTCCCAGCGAGCACCCGCAACACGTCTCCGTCGAGTGTGGGGCAGACCGCCGCGTACGGGCGTTCGACATCCATGGTGGACAGTCTACCATCCATCTGGATGCTATTCAATCCACATGGACGGTACAGCATCCACGCGAGCGGACTCGCGTCGCCGCAACCCCTTCCCTAAAGCGGGATGTTGCCGTGCTTGCGCTTGGGCCCGGGCTCGCGCTTGCCCTGCAGCGTGCGCAGCGCCACGATCAGCCGCGGCCGCGTCTCATGTGGCACGATCACGTCGTCGATGTAGCCGCGCTCGGCTGCCGTGTAGGGGTTGGCAAAGCGCGCCTTGTAATCCTCCATCAGCTTCTTGCGCCGCTCCTCGGGAGTGGGGCTTGAGGCGATGTCGCGCCGGTAGATGATGTTGACGGCGCCCTCCGGCCCCATCACGGCGACCTCGGAGGTCGGCCACGCGAAGTTGAAGTCCGCGCCGAGGTGCTTGGAGGACATCACGTCGTAGGCGCCGCCGTAGGCCTTGCGCGTGATGATCGTGACCTTCGGCACGGTCGCCTCGGCGAACGCGTACAGCAGCTTGGCGCCGTGGCGGATGATGCCGCCCCACTCCTGCGCGGTGCCCGGCAGGAAGCCCGGCACGTCGCAGAACGTCAGCAGCGGGATGTTGAACGCGTCGCACGTGCGCACGAAGCGGGCGGCCTTCTCGGAGGCGGCGATGTCGAGCACGCCCGCCAGCTGTGCCGGCTGGTTGCCGACGATGCCGACCGTGTACCCGTCCAGGCGCGAGAAGCCGCAGATGATGTTCTTGGCGTAGTGCTCGTGCACCTCGAAGAACTCCTCGTCGTCGACGATCAGCTTGACGACGTCGCGCATGTCGTAGGGCTTGTTGGGGTTGTCCGGCACCACGTGGTCGAGCTCGGGGTCCATGCGCTCGGGGTCGTCCGTGGGCGCCACCCGCGGCGTGCTCTGCAGGTTGTTCTGCGGCAGGAAGCTCAGCACGTAGCGGCAGTCCTCCAAGCACGCGTCCTCATCCTCTGACGCGAACTGCGCGACGCCCGACTTGGTGTTGTGCGACATCGCCCCGCCGAGCTCCTCGAAGCCGACCTCCTCGCCGGTGACCGTCTTGATCACGTCGGGCCCGGTGATGAACATGTGCGAGGTCTCCTTGACCATGAAGATGAAGTCGGTGATCGCCGGGGAGTACACGGCACCGCCGGCGCAGGGCCCCATGATCAGGCTGATCTGGGGGATCACCCCGGAGCACTTGACGTTTCGCACGAACACGTCCCCGTAGGCGCCCAGCGAGACCACGCCCTCCTGGATGCGCGCACCGCCCGAGTCGTTGATGCCGATCACGGGGCAGCCGATCTTGGCCGCGAGGTCCATGATCTTGCACATCTTTTCGCCCATCACCTCGCCCAGCGAGCCGCCGAACACCGTGAAGTCCTGGCTGAACACGCACACCCTGCGACCGTCGATCGTGCCGTGACCGGTCTCCACCGCGTCGCCCCAGGGCCTGTTTTTCTGCATGTCGAAGTCGTAGGTGCGATGGCGCACGAACGTGTCGAGCTCCTGGAAGGACCCGGGATCCAGCAGCTTCTCCACCCGCTCGCGCGCCGTGTACTTGCCGCGCGCGTGCTGCTTCTCCTCGGCCTCCGGGGCCGAGTGGAGCGCCGCCTCGCGCAGCTCGTGAAGCTGGGCGAGCTTCTCCTCGTAGGTCTCGGGCGCCTTCTGGCGCGGCGGGCGCCTGTGCCCGCTGCGGGAAGCCGCGAGCAGCGC
>JBKQHH010000094.1:0-31943 GCA_052148875.1 Solirubrobacteraceae bacterium
TCGAACGTCACACCACTACCACTGCCCCAACAAACCACGACCACCAGGAAACCACCGAGCCCGTTACCGTCTAACCACCAACCCCGAAGATCGCCGCCGAAGTTCCACGACGATCCGGACATCCTCCCGGGCCCACTTCCGAAACACCTGCAAACCGAGCGAAAGAGGACCATTGCAGGGCCTGGGGACGGCCGGGCGGATTTCCCTACAGATTTTACCAAGCGGGCGCGCGGAGGGCGCGGGCGCGGCTGATAGGACGCGGCACCCTCGACGCGATACACCGGTCGTACACAGGCATGGCGGCCACATCCCATGCTGCGCGACGGCAAGCTCCGTGCCTGGCCCATCCGATAGCCGGGCCGCCTGGGGCGAGCTGCCGCTGCTCGTCGACACCTCCGCGTGGTCGCGCGCGCACCATGCGGCCGTCCGCGACAGCTGGGGGTTCGAGTCTGTCTGGCTCGCGCCGCCCGGCTCGCTCCCGTAGCCCTCGATAGTGAGCGCGCTCGCAATCAGTAGGTCGCAGGTTCGAGTCTCGACTCTTGGCCCGGCTCGGCAAACGAGCACAGGGCTGTCGTGCCTTCGCAGGAGTCGATACGCTCCTGCTGTGAGGATCGGTGCCGACGGCGTCGCAGCCGCCGGACGGTTCGCATCGGCGACGACAGGGGGCTGGAAATGACGAAGCTACGCGGGATCATCGTGCGTCTGTTTTCGGTAGGTACGGCTGGGATCATGTCGGCACTGTTGATCGGCCTTTGCCTCTGGGCTTGTCTCTGCGGGAGCGCCGCCGCACGCACTCGCCGCGTCGCGCTGACGGGGCGGCTCACGGAGTCTCCGCTAACCGTGGCAGGTCGTTCGACCGGCTCGATCACGGGCAAGGCGACCAACTTGGCCACCTCGCAGGGCATCGAAGGCGTGGAGGTATGCACCATTCCCGGGCCCGGCTCCGAAAAGCGCTGCACCGAGACAGGTGCAAGCGGCACCTACAAGTTGACAAAGCTCGCGCCGGGCGAATATCTGGTCGAATTCACTAGTCCGCTGGGGAGTAGCTACGAACGGCAGCATACGACCGGTTACGTGAAGGTGCAGGCAGGAAAGGTGACCGCCAACATCGACGAGGCCTTCGCCGAGGGTGGGCGCATTACGGGGATCGTGACGAGCGTCCTTACGCACTCTCCTGTCGAAGGCGTCGAAGTCTGTGCTGAAGGGGGCTGGGAAGTGGGATACACATCTTGCACGGTCACAAACACGGGCGGCGAATACACTATCGCGCAGCTCCCGACGCACAGCTATGTGGTGGAATACAAATACGCGTTCGAAGGCGCAATGGAAAGCCGGTATGTGACGCCCGAGTACTACAAGCAGCACGTCTTCGCCGTGACCGAAGCCGACCGCGTCGAAGTCACGGCGGGGGCGACGACGGCAGAAATCGACGAGGAACTCGAGGGAGCGGGGCAAATATCGGGCCGCGTCATCAGTGCCGTCACAAAGCTGCCGCTGGCCGGGATCGAAGTATGCGCTGTCACGTTCGAGAGGACATGCACAGTCACCCCTGCGACGGGGGATTACATCATTTCGCACATCGTGCCAGACCCGCAGGCGCCTGATGAATATAGGGTTCTGTTTCGTCAGTACGGGACGGAATACCTGACCCGTTATTACAACGACGCGGCGACGTATGGGGAGGCCGAGGTGTTGGCAATCCCGCCAGGGGGAACGCAGCCGGGCATAGATGCGGAAATGGTGCCCGCATGCACAGAAGTAAATGGCAAGGGGACCGAAGCCAGGCGGGGTGAACCGACCTATATTCAGCTCAGCAACAGCCTTACCACGAACCTCAGCCACCGCGACTCGCTTACGGCCCACTTCGGTGGGGAAGCTCGGGTCCGACTCAAGCGCCTGTCCAGCGCCAAGTGTCGCGCCCTCGACGAGTACGAACCATTCGGCCCGGAACCGCTCGGCTATGAATTCATCGGCGAAGGCGCTGCGCTGGTCGACGGCGATCCCGGGTACACAATGCGTTTTACACTTGAGACGCTCTATGGGAAGATGGACTTCGACTTCACTCTCTGGAAGGACGGACAATTCGCGGGTGGCAAGGAATCGGTGCTCGAAGAGACAACGGAGAAATTCTCGTAGCGTGTGGCATGGCGCCGTGGTGGGGTGGGGTGAGGCTCCGTGACGCAAGCGCGAGACGCGCAGGTGTTACGGTCTGCGGCGCCTTGCCAGACGGCCGGCGGCGCCCCACCCGTGGCCGCTCTGCGCGAAGCCGCGCTCGCGGGCGCCGGGAATCGAGCCGTGGTGGCGTGGGTCGAAGGACACCGCGTCGACATGGCTGAGCTCAACGGCTGATAGAGCGCGCGCCGTGAGCGTCTGGCGGATCATCTCGGCGGAGGCGGAGCTATAGGGGGTCGCCTGAACTGCCCCAGCGCTCTACAGCCTGCTCGCTGGGGCGAGCGCGTGCTGGTCACCGCTACTAGTCGGCTATGTGGACAACTACGCTAGCCGCGGGCTTCCGGGCCGCGTACGGTTTGGGGCGACGTTGCTCGACGCAATGTCCAGGATGGATGCAGGCCCTATCGGATGGATGCAGGCCCTATCAAGACACCACCCGCATCTCTTCAGCGAGTTGCGAAGGAGGAACAACCGTGCACAGTTCACGAACCGCCTGCGCTGCGATCGTTCTCGGACTCGCGGCGAGTCTGTCTGTTGCGCTACCCGCCGCCGCGTTCCCCGCTTCACCTTGGAACGAACGCACGACCGGTGCTTTCGCGAATCCCTTCCCCTTGGAGCCGCTCACTCCCGTTGCGGGACCATCCCCTGGCGAAGAAGTGCAAACCGTGCCGGGCCCGCAATCGCCGCCGGCGGATATCTCGCCGCTGCCGGCTTCGCTCGCCGGGCTGCCGAGGCCCGATGGGCGACTGCGTGAGCCGCCTGCGAGGCTTGACACGTCGAGCGAACCCAGCAACGAGTCCGGAGTCACTCCGAATGCAGCCAGCCAGGGTGGCGGCTACTTCGAGTGCAACCAGACGTGGGAGTGGATCGCCTCCTTCCCGAGCGGCTACGTATTGGGCAATTGCCAGAACGAAGCACACCTCCATCGCACCGAGTACGACAACAACATCTCAGGATACAACTGGGATGGAGGCAAGATCTACGGCGACTACGGCGGCAACTGCGGGTGGCTGCATTCGGACACCTACCTCGAGACCGGCAGCTTCACAGAATGCGATCCACCGTCCACGAACAGCGAAGATTTCATCTACCACCAGGGCAGCACGTACTGGATCTGGGGAGAAAACGACGGCAAACTCGTCAAGAACACGCACAACTGCAAAGAGTACGCCAATTACTACCCGTGGTACTCCGGCAACGTCGAGAGCAACTACACCGGCGTCACGGTGCCGGCCGGCTCCGAAAGGCTGCTCATCCGCTACCTGACCCTCTACGAAAGCTCTGACGGCACTGGCTACTACATCATGGCGCGTGATGACTACGTCGAATCCGGTCAAGGCAACTGGGTCTTCATTCCGGCCTCCTGCATTCCCGAGTCTTCGTGAGCGCGTTCACCGTCAAGCACGCGTTGCTTGTGGTCCTGCTGGCTGGCAGCCTCGCGCTGCCGGCCAGCGCCTCGGCGGCCACGGTGAGCGGCGTCGAGCACGCCCTCGACGGCCTGCCACCGCTGGGCACGCCGGGTGTGGCTGCCCGGTCGGTCAGCTCGGTCAGCTCGAGCTTCGACGCCGCCGCCGGCACGTGGACCGCCACGGTCACGTTCTACGCGCCGCAGGGCGCCTCGACCGAAGCGGCTTTCGAGTTGACGCTGGAGAGCACGAGCAAGAGCTCCACCGCCTCGGCTGGCCTGAAGACATGGACCGACCCGGCGAGCCCGCGGCCGCGCTACTTCTTCGATGCCGGCACTGCCGGCAGCTCGACGCCGAGCTCGCCGCGCACGACCGCGACCTTCGCAGATGGCGACCGGTCGCTGACCATCCACGTTCAGGATCCAGCGCTCGTGGGCGAGCCGTTCAACGAGCTCGGTCTGATACGCCTGAGCAGAGGTAGGGCGAGATTCGACCTGCTCCCCGCGATGGTGCTCTACGCCCCGGGCGCACAGGGCCCGGCACCCAGTCTCGTGCTGCCGAGCTCCGACCGGCATCTGCACGTTCACGGCCAGCAGGTCCCGCTGACCCTCGGGCGCCTCACGCTGCCGGTGACGGTCGCCGCTTACATCGAGGTGGGGGGCCGGCCAATCGCCACATACGAGCAGAGCCTGGCGGCCAAGCCCCCGACATTCGCACTCAGCCTGCTCCCCGAGGCCAGCTCGCTGCTACCCCGCGGCAAGACCCGCAGAGGGCGTCTCATCGTCGAGCTGTACTCCAAGACGGGTCGACTCACCGTCCTGCGCCGCCAGACGGCGATCAGCCGGTAGCGGAAGGCCTCGAGCACGGGTGGGCGATCCTCGCAGACGCCGGGCACCCAGCCCGCGATTCGACTTCATCGTCGCGCCTGCTCCACCGCCTGCACATGCGAGACCACCCGCCCATCCACGAGCGCGTGCACCGCGAACCCGACCGGCTGCTCGCTCACGGTGAACGGAAGGTCATCGCGCGCGCGGAGGTCCAGCCGCATCGCCGAGTTCGTGCTCGGGCAGATGAGCAGTGGGCGCCCGGCGAAGGCGGTCGTCATCGTGGTGTGCACGTGCCCGCAGGTGATCGCCTGCACCTGCGGGTGGCCGCCCAGCAGCGCCTCGAGCGCGACCCGGTCCTCGGCGGCCAGGGCGATGGCGTCCATCACGTGCACGCCCGTGAGCACCGGCGGATGGTGCAGGGCCAGCAGCGTGGGCGTATCGGGCGCCTGGCCGAGGGTCTCGTCCAGCCAGCGCAGCTGCTCGCCACCCAGTGCGCCGGCGTCATCGCCCGGGCGGGTGCTGTCGCAGCCCACCAGGCGCAGCGGCCCGCAGCTCACGTCGAGGTTCACAGGCGCGCCTGTGGGCGCCGGGCCGGGCCCGAACCGGGCGCGCAGCAGGTCGCGATCGTCATGGTTGCCAGGGATCGCGTGCACGGGCACTCCGAGGGGTGCGAGGAGCTCGCGAGCCTGTTCGTAGACAGCGCTCGAGGGCGTGTCGGCGAGATCGCCGCTCAGCAGCACCGCGCGAGGCGGCACCTGCAGCGCGGCCACACGGCGCACCGCACGCTCCAGGCGCGCGGCCGCGCCGCGCCCGTCCTCGCCCTCGCAGAGATGCAGATCGCTGAGCTGGACGAGCGTGACCGGCGAGCGGTCTTCAGCGGTGTGGGATTCGGGTGCGCTCATGTCGGGTCAGCGGTGGCCGTGTTCGCTGGTCACAGCCGCTGCTCGGTCGCCTCGTCGGCGACGCCGTCGAAGTATCGATCCAACACCTGCCGGAACAGCGGCTCGTGCGGCGCGGCGCGAGCGAACAGCGTCATCGAGGAGCGCAGCTTCATGGCGTCGACGGCGCCCAGGATCTCGCCGGCCGTCGCCCCCTCGACGTCCGTGAGCGCGCGCGTGCATTCGAGCAGGCGTGGGCCGAGAACCGGATGGGCGGCATAGGCGCTCGCCTCGCCGAGCGAGGAGATGGCGTAGGCCTTCGCGGTTGGACTGCGGCCGAGGCCGGCCATCTGGGGGAAGACGAACCACATCCAGTGGCCCGTCTTGCGCCCGGCGCGCAGCTCCGACAGCGCGCGCTCGTAGATATGCCCCTCGTCCTGGGCGTCGAGGAAGCGTTGCAGCTGATAGGGGTCGTGGGTCACGGTCATGGGTCCGGCCGAGTGCCGGAGTTCGCTTCGGGACATTGAGGATGCCGCAATCAAGTTGATTGTGGACGCGTGGATGTGGCACATAATGGACACATGAATGGCTTGGTGTTGCTGGCGGAGGAGGTGGGAGTCGACGAGTGCACGTTGCGGCGCGCGGTGAGCCTCGGAACGCTCCGTGGGAGCAGGTCCACGCCGCGCAAGCTCGAGATCCCGTTGAGCGAGCAGGAGTACGCTCGCGGGTCGTGGGGCCTGATCTCCACGTTCCTTGCCCAGGTCGTGGCCGACGGGCGCGTCCTGGTCGATCGCGAGGATCTGTGGCCCGAGTTGCGTCGTCGCGAAGGTAGATTGCGCCCGCGCGGTAGCCAGCAAGATGCTCGCCGCTTGGATAGGGCCCTCGCGGGGATTGACCGTCTGGTGGCTTCCTGACCCTAGCCTCGCGCCAACTGGCTGACGATCTCAGGTGATCGAGATGCCGTCCCGCGGGCCGACGGATACCGCGAAGTGGAAGTTGCCGGAGCCAACCGACTCTTCCAGCGTACGCAGGACCCGTGCCGGATCGTCATACGGGCCGTCGGCGTAGAACGGCATTCCGTTGCGGCCGAAGCCGATCGCGGCCGGACCTGTCCATGGGCCGAGATGATCGCGCGCTGGCTCGAAGTCGGCGTGCGGAGCGAATCCCAGAGTGCGCGCGTACTCGGCGGCACCGAGCACGAGCTCGCGGGCGAGCTCGATCGGGGTCTCCACGCCGCTCGAGCCCCACGGACTGTAATAGGCCCTCCTGAAGGCCGGCAGCTCGCCGCGGCTCATGCGCTGCGGTCCGAGCGCGTTCTTGACGCCCAGGCACCAGACGTCGAGGAGATACCCGCAGACCGAGACCTTCTGGTTGTTGCTCTCGCGAGCAAGGAGCACTCCTACCAGTCCACCGGTCTCGTGGTCCGGCGCGGCCTCGCCGTCGGGCCACTCCGGGTGGCCCGTCACCGTGAGTCCCTCTCGCCAGCCGGGGCTGACCCAGCAGCCGTGCAACGCGGGTTCCGTCTTCGCGGTGGCGCGCTCGGCCGCGATCATCCGTACCAGGGGCGCAACCACCGCCGGGCGCACACTGAGTGCGCGAGCGATCTCCTTGGGCGCGAGCCCCTCGGCTCGCAGCCCACGGACCGCCAAGACCAGCTCGTCGTCGCTCACGGGCTCCTCACCGTTCATGGCTTTGCTGTTTACCTTGGCATTCGGACGGAACCGAGCGCACCCGTGCTGAGCTCTGGGTCCGGAGATGGCTGGGTCAGATGAGCCGTGTGACCGACCCGCCCGCTCGATCTCCGTATTTCTCCGTCGCATGGACCGGTGCTTGCCCGGATGCCATCTGACGTTCGCTCATACATGCTCTGCGAGATGGTGTTGAACGCTCCCCGATACGCCGCACCCCCCGCCGATGAACACGGGACCGCACGATGAGCGACGACCGCTACCCGCCATTCCGGCTGCGGCCATGACCGGGGACGGTGCTGCTCGCATGACACACGTTCTCGTCGCCCATGCCTCCAAGCGCGGCTCGACCGCGGAGATCGCGCAGGCGATCGCCGAGCAGCTGCGCCACGCCGGCCTGGACGTCGATTGCAGAGCGGCCGGCGAGGTCGGAGGCCTCGATCGATACGACGCGGTGGTGCTCGGCAGCGCCGTTTACATGAAGCGCTGGCGGGGCGACGCCAAGCACTTCCTGCGCCAGCACGCCGACGAGCTCTCCGGACGGCCGTTCTGGGTGTTCAGCTCCGGTCCCGTGGGAGACCCGAGCGAGGCGCCGGATTCCTCGTGGCTCGAGCCGCCGCGGATCGTCGACCGCGCGCAGCAGCTGGGCGTTCGCGATCACGTGGTCTTCGGGGGGCGGGTTCCCGCCGAGCCGCGCGGTCCGATCGAGCGTGCGATGGTCAAGAACACCCCCAGCGAGTACCGCGATCTGCGCAACTGGGAGGAGATCCGGGCGTGGGCGGAGCGCATCGCGCTCGAGCTGCATGCGCCGGTGGCCGGCGCGACCCCGGCGCCCAGCCCGTAGGCGGCCGCCCGCGAGACACGTGGCTACGTCACCGCCCGCGAGGCGAGACAATATAGACGATCGGACGTCTATGTTATAGGATGGATGCATGTGGCGATCGGCGAAGCTCAGCAGCCCCGACCTCCCGGGCGACCGATGACCGCGCGGGGCCGCGAGCCGCTGATCGACGATCCGCCCGCGCAGGCGCCCACCGACGGCCGCCGCGCCAGGGGCATGCGCAGCCGCGCGGCGGTGCTCGAGCGCTCGGTGCAGCTGGCCTCGCGCGAGGGCCTCGAAGGGCTGACGATCGGCGGGCTCGCGGCGGACCTCGCAGTGCACAAGAGCAGCGTCTTCGCGCTGTTCGGGTCCAAGGAGGAGCTGCAGCTGGCCACCCTCGCCGCCGCGCGCGCGATCCTCATCGAGCAGGTGATCGCGCCGGCGCTGCCGAGCGAGGAGGGCCTGCCCCGACTGCTGGCGATCGGCGAGGCGTGGTGCGACTACCTCCTGTCGGACGTGTTCGCGGGCGGCTGCTTCCTGTGCGCGGCCTCGGCGGAGATGGACGGCCGCCCGGGCCCCGTCCGCGACGCGGTCGTGGCCGTCATGCGCGAATGGCTCGCCGTGCTGAGCGCCAACATCGAGGCGGCGGTGGCGGCGGGGGACCTGCGAGCGGAGATCGACCCGGCGGCGCTGGCGTTCCGGCTGAACGCGCTGGGCATGGCCGCCAACTGGCAGCGACAGCTGCTGGACGACCCCGCGGGCGTCGAGCACGCGCGCGCCGCCTGGCGGGCGGAGCTCGACGGGCACGGACCCGACGATCGCCAGAGACGGAGCTGAAGCCGGATGGCGAGACGGAGCATGGACGAGGACGATCCGCTCGATGACTTCGATCCCCGCGCGGTGACGCTCGAGGGCGCCACCAAGGCGGTGCACGCGGCCGGCGTCGGACCGGCGGTGATCGTGATGACGGAGATGCCGGGCATCAGCCCGCACGTCGCCCGCTTCGCCCGCTGGGTCAGGGACGCGGGCTTCACGGTGTACATGCCGTCGCTGTTCGGCCGCGACGGCGCGGTGCCGGGCGTCGAGGAGGGCGCCGCCACATTCCGGCGGGCGTGTGTCAGCGCCGAGTTCCGCGCGTTCGCAGCCAACGAGTCGAGTCCGGTGACCGTGTGGCTGCGCTCGCTGGCGAGGCTGGCGCACGGGGAGTGCGGCGGTCCGGGCGTGGGCGCGATCGGGATGTGCTTCACGGGCAACTTCGCGCTGACGATGATGCTCGAGCCCGCGATGCTCGCACCGGTGCTGTCCCAGCCGTCGCTGCCGCTCGACGACCCCGCGGGGATCGAGATCGCCCCCGAGGAGCTGACGGCGGTTCGAGAGCGCCTGGAGCGCGACGACCTGACGGTCATGGCCTACCGCTTCGCGGGGGACCGCTTCTGCAGGGCGCAGCGGTTCGCGGCCTACTCGCAGGCGCTCGGCGAGCGCTTCATAGGGCGAGTGCTTCCCGACAGCGCGGCCAACCCCGACACGCCGCCGTTCTTCGAGCAGGTGGTTGCCAGCCCGCACAGCGTGGTGACCGCCCACCTGATCGACGAGGCCGGCCAGCCGACGATCGCCGCCCGCGACGAGATCCTCTCGTTCTTCGCGCAGCGGCTCGCCTCATGAGCACCGGCGAGAGCGCCGCCGCCGCTGTGACGGAGCGGAATGGTTTCGTCTTCCGGACGAATCGGGGGACGACTCGCCCAGTCAGGGTTTTCCCGTACTCAAGGCGTCCGCGGAGCAGGTCGAAAAGGTAGTGTGGGTACTGCCGACAGCGACACCAGGGCAAGGCCCGTCGGCGGCGCCGGCCTGCCGGGGACGGGCGCCGAGCCCGCGGTGGTGCGCGTGGCGCGCCAGCCGATCCTGGACCGCGATGCGCGCCTGATCGGCTACGAGCTGCTGTTCCGGGCGCCCTTCGCCCAGGCCGCGGCGGTGCTCGATGACCGGGAGGCGACCGCTGCGGTGATCGTCGACGGACTGCTCGACGTCGGTCTGTTCGAACTCGTCGGCGAGAACCCCGCCTACCTGAACGTCTCGCGTGACTTCCTGCTCAGCGTTCGCCCGCTGCCGCTGCCGGCCCGGCACGTCGTGCTCGAGCTGCTCGAGGACCAGGTCGTCGACGACGAGCTGCTCGAGGTGCTGGAGGAGCTGGTCGAGCAGCGCTTCACGATCGCGCTCGACGACTTTCGCTTCACTCCCGAGACCGAACGGCTGCTGGAGTACGCGCGAATCGTCAAGGTCGACGTGCTCGAGCACGCGGGCGAGGACGCCCTGGAGGACCTCCTGGCCCGCCTGAGCGCGCATCGCCCACCCCTCACGCTGCTCGCCGAGAAGGTCGAGACGCGCGAGGAATTCGAGCGTTGTCGCGAGCTCGGGTTCCATTCCTTCCAGGGCTACTTCTTCGCGAGCCCGTCGCGCGTGCGCCAGCAGCGCCTGCCGTCACAGGGCGTCACCGCGCTGCGCGGGATGGCCGACCTGAGCGCGACGGAGGACTTCGACGAGCTGCATCGCATCATCACCCGCGACGCCGGCCTGAGCATGCGACTGCTGCGCTACGCCAACTCGGCGTACGTGTCCGTGCCCCGCCGCGTCGGCTCAGTCCAGGAGGCGCTGGCGTGGCTGGGCGCGAAGACCGTGCGCCGCTTCGCGCTGATGGTCGCGCTCGCCAGCGCCCGTGACGTCCCCGACGTGCTGCTCGTGACTGCGCTCGTGCGCGCTCACATGTGCCAGATGCTCTCCGGCGCCGGCGAAGACGTCGTCGGGGACTCGTACTTCACCGTCGGCCTGTTCTCCGTCGCCGACGCGCTCGCCAACGCGCCCATGCAGGACGTGATCGGGCAGCTTCCATTCCGCGAGGACATCGCCGCCGCGCTGCTGCACGGCAGCGGCGAGCTCGGCGAGCTGCTGACCGAAGTCATGGCATACGAGCGCGGCGACTTCGACGCCGCCGGCGAGCTGATCCGCCGCCAGCCGAACATCGAACAGATCTACCGCGAGGCGACCATCTGGGCCGACCTCAGCATCAGGGGGCTGATATGACGCGGAGTGCCCCGCCAGGGGGCACCCCACGTCGCATCGCCTGGTCAGACCGCCGAGCCGGCAGCCCGCAGGACGCTCAGCCCGCAAACGGGTAGTACGCCACCACCCTGAACGACTTTGCGTTAGCCGACACCGTGTATTCGATCGCGCTGGCGCCCTGGCCGTCGTAGTCGGAGGCCCAGCCGCTGGAGCCGGGGAACCAGCCTCCCTGCGCGACGGTTTCCCCGGGTGCCAGGCCGACGAGCGGTTTTCCGGTGGTGCTCTTGCACCTCTCCACGTCACGGCCGCCTTCCGCCGGCAGCGTGCCCGGCGCGGTTCCCGGGTAACCCTTCTTTTCGTTTGTCTGGTGTTTGCCCTTGCACTTCACGGCGCCGTAATAGCCTTCGGCGTCGTATTCCGTTTCGAAGTGAACGCTCGTCGCCGGAGCGAAGCGCGACAGCGGTCCGACCAGATTCGAGACGGCGGACTTCGGCGATACAGTGGACGACGGGCTCGCGCTCGCGGTCCCGGCCGCGATGGCGGCCACGGCGATCGCCGCGACCGACGCTGCGGCCAGACGCCAGCCCTGGGTGGGAATCCTTCCAATCATGTCACTCTCCATTCGTGCTCTAGGCCCCGGGACCCCGCCCTCCGTAACCCTTCACACTGCTGGAAGTCCCAGGTTGACTGTGCCGCGGGAACCTACCACAGCTTTGTCAACTGATTTTTAGGTGAGATATGTCTTTCCAGTGCATCCATAACAAGCGACTATGGCAGCACTGAAAGCGTGCGTCGAGCGCGCGCGGGTCCTGCGTGATATAAAGCCCCGCATATCCCAACAAACAGAATACTTCTATCGGAGTCGTAGCGGTCCGCAGAGCCGATGATGGCTTCCTGGGGGGATCCTCGCAACGGTGGTGAGCGGGCCGGCGGTGTGGCCGGAGGGGAGGCTTATGTTCAGCCAAGGGCAGTTGCGGTACTTCGTCACGGTCGCCGAGGAGGGGCAGATCACGCGCGCGGCGAGGAAGCTCCACATCGCGCAGCCCGCCCTCTCGCAGGCCCTCGCCCAGCTGGAATCGGAGATCGACATCGAGCTGTTCGTGCGTCATCCCCGCGGCGTCACGCTGACGCCCGCCGGCAGGGCGTTCCTCGTCAAGGCCCGCGCGGCTCTGGCCGCCGAGGCCGAAACCGCGCAGATGGCGCTCGCGCTGAGGCGCGCCGCGAGCGCGGCGATCGTGGTCGGGTTCATCGGCCCACCGCCGGCGATCACCACCCCGAGGCTGTTCGCGGCGTTCGCCGATAGCAACCCCGAGGTTCAGATCTCCTTCCAGGACCTGCCGTTTCCCCGCGGCGCGACGTGGAGCTGGCTCGCGGAGGTGGACGTCGCCCTGTGCCACCGGCCGACGGCCGAACGGGGGGTGAGCGCACAGCCGGTCCGGGTGGAACCGCGGGCGGTCGTCGTTCATCGCGATCATGCGCTCGCCCGGCACCCCGAGCTCGAGCTCGCGGAGGTCCTGGACGAGACGTTCGTCGGCTACCACCCCGACGTGCAGCCGGCATGGGCCGGCTTTCACAGCCTCGACGATCATCGCGGCGGGCCGCCCGCGCAGCTGACGAACGACCAGGCTCTGACCGCGCTGCAGATGCTCGGGATCCTGTCCTCGCCCCGGGCGATCACGACCCTCCCGTACGCCGATGCGAAGCTCGCGGCGCAGGTTCTCCCGGATGTCGTGGCGATTCCGCTTCGCGACGCGGCCCCGGCGGTCGTATCCCTGGTCTGGCGCAGCGACACCAGCAATCAGCTCGTCGACGAGCTCGTCGAGGCCGCGAAGGACCACGCGTCGAGCGACGATGAACTTTAAGCGCCATCACCTGCTCTATTTCGTGACCGTCGCCGACGAGGGCCAGATCACCCGTGCCGCGAGGAAGCTGAACCTCGCCCAACCCGCGCTCTCGCAGGCGATGGCTCAGCTCGAGTCGGATCTGGGCTTCAAGCTGCTCGACCGCCATGCCCGCGGCGTCACGCTCACGCGGGCCGGCGAGGCCTTCCTGGTCAACGCGCGAGCGGCCGTATCGGCCTGGTCTGACGCCGCCGAGACCGCTCGATCGATGGCGCGAGTCCGTCGCGGGACGATCGAGTTCGGGTTCGTGGGCGTTCCACCTGGGCTGGACAGTCCAGAGCTGCTCGAGATGTTCGCCAGCGCCTACCCCGAGATCGACGTCTGCTATCGCGAGCTTCCGTTCCCGTCTGCGGCGACGAGCTCGTGGCTCGGGGGGGTCGATCTGGCCGTCTGCCATCGCCCGCCGGCCGACCCCGGCGTGTGGGTCCATGTGCTGCGCTCTGAACCGCGCGCGGTGCTGGCGCCCAGGCGTCACCCGCTCGCGGAGTCGCGCGAGCTGTCCGTCGCCGAGGTGCTCGACGAGCCGTTCATCGGCTTTCACCCATCGGTCGAGCCGGAGTGGGCGGCCTTCTGGAGCCTCGACGATCATCGTGGCGGGCCCCCGCGGCGGCTGACCCGCGATCGTGCGGCCAACCCGCACGAGGTCCTCGCCTCACTCGCCGTGCGCCGCGCCATCACCACCGTGCCGGCCTCCGTCGCGGGCCTGATTCCGGATCTGCTCACAGGGGTGGTGGCGATCCCGCTGCGCGACGCGCGCCCTGCGACGATCGTGCTGGTCGGGCACGAGGATCGCGCCAACCCGCTCGTGGAGACCCTGCTCGGGTTCGCCCGCGGGATCGACGATATGGAGGAAGGCTCCACAGCCGACGTCGCGGACAGCCCCTGACGCGCTGGTCGCGCGACGCGCGAGCGCGGATGCGCGACCCTCAGGGGCGGTGGATCTGCACCCAGCGCCGCTCGCCGTGCGACGACGATCGCGGGCGCGCGGGACAGACCGAGGCGGGGGGACACCGGGGGGACGCGTCCCCGCGGCGCACGCTCAAATCGCGGCGCCGCGCGCTCGGCGCGTGCGCTGCGGTCCTCGCCGGCGCCGTCTCACGGGCCTGAACACCGTCGGCTCGTGCCGCCGAGCGGCAGGCGGCGAGGAAGAACACGACGATGGCCACCCAGGCAATCGGGATGAGGACGGCAGGCACGCTGAGTCGAAGCTTCAGTCAACCGGGAGGGAAAGTCCAATATGAGTTGCCCGGGCTGATATCGAAGACTCGTATGTTTCCTGTTTACGCTACGACCGTCTCATAGATCGAACGGCCGCGTCTCGCGGTGCGCCTGCAGCTCGGGCGGCGCGGTGCGGTAGCTGGGGGGCGTGGCGGACAGGCCGATAGGGTTGCGCGTCAGCCGCGTCACACGCCCGTCGGGGCCGGGCAGCTCGACGATCGGATCCAGGCCGAGCGCGTCGGCGAGCGCGAAAGCGCCCGCGATGTCGTTGACCACGCCGGCGGGCACGCGCACGGCCGACAGCGCGCGCACCCACTGCGCGGCCGGCCTGGCGCTCAGGCGTCGCTCCAGGCGCTCGCGCAGCGCGTCGCGCGCGGCGACGCGGGCGGTGTTCGTTGCGAAGCGGTCCTCGTCGGCGAGCTCCGGGCATCCGAGGACCTGCGTGAGCGCGCGGAACTGCCTGTCGGTGCCCACGGCGAGGACGAGGTCGCCGTCGGCGGTCTTCAGCAGTTCATATGGGGCGACGCTCGGGTGGGCGTTGCCCATGCGGCGCGCGACCTCGCCCGCCACGGTGTACGCGGAGCCCTGGTTGACCAGCGCGGCGAGCAGGCAGGAGAGCAGGTCGACGTCGACGCGCTGGCCCTCGCCGGTGCGCTCGCGGTGCGCGAGCGCGGCGAGGATCCCCACGCTGGCGAACAGGCCGCAGATCACGTCGACGAGCGCCACGCCGACCTTCTGCGGCTCGCCGTCGGGGGTCCCGGTGATGCTCATCAGGCCGCCGAGCGCCTGCACGAGCAGGTCGTAGCCGGGCAGCGCCGCGGCGCTCGCCGTCGCGGTGCCGAAGCCGGTGATCGAGCAATACACGAGCGCCGGGCTCTCGGCGTGCAGAGCGTCGTAGCCGAGGCCGATGTCGTCCATCAGGCCGGGCCGGAAGTTCTCCACGACCACGTCCGCCGCCGCCACGAGCCCGCGCGCGCGCTCGACGTCCGCCGCGTCGCGCAGGTCGAGCACGACGCTCCGCTTGTTGCGGTTGACCGCCTGGAAGTACGTCGCCATCCCGTCGGCGTCGTGGGGCGGTCCCCACGCGCGCGTGTCGTCGCCCGCGCCGGGGCGCTCGACCTTGGTGACGCTCGCGCCGAGGTCGGCGAGGATCATCGTCGCCAGCGGCCCCGCCAGCACCCGTGAGAAGTCGACGATCCGCAGGTCCTCGAGCGCTTCATCCATCGATCAGGCCACGCTATCGGCCGGCGCGGGCGCCGCGGGCGTGTCTTCCTCGGCCGCTGGCCGGGAGGGGAGCGCGAGCAGTGCGAACAGCGCTCCGGCGAAGGCGACGCAGGCCGCGACGAGCAGCCCGAGATCCATGCCGCTGATGAACGCCGAGTGGGCGAACTGGGCGAGCAGCCGGCCGGTGCTCCCGCCCACCTGCTTGGCCACCCCGAGCGCGCCGCCGAGCGAGCCGCGGATGGTTTCCTGGATCGCGTGCGGGATGCGGTAGGGCGCCAGCGTGCGGGTGATGCGGCTCGCGTAGCGGGTGGAGAGCAGGCTGCCGATGACCGCCACGCCGAGGGCGCCGCCGAGCTGCATGAACGAGCCGTTGGTCGCCGATCCCACGCCGGTGTGGGCGGAGGGCAGAGAGCCCATGACCGCCCCGGTCGACGAGGGGATGACCAGCCCGGCCCCGATGCCGATCATGACCATCCCGGCCACCGTGCCTTCGTAGGTCGTGGCGACGGAGGCGCCGGAGATCTGCCACAGACCGGCGGCCGCCACCAGCAGGCCCGCCGTGACGGTCGGCTTGGTGCCCAGCCTGCGGACCAGCACGCTCGACAGGGGCGCAACGACGGCGATCGCGCCGGCGGCGGGCAGTACCCGCAGGCCGGCCTGCAGGGGCGTGTAGCCGAGCTGGAACTGCAGCAGCTGGGTCATCACGAACAGCGCGCCGTACAGCCCGAAGGCGAGTATGCCGTTGCCGATCACCGCGGCCGAGAATCTCCTGGAGGCGAAGTAGTGCAGGTTCAGCATGGGCTGCGAGCTGGAGCGCTCCCAGGCCACGAAGCCGGCGAGCACCGCGAGCCCGCCGGCGCCGGCCCCGAGCACGAGCGCCGATGACCAGCCGTGCACGGGGGCTTCGATGATCGCCCACAGCAGCAGGCCCAGGCCCACGATCGACAGCAGCGAGCCGCCCGCGTCCAGGCGCTTGGCGTCCGGGTCCTTCGAGTCTGGCACCAGGGGGACCGCGAAGAGCACGCCCAGCAGCGCGACCGGCACGTTGATCAGGAACACCGAGCCCCACCAGAAGTGCGCGAGCAGCAGTCCTCCGACGATCGGCCCGAGCGCGACGCCCGCCCCGCTGGTCCCCGCCCAGAAGCCCAGCGCTCGCTGGCGCTCGCCGCGGTCGGTGAACGTCGCGGTGATGATCGAGAGCGTCGAGGGCATGATCAGCGCCGCGCCGATTCCCATGCTCGCGCGAGCCGCGATCAGCATCCCGACCGTGCCGGAGAAGGCCGCCCAGGTGGAGCCCGCGGCGAACGCCAGCAGGCCGGCCACGAACGTCCGCTTGCGCCCGACGCGGTCGGCGAGGCTCCCGGCGACCAGCATCAGGCCTCCGAAGACGAGCGCGTAGGCGTCGACGATCCACTGCAGCTCGCTGGTGGTGGCGTGGAGCTTGCGCACGAGCGTCGGCAGCACCACGTTCAGGACGGTGCTGTCCAGCGAGACGATCAGCAGCGGGACGCACAGCACGGCGAGCGCCCACCAGCGCCGCGACGGCGCGTCCGAAGCCGGCTGCGCATGCCGCAGAGGGGCGATCCCCGACCGCAGGGCTGACGCGCGAACGTGTGCCACGCGAGAAGGTTCGCGCGCGGGTGCCCCAGCGTCATCGGTACTTCCGCACAGACGCGCACCAGGCAAGTTACGGACGCAGGCTGCGGCGCACGTACTCCTGGAAGCTCGTGGGACGGCGCTCGAGCAGCCAGCCGAGCACGTTCGAATTGCCGGTGATGCCGTGGCGTCCGTAGTGCTCGAACAGCCTGCTCATGGCTTCGCCGCGGTAGTCGGCGGCTTCGTCGGGGTGTGATGCGCCGGTCGCGCGCGCAGGGAGCGAGCTCTGCTCGGCGGTGACCGGGCGACCGGCCTCGGCGGAGATCATCTGCGCCAGTTCGAGCGCGCTGTGGAAGGCTTCGCCGCAGAGCTCGTAGGTCGCGTAGCGGTGGACGCGCATGTCGTCCACCACCCTGACGGCGACCTCGGCGACGTCCTCCAGGTCGACATGTGCCAGGCGCGTCTCGGGCGAGTACGGCAGGCGCAGAAGCCCGTCCCGCGCCACGCGCGCGACGTCCACGTTCTGCATGTAGTGCATCGGCTGGAGGATCGTGAACGGCATCCGCGACATGAGCACCGCACGCTCGACCGCGAGCTTGGCCTGGTGGTTCAGCAGCGGCTCCAGCTGGGGATGGGTCACCGAGAACTGCACGAAGTGCTCCACGCCCGCCGCGCGCGCGGCGCTCACCACGCCATGGCCCATCTCCGCCTCGCGGGGGTGCATCGGCGGCCCGATGTGGATCACCGCGCGAACACCGTCGAGCGCCCGGCGCAGGTCGCCCGGCTCGAGCAGATCGCCCACGATCGCCTCCGCGGCGCCCTCGTCGAGGAGTCGCTCGACCTGGGGTGCGATGTCCAGCGCGCGGACGCGGTGACCGGCGCCGGCGAGAGCCCTCACCACGCTGCGGCCGGTCCTCCCGTTCGCGGCGCTCACCACGATCATGTCGGGCGCTCCAGCCGCTCCATCGTCTTCAGGTGGACCGCCTCCGGCTTCCGATACGCCCGCCGCACCACCACACGCGGGAGGTGCGAGGCGTGTGATGGGCGGAGGGCGTGCGCATCGGGAGAGGTACTGCCATGGACCCCGACCGGGGTGGTGTCGGCGACCCGCGTCACAAGTTACGTTCGCGGCGTCCGGCGGATATCCGCTGGGCGCCGCAGCATGTCGAGCGAAACTACTGAGCCGGTGTCGTGGCGGGACCGCACACGACGGCGCGGCTGCTCATGCGTTGATCAGCCCCCTGAAGGCGTCCGGCAGGACCGCGAGCACGCCGTCGATCTCGCCTGCGGACACATGTGCCCGCAGCACCCGTGCGACTGCGCTCACCGCGATGGATGCCTCGGTCTCTCCGGCCATGTGCCCCTCCTCGGCGACGTGATCGAGGAACGTCTGCACGTCGTGGATGGCCAGCGGCGTCCGGCTCGGATCCCAGTCTTCGTAGTAGACCCCGCGGATCAGCGTCGGCAGCTGCGCGGCGAGCTTGGCCGCCACGTCGACGGTCAGGCGATCGCGCAACGCGTGCAGCACCGCACGCAACGCCCGGTAGGCGTACTGGCGATCGTCGTCGCCGAGCGCCTCGGCCACCTCGTTCAACCAGATGTGTGTCTTTTCGACGCTGTGCTGGATGATGCTCGGCTCGGTGTCACTCATGTTCGACTCCTTGCAGCTGGCCAATGTGTGTGGGAAAAGCGTCGCGCACCACGGTGGCGGCTCGCATCCGTGCAAGACCGCACGGAGCCGGGGGGTTGCCGCCGCCACGCCTCCAGGCTGCCTGCCACGCGGCCGACCGGCCTCAGTAGTCTGCCGCGCCCGTTGCCGGGCATCTCCCGGACGCGCGAGGCGGCGCCACGGGAGACGATCCCCATATGGAGTTTCTCGACCGCCGTGACGCCGGATGTCGACTGGCAGCTGAGCTCGAGCCGCTGAGGGCACAGCAGCCGGTGGTGGTGGCGCTGCCGCGTGGCGGCGTGCCGGTCGCCGTGGAGGTGGCGCGCGCGCTCGGCGCGCCGCTGGAGATCCTCGCCGCGCGCATCACGCGCCACCGCGACGCTCGACCCTCGATCTCCGTGAGTGGACGCACCGTGATCATCGTCGGCGACGGGCTGGCGGCCGGCCTGGCCGATCTCGCCGCCGTGCGCGCGCTGCGCGAGCGCAAAGCCGGCTACATCGTCGTGGCGGTCCCCGTGGGCTCCGGCGAGGCGGTGTCGATGCTCGCCGAGGAGGCCGATCGCGTGGTCTGCCTGGAGGTTCCGCCGCGCCTGTTCGGCGTGGACATGTGGTACCGCGACCGCGCGCCCGTCTCCGACGAGCAGGCGGTGGCGCCGCTCGGGGCGGGATGAGCCGTGGCCTCGCCGCTGGCCCTTCCCATCGGTGAAACCGCGGCGCTCGACGCGCTGCGGCTCGACGCGCAGCCGTTGCACGGCGGCGACGCCGACTACGACGCTCTGCTGGAGCTGGTGGGCGATGCGCACCTGGTGCTGCTTGGCGAGGCCAGCCACGGCACACACGAGTTCTACCAAGAGCGCGCGCGGATCACCCGCAGGCTGATCGAGGAGCTCGGCTTCACGGCGGTGGCGGTCGAGGGGGACTGGCCCGACGCCGACCGCGTCAGCCGCTACGTGCAGGGCTTCGGCGACGACGCCGACGCCGAGGAGGCCCTGCGTGGCTTCAGGCGCTTTCCGACGTGGATGTGGCGCAACGCCGAGGTGCTGGACTTCGTGGGGTGGCTGCGCGCTCACAACGAGCGGCTCGCGAGCGCGCAGCGGGGCGTCGGCTTCTACGGCCTGGACCTGTACAGCCTGGGCGCGTCGATGGAGGCCGTCGTCGCCTACCTGGACGCGGTGGACCCGCCGGGCGCCGCGCGGGCGCGCCGGCGCTACGAGTGCCTGCATCCGTTCTCCGCGGACAGCGCGGGCTACGGGCAGGCGGTGCTGCTGGGCGTCAGCGAGCCCTGCCGCCGGCGCGTGCTCGAGCAGCTCGTCGAGCTGCGCCGCCACGCCGGCGACTACCTGCGCGAGGACGGCTCGGTGGCGGAGGATCGCTACTTCCTGGCCGAGCAGAACGCGACCGTGGTGGCCAACGCGGAGGAGTACTACCGCACGATGTTCGCCGGCCCCGCGTCCTCGTGGAACCTGCGCGACCGGCACATGGCCGACACGCTGGACCAGCTGCAGGTACACCTCGCGCGCCACGGCGACGCCGGCAAGGTCGTGGTGTGGGAGCACAACTCGCACGTGGGTGACGCCCGCTCGACCGACATGGCCCAGCGCGGCGAGCTGAACCTCGGGCAGCTGATGCGCGAGCGCCACGCCCACGACGTGGTGCTCGTGGGCTTCAGCACGTACGGCGGTACGGTCACGGCCGCCTCGGACTGGGGCGGGGAGGCCGAGCGCAAGCGCGTGCGCCCGGCGTTGCCCGACAGCTACGAGGCGCTCCTGCATGCCACGGAGATCCCGGCCTTCCTGCTGTGCCCGCTGGGCATGAGCGCCGGTGGGCGCGCCCTGCGCGAGCCGCGGCTGCAGCGCGCGATCGGCGTCATCTACCGGCCGCAGAGCGAACGCCAGAGCCACTGGTTCGCCGCGTGCGCCTCACAGCAGTTCGACGCGCTCGTGCACATCGACGTCACCCGTGCGGTGGAGCCACTCGAGCGCACGGGCACGTGGGAGCTCGGGGAGCCGCCGGAGACCTACCCCAGCGCGCTCTGAGCGCTGGCTGTCGCGATGGCCGATCGCGAAGACATCGACTTCACCTACTCGCTCACCGACCGCGTCTTCCGGCTGAGCATGGGGGAGCTCGCGGACTTCAGCGGCGCCAAGTACGACGGCGACTTCTCGTTGAGCCTGGAGGAGGCCCAGCGCCGCAAGCACGAGTACGTGGCCGAGCAGATCGGGATCGCACCCGGCAGGCGCGTGCTCGACCTGGGCTGCGGATGGGGAGCGCTGCTCGACTTCGCCCGCAGCCGCGAAGCGATCGGCGTGGGGGTCACCCTGTCCCGCGCGCAGCGGGCCGCCTGCCGCCGGCACGGTCTCGACGTCCACCTGTACGACGCGCGGCAGCTCGATGGTGAGAGCTTCGGCCGCTTCGACGCCGTCGCGAGCCTCGGCGCGTTCGAGCACTTCTGCTCGGTCGAGGAGTATCGCGCCGGACGCCAGGAGCAGATCTACCGGGCCATCTTCGAGCGGATCGCAACGGTGCTGCCCGAGAACGGGCGCCTCTACCTGCAGACGATGATCTTCGGGCGCAACATGATCCCGCTGGAGGCGGTCGACGTCCACGCTCCGCGGGACTCCGACGCCTGGTATCTCGCGCTCCTGCAACGCCAGTTCCCCGGCTCCTGGCTTCCGCTCTGCGAGGAGCAGGTGATCGACTGCGCGCAGCCCGGCCTGCGCCTGGTGTCGAGCAGCAGCGGGCGTCTCGACTACATCGAGACGATCGCCCAGTGGAACAGGCGGATCGGAGCGCGGAGCCCCGGAAAGACGCTGCTGAAGCTCCAGCTGGTCCCGCGCTGGCTCACCAGCGTCGACTTTCGGCTTGCGTTCACCTCGGGCGTCAGCGCCAACAAGGTCTGCTTCGAACGCGAGCTGCTCGACCACCGCAGGCTCGTGTTCGAGCGACGCTGACCGACCTGCGCGACGCGAGGCCACGCACCACGCCGCGTCCGCTCACCCGTAGTTGCCCGCATGACGGTCGGGTGCGTTGTGCGGATGCGCGAAGGAAGCCCAGCGGAGAAGCTGACAGGGCGATGTTGCTGACTTCCCTGCTTCGCACCAACCCTCGCCCAGCGCCCTCCGAGCCGCTTCATGCGGGCGGCTACGTCACGGATGGACGCAGGCTGTTTCGGGTTGTCTCGCAGTTCGCCACGGTCGGAGATCACGTGTTCGCCTCACTCGAGGACTGCAGCACGCTCGAGGTTCAGGCATACGCGCCGGGCGAGCTCTGCGCGATGGGGCTGAGACCGATCCGGTCCGCGAGCTGAGCGGCGATGGTCGTCGAGCCCGACGCGCCCGGCATCGGCGATGCCTGGCGTCCCGGGGAGGCGCGACGGCGGGCGGCTCGCGCGCCTGCGCTCGCGGTGCGCTCGCTGACGGACGCTGACGTCGAGGAGGACGTCGCGCGCGCGCTATACGGCGACCCGGCCCGCCGCCATCGCGCATACGCCACGCGCGGGCACGATCGGACCGCCGAGCCGGCGCCGCTTCGGAGCACAGCCGCCAAGAGCCGCGCCTGACGGGCCGCCGGCCCGCGCCGCACGAGATCACGGGGCGACCAAGTCCGATTCCCGCGAGACATCGCCCGCGCGATGTGCCACGGTGTCGATGTGGTCTTCGACTCAGAGCGTTTCTGGCAGGTGCTCGAGCTCGGCGACCCGCGCTTCGACGGGTGGGTGTTCTGCGGTGTGAAGACGACCGGCATCTACTGCCGCCCGAGCTGCCCGGCGCGGACGCCGAAACGCGAGAACGTGCGCTTCTTCGCGACCGCCGCAGCCGCGCAGTCGGCTGGCTTTCGCGCGTGCAAGCGCTGCCGGCCGGATGCGACGCCGGGCTCGCCGGATTGGGATCTGCGCGCGGATCTCGTCGGGCGCGCGATGCGCCTGATCGCCGACGGCGTGGTCGACCGCGAGGGTGTCGGCGGACTCGCCGCGCGCCTGGGCTACACCGAGCGCCACGTGCACCGCCAGCTGGTGGCGACGGTCGGCGCCGGTCCGCTGGCGCTCGCGCGCGCGCAGCGAGCGCAGAGCGCGCGGCTGCTGCTGGAGACGACGGACGTGCCGATCACGGGCGTGGCGTTCGCCGCCGGCTTTCAGAGCGTGCGGCAGTTCAACGCGACGGTCAGGGAGGTCTTTGCGATGACGCCCGGCGACCTGCGCGCGCGGGCCAGGCGAACGGGGCGCGCGGACGGGGGAGGGGAGCTCTCGCTGCGCCTGCCCTACAGAGCTCCGTTCGACGCCGACGGGCTGCTCGCGTTCCTGGCGCTGCGCGCGGTGCCCGGGCTGGAGGAGGTGCGCGCGGGCGCCTACCGGCGCAGCCTGCGGCTGCCACACGGCGCCGGCACGGTCGAGCTGCGCCCCGTCGACGGGCACGTCAGCGCTCGCTACCGGCTCGATGACCTGCGCGATCTCGCGGCGGCGATGCAGCGCTCGCGCGCCCTGCTGGACCTCGATTCGGACCCGCACAGCGTGGTCGAGGTCCTGGGCGGGGATCCGCGCCTGGGCGCGCTGGTGCGCGCGACGCCCGGGCGCCGTGTGGCCGGGCACGTCGACCCGCACGAGCTCGCCATCCGTGCGGTGCTCGGTCAGCAGGTATCGCTGCGCGGCGCCTGTACGCTCGCCGCGCGCCTGCTCGCGAGCTGCGGGGAGCCCCTGCGGCGCCCGCTCGGCGCGGTCACGCACGCGTTCCCGACCGCGCAGGCGCTGGCGCACACGGACCCCGATCGGCTGGCGATGCCGCGCGCGCGCCGCCACGGCCTGCTGTCCCTCGCCGGCGCGCTCGCGAGCGGCGAGCTCGCGCTCGACGCCGGCGCCGATCGCGCGCAGGCGCGCCGGCGCCTGCTCGCGCTTGCGGGCATCGGACCCTGGACGACCGAGTACATAGCGATGCGCGCGCTGCGCGATCCCGATGCGTTCCCGGCGAGCGATCTCGGCGTGCGCCATGCGCTGCAGCGGCTCGGCCACGACGGTCGTCCCGCCGGCGCCGCGAGGCTCGCCGAGGCGTGGCGGCCGTACCGCTCCTACGCGGTGGCGCACCTGTGGGCGTCGCTGCACCAATCCATCCCAGCCTCCGGCGCGCCGGCGCCGGTGCGCGAGACCGAAAGGCTGGCCGCATGAGACCCGCGAAGACCGTGTACACGACGCTCGAGAGCCCGATCGGCGAGCTGCTGCTGCTCGGCGACGGCCGCACGCTGCATGGCCTGCACATGCAGCATGGGCGCCGCCCGATCGAGATCGACGCAAGCTGGGAGCGCTCGGCGGAGCCCTTCGCGCAGGTGCAGGCGCAGCTCGCCGAGTACTTCGCCGGCGAGCGCACGGAGTTCCACACACAGCTGGCGATGGACGGCAGCGCCTTCGAGCAGCGCGTGTGGCAGGCGCTGCGGGACATCCCGTATGGCGAGACCATCAGCTACGGCGAGCTCGCGCGCCGAATCGGCCAGCCGTCCGCGGCGCGGGCCGTGGGCCTGGCCAACGGGCGCAACCCGATCGCGGTGATCGTGCCCTGCCACCGCGTGATCGGCGCGAACGGGACGCTCACGGGCTACGGCGGCGGCTTGGAGCGCAAGCGGCTCCTGCTGGAGCTGGAGAGCGGGCAGGCGCGCCTGCACGAAAAAGGGGCCGCGCCCCGGTGGCGCGGCCCCCTCGAGGGATGGACGAGAGATACGACGATCGAAGCGTAACTCCACGGGCTGACGAAAGTCCACCAACTCGGCATGCGCGAAGTGGGCGAAAGCCGCAAGCTGCGCGGAGTTCCGCGACGCGGCATCCAGGCCGGGCGCACTGGCCGAGCGCCGGCGAGCGCCGCTGGCCCCGCTGCTCGCCCGGCGCGCCGGGGAAGGTTGCGCGCCGCGTGGCGTCTAGGTGGTCGAGCATCGACCCACCCGCGAGACCCCAACCCCGACATTGCGAGGCAACCCATGAAGCGAACGTACACCCTCCTGGCCGGCGTGCTGGCCATCGCCGCCGGCGGATCGGCCATCGCCAGCGCCCAGGCGGGCGCCGCGAGCGCGCACGCGAGCAGAGCCACCGAGGTCGTGCTGCGCCACACGAGCATCGGCACGATCCTGACCACCTCGTCAGGCTTCACGTTGTACGAGTTCACCCGCGACCGCGCGGACGAAGACAGCTGCGTCAAGATCCGCGGCTGCGCGCAGGCCTGGCCGGCGCTGCGGACGAGCGGCCAGCCGACCGCCGGCTCGGGCGTGAAGGCGTCGCTGCTGTCGAGCATCCGCATATCCGGCGGCGCCAGGCAGGTCACCTACGACGGTCACGCGCTCTACACGTACAGCGCGGACAGCCGCGGCTCGACCTCGTACGTGGGCGTGGACGCGTTCGGCGGCAGGTGGTACGCGGTGAGCGCCTCGGGACACACCGTGAAATAGCGGCCATCCCGGCGGCGCGGGCGCGCGATCGCCGCAAGATCGCGCCCGGCGCCGTCGAGCGGCCGGGCGCGAGGCTCAGGTAAACCGCGAGATCGGCCGATGGTTAGGCGTGTCCGTGTCGTTCGCGCGTGAGCCGAGGACGGACCCGCTGCGGGCGGGCGCCGATCGCGCGGCCGAGGCCGCGCTGCGCGAGCTGCCCGACGCGCTGATCCTCGTCTTCGACACCGAGCTGCGGTTCGTCCGCACGGCCGGCCAGGCGCTCGAGCGCCTCGGCGATCCCGACAGCTTCCGCGAGGGCAGGCTGCTCGTCGACGCGCTCCCGGCGGAGCTGTGGCGGGCGATCGCGCCGCTGCTGCGCTCGGCGCTCACCGGCGAGACGCGCTCACGCGAGATCTGGACCGCCGGGCAGCGCCACTGCGTGATGGTCGACGTCGGGCCGCTGCGCCTGGACGGCGCCGCCGGCGATGCGGACGGCGACGTCGCGGGCGGCGTCGCGGTGGTGCTCGACATCACGGCGCGCAGGCGGGCCGAGCTGCTCGCGCCGCGTCCCCAGAGCGACTTCGAGGAGCACCTCGAGCGTCTCGAGCGCACGCCGATCGGCACGGGGCTGCTGGACAGCGACGGCCGCTGGCTGCTGGTCAACCGCGCGCTGTGCGACATCACCGGCTACACCGCCGACGAGCTGATCGGCCAGCGCCTGGAGGGGATCGTGCACCCGGACGACGTCGGCAACGACAGCGAGCAGCGCCGGCGCCTGCTCGCGGGGGAGATCCCCGCGTTCAGGGTCGACAAGCGCTACTTCGACGCCGCCGGGGAGACCGTGTCGGCGATCCTGTCGATGTCGCTCGTGCGCGATCGCGACGGCACGCCCCTGAACTACGTCGCCCAGCTGCATGACGTCTCCGAGCGCAAGCGCCTGGAGGAGAACATGCGCGGCCTCGGCGACCACGATCCGCTCACCGGGCTGCGCAACCGCAGGCTGTTCGGCCACGACCTCAAACTCCAGGTCGCCCGCTCCCGCCGCTACGGCGAGGTCGCCGGCCTGATGCTGATCGACGTGGACGCCTTCCGGCGCGTCAACGACAGTCACGGCGAGCAGGCCGGCGACGAAGCGCTCGAGGCGATCGCCAGGGCGCTCACCCGCCGCCTCAGGGAGACGGATCTCGTCGCGCGGCTGGGCGCCGACCAGTTCGCGGTGCTGCTGCCCCACATCGACGGGGAGGGGCTCGCGGTCGTCGCCGAGGGGCTCTCGCGCGTGATAGCGGCCTGCGGCGTCGACGTCGGAGACGACTTCGTGCACCCGTCCGCGAGCATCGGCTTCACGCTCGTGGACGAGCACGTCGCGAGCGCCGAGGAGGCGCTGCTGGCGGCGGACCGCGCGATGCGCGCCGCCAGGCGCGCCCGCGCCGGCGCATCGAGCTGACGGCGCCCTCCGGCGCGGTGAATACGCTCATCGTATGCAGCCAAACGAGCGGCTCGCGGTCATCGACCTCGGATCGAACTCCTTCCGGCTCGTCGTGTTCATGGCCGGCGAGGGCTGGTGGAAGCGCACCGACGAGATATACGAGCCGGTGCGCATCGGCGAAGGGCTGATGGCCACCGGCAGGCTGGGCGAGGAGCCGATGGAGCGGGCGCTCGCGACGCTCGACGTGTTCGCCCACTTCTGCCGCGCGGCCGGACTCGGCGAGGGGTCGGTCGACGCGGTCGCCACGAGCGCGATCCGCGACGCGGAGAACGCCGCCGCCTTCCTGGCGCGGGCGCGCGCGTGCCTGGGACTGCCGATCCGCGTGCTCAGTCGCGAGCAGGAGGCTCGCTACGGCTACCTCGCGGCGGTCAACTCGACGACGCTGCGCAAGGGCAGCGTGCTCGACCTCGGCGGCGGCTCGCTGCAGCTCGTGCGCGTCGCCGACAGGCTGATCGCCAGCTCGGGCTCGTGGCAGATCGGCACGGTGCGCATGAGCGAGCGCTTCCTGCCGCCCAACGGTCCCGCCAAGCGCAGGCAGCTCGAGGAACTGCGCGATCACGTGGCCGGACAGCTCGCCGAGGCGTCGTGGCTGGCGCGGGACGCCGCCGAGCATCGCGCAAGGCGCCTCGTGGGAATCGGGGGTACGGTCCGCAACCTCGCCGCCGCCGCGCAGCGAGCTGCCGGGCTGCCCTCCAACGGGGTGCAGGGCATGGTCGTCGAGCGCGCTGCGCTGGAGGAGCTCGTGCAGCGGCTCGCCGCGCTGCCCGCCTCCGAGCGCGCGAGCGTGCCCGGCATCAAGCCCGCCCGCGCGGACCTGATCCTCGCGGGCGCGCTCGTGGTGCAGGGCGTCCTGCAGGCCGGTGGCTTCGACGCCCTGGAGACGACCGAGGCGGGCCTGCGCGAGGGGGTGTTCTTCGAGCGCCTGCTGGGCGATGGGGGCGAGCCTCTGTTCGAGGACGTGCGCCGCGCGAGCGTGTTGAACATGGCGGCCCAGTACGAGGTCGACGTCGATCACACCGAGCACGTCGCCGCCCTGGCGCTGGGGATGTTCGACGAGCTCGCCGCGCTCGGGCTGCACGACGGCGACGCGCGCGAGCGCGAGCTGCTGTGGGCGGCGTGCATGCTGCACGACATCGGCATGTCGATCGACTACGACGACCATCACAAGCACTCCCGCTACCTGATCCTCAACGGCGGCCTGCCCGGGTTCACGCCCGTCGAGACCGCGATCGTCGCCCAGGCGGCCCGCTACCACCGCAAGGGCATGCCCGTGCCCGGGCCGATGGCCCCGCTGTTCGGCGAGGGCGACACCGCCCGCCTGGACCGCTGCGCGACGCTGCTGCGCCTGGCCGAGTATCTCGAGCGCTCGCGCGACCAGCTCGTGCGCGGCACCACGCTCGAGCTCTCCGACGGCGAGGTCGAGCTGCGGCTGATCGCCGATGGCGAGTCCGCCGTCCCGCGCTGGGCCGCCGGCCGCGAGCGCGAGCTGTTCGCCCGCGCCTTCCACCGCGAGCTGTCCGTCGCAGCGTGACGTCCGCTCGAGCTGAGCCTCAGCCCGCGGCCGCGAGCGCCTTTTCGTCGCCGGCGCAGTCGAACAGCACGAGGCCGTAGGGGTAGGCGACCGGGCTGTTCCATTCCCAGGGCGCGAGCTCCGTGCACGCGCGCAGGACGGCCTTGGTCGCAAGGTTGCCGCCGCGCAGCGAGTACTCGCCGCCGAGCAGCACGTAGCGCGCTTGCCCGCGCGCCACGTAGCGCGCGAGCTGGGGACCGTCCACGGCGGGGTCGGTGCCGCTGTAGCCGGCCAGCGCGCCGACGTCGAGGCCCATGAACATCAGCGGGGAGCCCGTGTCCGCGGAGACCGTCAGCAGCGCCCAGCGCGACCCGGGGCGGTGCGTGGCGACGTAGTTCAGCAGCGCGCGGTCGATCGCGAGGTCGTGAGCGTTCACGCCGTAGCCGCCGGAGCCCGCGAACGCTTTCGGGCCGGCGACCGGGAAGGTGCCCTCGACCGGCGCGAGCCACGTGGTGGTCGCGTACGCGGTCGGCACGACGAGCAGCAGCAGGAACGTGAGCGCGACCGCCGGCGCGGCCAGCCGGCGCAGCGCGATCAGCGCCGCGAAGCCCACGGCGGTGCCGATCGCCAGCACCGGCACGAACGACGTCATGTAGTGCTCGCGGTGCATCAGCACCACCTGTACGAGCACCGTCGTGGCCAGCGCGCACGCCGCCAGCGCCAGGCCCCAGATGCGGTGGCGCCCCCGCGCGAGCCTGACGAACGCGACCGCGCCCGCGCCGGCCATCGCTCCGGTGCCGGGGGCGAGCGCGGAGACGTAGTAGGGGTGGACGATCCCCTTGGACAGGCTCAGCACCCCGGCCTCGACCACGAACCACCCCCCGAGCACCAGTGCCGTCGCCAGGCGCGGGTCACGGCGGTCGACCGCCGGTGCGTCCGGCCGCTCGCCGCGCCTGCGGTCCACGATCGCGAACAGCACCACGCCGAGCAGCCCGAGCAGCCCGAACAGCGCGAACGGCAGCATCCAGCCGGCCTGGTCGCCGAGTCCTTTGCCGAACAGGCGCAGCGGCTTGGGCGATTCGCCGAAGGGGATCGGCTGCTTTTCCCTGCCGGTGGCCCTGGGCGCGGGCGCGGGCTCGGGGGCGGGACGGAGCCGCACGGGCGGCGACGCCGCAACCGGCTTGCGCGGGTGGGCGCGCGCGGCGGCGTCGACCGCGCGCTGGCGCGCGGCGGGCACGTAGGCGCCGGGGCGCACGAGCACGCTGTTGGGGCCTCCGGTCTGCCCTTCGACGCGGCCGAGGCCGTTGTATTCGAAGGTGAGCCCCAGCTCGGTGTTGTTCGTCGAGCTGCCCACGTACGGGCGCTTGGAGGCGGGCGTGAGTTCGACGAAGGCGATCCACGCGAAGGACACGGCGACCATCACGAGGCCGGCGACGAGCAGCTGGGCGACGCGCCGCCGCACGGATCCGGGCGCGCAGACGAGGTAGCCGAGCGCGATCGGAGGGACGACCAGGTAGGCGGCGAGCGTCTTGGTGTTGAACGCGAGTCCCACGATCACGCCGCATCCGATCAGCGTGCGCCAGCGCCCGGTTTCGCACGCGCGCAGCCCGACGCCGCAGGCGAGCAGCAGCAGCAGGACCAGGACGGGGTCGACGCCGTTGTCGCGCGAGACGGCCACGAACGACGGGAACACCGCCAGCGCCAGCGCTCCGGCGAACGCCGCCGCGGCGCCCAGGCGCCGCGCGAGCACGACGTACAGCAGCGCGACGGTCAGCACGCCGACGATCGCCTCGGGCAGCAGCAGGCTGAGGGGGGAGAAGCCGAACAGCTTGGCGCTCGCCGCCTGCGCCCACAGCGCCAGCGGCGGCTTGTCGACGGTGACCAGCCCGCCGGGGTCGAACGACACGAACACGAAGTTGTGCAGCGAGCGCAGCATCGACTGCACGCCCGCCGAGTAGAAGATGTTCGCGTACCCGTTCTGGGCGAGCCGGTGCGTGTTGAGCACCGCCGACAGCGCCACGACGACGGGCAGGCCGGCGTGGCGCAGCGCCAGCCGCCGGTCGAGCGACCGCAGGCGCCGTGTGGGCGTCCTGCCGCGCGGGCGCTCGCCGTCCGGCGCGACGCCGGCGGACGGGGACGCGGTGGCGCTCGCCTGCAGCGGGTCGCTCACCCGGGGAGCGTCTCCACGAGCCGCTCGAGGTCGTGCTCGTCGTTCCACGCCCCGACGGACGCGCGCAGCCACGGCCGGTCGGGGATGTTGCGCACGATCACGCCGTGCTCGGCCAGCAGCGCGCGCTCGGCGGGCGGGTCGGGGCTGGGGAAGGAGACGAGCGTGGTGGGCCCGCGCGGCGCGGGCTCGCGGCCGCGCTCGGCGAGCATCGCGGCGAGGCGCGCGGCGAGCGAGCGAGCGCGCTCGTGCACGGCGGGCCAGCCGGCGTCCTGGAGCACGCCGATCGCTGCGAGCGCGCAGGCGGTCGTCTCGGCGTTGAGCGACAGCGTGTCGAAGCGCCGCGCGTCCTCGTGCAGCTTCGCGTCGAGCCCCTCGTTGGGGTCTGCGAGGTTGGCGTAGCCGCGCCTGGAGACCGCCAGGCGCTCGCGCAGCGCGGGGCTGACGTACAGCATGCCGGTGCCGTCGGGGCCGCACAGCCACTTCTGCCCGGCGCCGGCGTAGGCGTCGCAGCCGAGCGCGCGCACGTCGACGGGGACGGCGCCGACGCCCTGCGCGCCGTCGAGCAGCACGGTGACGTCGAGCTCGGCGAGCGCGGCGGGCGCGAGCGAGCCGCTGACCCAGCCGACGTGCGAGCAGGCGACCAGGCGCGTGCGCGGCCCCACCGCGCTGGCCACCTCCTCGAGCGGCACTTCGCGGACGTCCACGCCGCGCAGCTCGCGCGCGGCCGACAGCGCGCCGAGCAGCCCGGGGTGCTCCTCGTCGCTGGTGAGGATCTCATCGCCGCGAGCGAGCTCCAGCCCGCCGATCACCTGCGCCATGCCCTCGGTCGTGCAGGTGGTGAGCGCGACGTCGGCCTCCTCGGCGCCGAGCGCGAGCGCGTATGCGGCCCGCAGCTGCGCGTTCAGCTCGGAGCGGCGTTCGAAGTGGGCCGTCGCGCGGCCGTCGCCGCACTCGCGCTCGAGCTCGCGCGCGGCCGCCTGCACGGCGCGTGCGGGCAGCGGCCCGTCGGTGCCTGCGTTGAGGTACGCAAGGGTGCGAAGGACGGGAAACTCGTCGCGCAACCCGGGCAGGCTCACAAACCGCGAGAATACCCGCATGGCCAGCGCCGACAGCCAGCAGCCCCTGTGGCAGCCGCCGCCAGACCAGCGCGAGCGGGTGGAGATGGGGCGCTTCATGGACTGGGCGGGCGAGCGGCGCGGGCGCACGTTCGCCGACTACGACGAGCTGTGGCGCTGGTCGGTGGCGGAGCTGGAGGAGTTCTGGGCGTGCATCTGGGAGTTCTGCGGGGTGCGCGCGTCAAAGCCCTACGAGCGCGTGCTCAAGTCACGCGAGATGCCGGGCACGCGCTGGTTCGAGGGGGCTGAGCTGAACTACGCGGAGAACCTTTTATTGGGCCCACCCACCCCGCGATCGGGCGCGGTGCGCGATCCAAACGAGCCCGCGGTCCTGCACTGCTCAGAGCTACGCGAGCTGGAACAGCTGACCAGGGGCGAGCTCACCGCTCAGGTCGCCCGTGCCGCAGCGGGGCTACGTGCGCTCGGCGTGGGTCGCGGTGATCGCGTGGTGGCCTACATGTCGAACATCCCCGAGACATTGATCGCGTTCCTCGCGACTGCGAGCATCGGCGCGATCTGGTCCAGCGCCGCGCCCGAGTTCGGGGCGCGCAGCGTGATCGACCGCTTCGCCCAGATCGAGCCGAAGGTGTTGCTTGCGGTTGACGGCTACCGGCACGGAGGCAAGGACTTCGACCGGATGGGCGTCCTCGAGAAGATCCTTGCCGAGCTGCCCACCGTCGAGAACGTCGTGCTGCTGCCCTACCTCGATGCGGACGCACGCTGGGGTGAGAAGGCACGAGTCGACGCGAACACCTCGGACAATGCCGGCACCCGAATTGATCTGGACGCCCACGCCGGCGAACGTCCCGC
>JBKQHH010000095.1:0-60906 GCA_052148875.1 Solirubrobacteraceae bacterium
TGGGTGTGTTCCATGTCGAGGGAGAGGACTGGCGCCACCAGCGACGCCTCGCGGTGACCGCTCTGAACTCAAACCACCTGCAGCGCTACTTCGACGTCGTGCGTACCTGTACCGGGCGGCTGTATGACCGGCTCGCCCAAGCGGCCGCCGCCGGCCAGCCATATGACATCGGGCGCGACCTGACCTCGTTTACCGTCGACGTGACCTCGGCGCTGGCGTTCGGGCACGACCTGAACACGCTGCAGCGCGGCGAAGACGAACTGCAGCAGCACATCCAACGGGTCTTCGAGATAACCGGCAGGCGGCTCACGATCCCCGTGCCCTACTGGCGCTACTTCAAGCTCCCGGTCGATCGTCAAGCCGACCGCTCGATGGCCGCCATCAACAGCGCCATAAGCACGTTCATCACCCAGGCACGGGACCGGCTCCTCGCGAAGCCGCAGCTGCGCGAGGAGCCCGAGAACTTCCTCGAGGGCATGATCGCCGACCAGGAAAAAGACGGCACGTACCGCGATCAGGAAATCGCGGGCAACGTGTTCACGCTGCTGCTCGCCGGCGAGGACACCACCGCGCACACGATGGCCTGGACGCTCTGGTTGATCGGCCGCGACCCCCAGATCCAGGCGCGCTGGGCGCGCGAGGCCGACGAAGTCCTCGGCAGCGAACGCTACCCCAGCGAGTACGACACGATCGCCGAGCTTCGCTATGGCGAGGCGGTGCTGCGCGAGTCGATGCGCCTGAAGCCCGTCGCACCCTACATCGTGGTCGAGCCGCTCGCGGACACCGTGATCGCGGACACCCTAATCCCGGCCGGCACGCGGCTGCTGCTGCTCACACGCCAGGCGGGCCTGCAAGCCGTCGAGCGCGGACGGGAGCTTAACCCCGACCGCTGGCTGAACCAGGGCCAGGCGCCCGACCAGAAGTCGTTTCTCGCGTTCGGTGCCGGCCCCAGGTTCTGCCCCGGGCGCAACCTCGCGTTCCTCGAGGCCACGGCCGCGATGGCGATGATCGCTCGCAACTTCCAGATCGAACTTGACGAGAGCGCGGGGCCGGTGAGCGAGGTCTTTCAGTTCACGATGGTCCCCAGCGGCCTGCGCGTGCGGCTGTACGAGCGGGCAGCGGCCCGACCCGCCGTCGTGGCGAAGCGCGCACTCGCCGGCACGGCAGACACGCGCGCATACCCGACGACGCAGCCCCGCCGGTGATCGACGCACCCGCCCTCGTGCTGCTGCCCCGCCGGCACCTGATCGCGGCCTACTTCCCTGGTGACGTGCTCGGGGCCGTGGCGATCGTTTGGTACGCGCGCCGCTCGGAAGCCTCTTCCAAGCCGAGACGCTGCTGACGTACAGGTCCGGCTAGCGGCGACATCGCCGCTAGCCGCGATATGATCCCGGCTGCAAAGTGACCCGAAGTGCCTGGTCGTTCCTGGGGCGTTTTCAAGGAGGCTTTTTGGGGCGTTATCGGGGGAAAAGTGTTCCCTCGCCCGTCACTCCCAGTCTCCCCGGGACCTAAAAACCCAGCAACGACGGGACTCAACCGACAAGGAGACCCCCTGTGCCTGTTCATGGTAAGGAGGGGGTCTCGGGTTCGAGTCCCGACGTCGGCTCTCCTCTCGTTGCCGCGCCGTCACCGCCGCTCGGCGCGGTTTCGCCATCGCGCTCGCTTCAAGCGTTCGTCGCGCGGTGGCGATATATGGAATAGATGGGAAGCCCGGCCAACATGCATCGCCGCGCCGGCGCCACTGCGGGGAGCCGGGAGAGCCTGTGCCTGCTGCAGACGGTGCTCAACGAGCACAGCCCAGGCGTGCTGGAGGACCTCAACAGGGTCGCCCATCTGGCGATCGCGACCGCGGAAGGCCTCGGACTGTCCGAGTACGAGGTGGAACGCGTGGAGCTGGCGGGGCGTCTGCACAACGTCGGCGATCTCGCGATCCCGGAAGCGATCCTGAACAAGCCGGGCGCGCTCTTCAACGAGGAGTGGGTGATCATGTGCACGCACGCGGAGATCGGCGAGCGCATCCTCGCCTGCGCACCGTCGCTCGCGCATGTCGCCGAGCTCGTGCGCTCGCACCACGAGCGCTGCGACGGTCGCGGCTACCCCGACGGGCTCGCCGGCGAGGACATACCCATCGGCGCGCGCATCATCTCTGTCTGCGCCGCGTTCGTCGCGATGATGAGACATCGTCCGTTCAGCGACGCGATCACCGTCGAGGAGGCGCTCGCCGAGATCCGCAAGTGCTCCGGATCGCAGTTCGACCCACGCGTCGCGGACGTGTTCTGCGAGCTCCTTCGACTTGCTCGGGCATAGCGCGTGCGCGCGCGCGAGGAACGCCGATTTCTCCGTCGAGGCTCGTGTGTCGCCGGCCGCAAGCCGATATCTACAGCGTGAGCCCCTCGCTCCACAAGCTCCGCATGAACAAAAGGCTGATGGCGTATACCGCGGCCGCCATGTACGGCGGCGCGGCCTTCGACGGCTCGATCGAGGGCTTCCTCCCGGGCGACCCCAGCTTCGCGATCACCCCCGTGCTCGTCTCGATCGCGGCGACCGCCGTGCTCGTGCTGTTCGGACCGCGGCTGCCCCGTCTGGGGCTCGCGGCGCTCGGGCCGATCGGCGTCGCGACGATCGCCTACGCGCTGAGCGCGACGCCAGGCGCGGGGGACGGCGCGGTCCTGTACATGTGGCCCGTGCTGTGGACGACGTTCTTCTTCGGGCGCCGCGGCGCCATATCGATCGTCGCGTGCGTCGGCGTGGCCCACGCGATCACGCTGGCCTCGCTGCCGGCCGCCAGCAGCTACCCCGGCCGGTGGGTGGACGTGATGATCTCCGTGTCCGTCGTGTCGGTGGTGATCCTGACGCTCGTGCACCGCAACGACCTGCTGCTCACCCAGCTGGCCGACGAAGCGCGGACCGACGCCCTCACCGGCCTTCTCAACCGGCGCGGCTTCGACGAGCACGCCTCGCTCGAGCTCGCGCACTCCAGGCGCGAGGGTCGCTCGCTCGCGGCGATCGCGTTCGACATCGACTACTTCAAGCGCATCAACGACGAGTTCGGACACGAGATCGGCGATCGGGTTCTCGCTCGCATCGGCACGCTCCTGGCAGCGCAGTCCAGGGACATCGACGTGACCGCCCGCTTCGGCGGCGACGAGTTCGTGGTGCTGCTGCCCGGCAGCACCAGCTCCGACGCGGAGGCGTTCGCGCAGCGCGTCCGCAGCGCGCTCGCGGCCGACCGCTCCGGTGAGCTGCCGACCGTGCGGGTGAGCGCCGGGATCGTCGCAGCCGTCGCACCGCACGACGTCGAGGCGATCCTGCAGGGCGCCGACACCGCGCTCTACAACGCCAAGCGCGCCGGACGCGATCGCACGGTCGTCTCCGATCAACACGACCACATCCGCGCCCGCGCCCTCCGGCGAGCTGCTGACGATACGTCCAGGCCTGTTTTGTAGGGTCACGCCCCGGCACGCGCCGACCGACCCCTGTTGTATGCGGAGCGCGAGCGAACAGCCGGCGCGGGCGATGGCGGGCATCGAGCCGCGTGACGAGCACGGCCTCAGGGTCTGGACTCCGATCGCCATGTGGCTGGCGGGCGGCTGCACGATCGCGGTGGCGACCGTGCTCCCGGGCGCCGGCGCCCTGCACGTCGCGCAGCTGCGCGGTCTGGCCGGCGCCGGCCTGTGCGCGGCGATCTTCACGTTCGTGGTGTTTCGGCCTGCGTCGAATCGCGCGCTGTACGCGCTCACGAACGTCTTCACAGCGCTCGGATCGGTGTCGGTGTGGCTGGCGTGCCTGTGGTCCGGAGGCGCGAGCAGCGGGTTCATCGAGATGTACTTCTTCACGGTGCTGTACGCCGCCTACTTCTTCCGCACCAAGCAGGCGGCCTGCCAGCTCGCGCTCGTGACCGTGCTGGCGGCATCTCCGGCGGTCTACGACACCTCGCTGCAGGGAACGCAGTTCCCGGGCCATCTGCTCGTGCTGGTCGCGGCGCTGTGGGGGATGGCGCTGGTGATCGGCTACCGCAAGCGAAGCCTGCTGCTCGCCGAGCTGCGCTCGCGCGAGCAGGCGCTCTCGGACCCGCTGACCGGGCTTCACAACCTGCGCAGCCTGCGCGAGCGCGCGAGCCTGCACCCGCCGGCGGAGGGCACCGGCGTGCTGATCATCGACGTCGACGAATTCAAGGCCGTCAACACCGCCTACGGTCACACGGGCGCCGACGAGCTGTTGCGCCTGGTCGCCATCGAGTTGCTGGAGCTGGCCGACGAGCGCGACTTCGTGGCCCGCATCGGTGGAGACGAGTTCGCGGTGCTCGTGTCGCGCAGGAGCAGGATCGAGCTCGAGGAGCTCGCCGCTCGATGCGCGCAGGCGGTCCAGATCGCCGCCGCGCGGACCGGCCTCGCGGACCGCGTCGTCACGGGCAGCGTCGGCGCTGCGATGTGGCCGCAGGACGGGCAGACCCTCTCCGAGCTCCTCACGGCCGCCGACAGAGAGATGTTCGGCGCGAAGGCACGCAAACGCCGGGCCGGCGAGGCTCCGGTGGCGCGTGCGAGAGTGGCCGCGCGGCCGGCCGGCGACGAGCGTGAGGCGCATGAGTCCAGCGCCGTCGCGGGCCCGCCGCTGAGGCTGGTCGGCAAGCAGCCGACCAGCGTGCACCAGACGACCGGCGAGCGCGGCCGGACGGGCGGACCGTGGCGCTCGCTCCCGCAGCAGACGAGCACCGCGGCGGCGTCGTGGATGGGAGCGGCGGCGACGACCCTGATCGTGATCCTGCTGCCGGGCGCCGACAGATCGCATCTGTCGCTCGCGCTCACGCTGATCGCCTGCGCCGCGGCCGTGTCCGCGCTCATGATCCTGCTGGGACCGCTGATCGGCGGCATCGTGTACGCCGCCTCCGACGCGCTCGCGGTGCTCGGCATCGCGCTGGGCGTGTACCTGACGGGAGGCACCACGAGCCCGCTGCTCCCGCTCGTGTTCCTCGCGGTCGCCTTCGCCGCGTATTTCTACGCCCCCCGGGGCGCCATGCTGCGGCTGGCGGGAGCGGTGGCGGTCTGCGCGAGCCCGTTCCTGTACGCCAGCGACGACGCGCGCGTCCAGTTCGTGGTTCCGTTCGTCGCGCTGATCGCGACCGCGGGCGTGCTCTCGATCATCATCCTCTACAACAAGCGCGAGCTCGCACAGGCGGCGCGCACGGCACGCGAGATGGCGGCGCACGACCCGCTGACCGGCCTGCCGAACCGGCGCGCGTTCCACGAGCGCGTCAGCCGCGCGCTGGAGCTCGCACGCGCGAGGAACGACTCTCCCACGCTGTCGATCGCGATGATCGACCTCGACAACTTCAAGCGCGTCAACGACACGTTCGGCCACGCCGCCGGAGACCTCGTGCTGCTTGCGATCGCGCGTGCGCTGAACGTCGCCACGCGGCCGGGCGACTGCGTCGCGCGCATCGGCGGCGACGAGTTCGCGCTGCTCGCGCGCGGCGTCGACGCCTCCGCCAGCCACGCGCTCGGCGTTCGCTGCGTGCGCGCCGTCGAGGCCGCCGTCAAACGAGCGGGATACGCCGACTGCGGCGTCTCCGCGACCGTCGGCTACGCCCTCTTCCCCCACCACGGCAGCACGCTCGACGCGCTCGCCGCCGCAGCCGACTCGGCGCTGATGGACGCCAAGACCAAAGGCAAGCGCCAGGTCAGCTGCGCCGTCGAGAAGTCGACGGCGTAGCGTCGCTCGGCGGTTGGCGTAGATTTAGGAGATGCCCGACCTGCGCTTCGCCGCACCCTCAGGGGAGCTCGGCGGCTACCTCGCGCTGCCGGTGGGCGAGGGCCCGCATCCGGGGGTGGTCGTGATCCAGGACGCGCTGGGGCTCTCCGACGACATCCGCGAGCAGGCCGACCGGCTGGCCGCCGCCGGCTACCTCGCGTTCGCCCCCGACCTGTACTCGGGTCGCGGCATCCGCTGCGTGGTGGCGACGATGCGCGCGTCGCGCTCGGGCACCGGGCCCGCGTACGCGGACATCGAGGCGGCGCGCGCGCTGCTCGTCGCGCGCGAGGACTGCACCGGGCGGATCGGCATCATCGGCTTCTGCATGGGCGGCGGCTTCGCACTGCTGTGCGCGCCCAGCGGCGGGTACGGGGCGGCGTCGGTCAACTACGGCGAGGTTCCCGCAGACGCGGCCGAGCGACTGCGGGGCGCGTGCCCGGTCGTCGCGAGCTTCGGCGCTCGCGACCGCGGCCTGCGCGGCCGCGCCGAGCGCCTCGAGCGGGCGCTGAGCGCCGCCGGCGTCGAGCACGACGTCAAGGAGTACCCCGACGCCGGCCACAGCTTCCTCAACCGCTTCAACGCCGGCCCCCTGTTCACGCCGCTGCTGCACGTCGCCGGCATGGGCTACCACCACCCGTCCGCCGAGGACGCGTGGCGGCGCATCCTCGCGTTCTTCGGCGAGCATCTCGGCGAAGGTTGAGTTCACGGCCCCAGTACTTATCTGGACACCGGACTATCGCCCTCCGCGTGGGCTAGGCCTCTCACGCAGCGCTGCCAGTAGGTCATCTGCAAGGGACGCCACCGCCTCGGCCACGAGCGCAACGTCGCCTACGCCGGCTACGGCTTCGCCGGCCATTGCCGCCCCAGGCGCACCAGCCTCGCCGAACAGGGTCTGCAGTTGCTCGAGGGCGGCGCGCGCGGCTGCCTCGCTCACGTCGTCCGCGAGCAGACGCTCGAATCGCTCCACGAAGGCTTGCGTCGAGACCTCGCGCAGAAGCCTGTAGATGTCGTGGCCGTCCTTCGCGAGCCGTCTGCGCTCGATCTGCGCCTGGCGGTCGGTGATCTTTTGGAGCTTGGCGACCAGCAGCGCAGCGGGACCGGCGACCTTCGATCGTGAACCTGCGCTCGTCGCCAGGCTCGAGTGCGACGACCTCGAGGCGATCCTGATCGACGAGTGACGCCTCCAGGCCCGCGACGCGGCGGGTCGGCCCTGCGGTCATGCGGATTCAGATCGACGCCTCGGCGCTTGGGGTTACCCGGTGCGACGCCGGCGGGGACGAGCAGATCCACGGGGATGCCGTCGGGCGAGATCCACTCGCCCGGCTGGCCGCTGACGAGGTTGCGGTGGAAGTGCGCGGCTGTGAGCGCCTCCTCCAACAGCGGAGTGTCGCCGAGCCGCTGAGGGTCGACGACCAGGTCGCTGTCCTTCGTCTCGGTCGCGATCGCCTCATCGACCTCGCCGGTGTGCATATAGATCGCCTGCGCGCCCACGAGCACCAGAGCGTCGAGGTGCTGCTCGAGCGCCACGAGCGCATCGAGCAAAGCGCGGCGCGAGCGGACGTAGAGCTCAGTCGGTTCGGCAGGCATCGGGATTAGCCGTCATGTAGCGCAGCAGCTCCTCCGCCTCCGACGGCGAGCGTCCGGGCATGTCGAACAGATCGCAAGCGACCTGACTCAGCGCGGCGTAGTGCAGGCCGTCGCGCTCCCACGTGCGCTCGAGTGGCAGATCGTCTCGCGACCGTGCGAGCCAGATGTTGCTCTGCCCGCCAGCGATGCGTATCCCCAGTTGCTCCTGGGCTGCCTCAGAGTCCTCGACATAGAGCACGAGCAGCCTCGCGTCGGCGTACGGCTCCACCGCGCTGGCCGCGAAAGAGCCCGTGATCGCATAGCGGCCCTCGATCGCGGGCAAGCGGTCGAGCACCGACTCCAGCCGACGTGGTTCGAGACACGGCAGGACCTCGTTCTGCTCGCCGAAGCGAAAATCCTGAGCCCAGCGCGCCACCAAGCCGGCGACGTCGACTTCGACGACCTGCTTGCGCTCGTCGCGAACGATCAACGCTTCGCGAGAGATGAGCTCGAGCGCCCGGACGGTGGATCCAAGCGCCGTGCCGGCGCGCTTGGCGAGATCACGAACGCCGAAGGGCGGACGCAGGTCACAGAGCGCCCGCACGACCCGGGCGGCAGCGCGCCCCTTGAGCGTGCGCAGGTTGCGCGTCTCCCGCCACGGGTTGGACTGCGCCCCACGCGCCTGCAGGAACACGGCAGGACGCTCGAGCACCACGCGAACGTTGCCCGTCGCATCCGCAAAGCACGCGCCCGCATCGATCAGCAGTTCCTGCGCCCGCGCGGAAAGGAAGCGCGAGACCACCATCGGCGGCCCCTTGCTCTCGGACGGAAGATCGGCGTCGACCGCGGCACGCTCGAGCATCGTCAGCAGCGGCTCGATCGCCCGCGGCTCCAGGTCGAGCTTGGCCTCTACGAGCATCGCGCCACGCTCCCCGTCGGGGCCCGAGATCTCGAGCAGCGCATCCGGGCGCCAGCCCACAAGCCGCGGGGAGAGTTGCATGTCCACCTGCCACGTGCTCGGAAGACGCTCAGTGAGCGAGTTCGCGACGACGCGCAGAAGGTCGCTGTCCCGGCCGATCGCGGGAGCGGGGGTTTCAAGCTTGGTGCGGAGTATGCTGTTCATCGACGTGGCGAATCTACCCTCTTGCGGAACAGAGAGTATAGCAAGCGTATTTTTCCTTTACTTCCGGCCATTCGTTCCAATTTCCATGCTGTTCCGCTATTTGCGGAACGCTGCCTCTATCGGCTACGGCGGAGACATCCTCCGAACGACTCCAAGATCCGGCCACGCGGTTAGGCTGGGCACTCAGCCATGGCAACCGCTATATCGAAAGCCCCCAGCGCCCAGAGCGAGACGATCCGCAACCACGCCGCGCTCATCTGGAGCGTGGCCGACCTCCTCCGCGGCGACTACAAGCAATCCGAGTACGGCAAGGTGGTCCTGCCGCTGACCGTCATCCGCCGCCTCGACTGCGTGCTCGAGCCCACCAAGCAGGCGGTGCTGAAGAAGCACAAGCAGCTCGCGGGCAGAATCGAAAACGTCGAGCCCGTCCTGCAGGCGGTGGCCGATGAGCAGTTCTACAACACGAGCCCGCTGACGTTCACGAAGCTCCTCGACGACCCGAACACGATTGCCGACGCCCTCAATCTTTACATCGGGGGCTTCTCCGAGGCCGCGAAGGACATCGTCGACAAGTTCGACTTCGGCATCCAGATCGAGCGCCTGCGCAGGGCCAACGTCCTCTACCAGGTCATCGGCAAGTTCGCCGACGTCGATCTGCACCCGGAGGTGGTGTCGAACATCGAGATGGGCTATCTGTACGAGGAGCTCATCCGCAAATTCTCGGAGCTCTCCAACGAGACGGCCGGAGAGCACTTCACGCCGCGCGAGGTCATCCGGCTGATGGTGAACCTGCTGTTCATCGACGACGCCGACGACGTGCTCACCAGGGCGTTGGCTCGGATTCGAGCGACCCTTTGAACCAAAAGTGCGGGCAGGTCTGATTGATCGACAGCAGCGACGCGCACCCCGGCCTGAACTATCGGGCGGTCCATGCCAATAACTAGATCGCCGGCTTCGAGTGTGTATCCGGCAATGCGCGGGTCAACACGCTCACGAGGCCAGTAGACGGCGTCGTCCCAGCGCACGCGGCCCGGTGATACGTTGATCCCGCGCAGCAGCGGAATCCCGCCTGCCTCGTCGTGGAGGAAGTGCTGACTCGGAAATGCGAATCCCGCTAGACAAGTGCCAAGCCGGCCGAGCGGCGCAGCATGTCTATGTGGATCACCGAAGATCAGCTCCGTAACTCGAGTCTTGAATCGCGCTTCCAACAGGGTGATCATCTGTCGCTTGGCCGCCACGAGTGCGTCAATCCGCGTGGTCTCGCGGTCGAGATAGTCAGCGACGGCCCGTTGAGTTCCCAACGGCAGGATTGGGAACGGCGCATTGCCAACTTGCTCAGCGTTGAGATTGTCCTGAGTGTTGCTGCGTGTAATCGCAATAAGAGTCGGCTTCAGGTATTCCAGCCAATACCGGACGAATCTCGAGTCAGCAAGGCCTTGTAGTGGTGCGATGCCAAGGATCGCCTGATTCCAAGACGCTTCGACACCAAGCACTCCCATGGCCCCAACACTCGCGTACATGGCAAATAGCAGCGTCCCGGGCTCTCCAGCCGGCAATGCCTTGGCCGCAACACCTAGTGAAGAGACGCGTCGGTCTGTATGCACGATGGGGGACGCTTTCGATATATCTGCAATTGAGACCCACGGGAGGCCACCCTCGTCCCACATCGACGCGTCGTCGACCGTGGGGGTACCTCCGGATCTCATCACGACCGCGTGCTTTAGCTTCGTTGTGGCCGTCACCTTGTAACCTCCGCCAACAGACGCTGGATCTCGCCCTCAAGCGAGTTGATCTCGGCGTCGATCTCCTCAAGCGGTCTCGGTGGCAGGTATCTGTAGAAGTGCCGCGTCAGCGGGATCTCGTAGCCGATCTTGGTGCGATCGTGATCGACCCAGGCATCCGGAACGTACGGCAACACCTCGTCCCGCATGTAGTCATCTACTGCGGCCCGATACGGCAGCGTCCCGAAACGCTCCGTCGGATCCTCGATGAATGAAACTGGCGCGGGAGGCAGAGGCACGTTCTCGTTGTCGCGTAGCTCCGGATCGGGCTCCGGGTTGCCCTTGCGGTCGGTGATGATCGGGGCGTTCTCGTCGCGGACGGCCAGCGCGGACCACAGGGCCTTCTGCGCTGGCGCTCCGAGCTCGAGAACGCCGACCGCAGCCTTGAATGTCTCGACCAGCTCCCGCTGCGTCGCAAAGCGTGCGCCTTGTTCCTCATCGAGTAGTTCCCTGAGCGCCGCCTGCGTGTCCGCCGGCAGCTTCTGGATCGCCCTGGCCGCAAACGCAGCCGCGATGGTCTCGTCCGTCACCTCCCACCGAAGCCTCAGTGGCCGCTCCACCGTGATCCGCAGGAAGCCGAAGGCCTCGTTGGGGAAGATCTTGACCTTCTCGCCTTCCGCGAAGTCGCCGTACAGCCGCGTGATCTCCTCGATCTGGGCGTCGGAGATCTGCTTGCGCTTCTCGCCGAGGGACTTGCGCATCTTCTCGAAGTACTCGCGGGCATCGACCAGCTGCACCTTGCCGCGGCGCTCGGGCGCCTTGCGGTTGGTCACGACCCAGAAGTACGTGGAGATGCCCGTGTTGTAGAAGAGCTGGTCGGGCAGCGCCACGACAGCCTCGAGCCAGTCGTTCTCGATGATCCAGCGTCGGATCTCCGACTCGCCCGACCCGGCCGCGCCGGTGAACAGCGGCGAGCCGTTGAACACGATCGCCACGCGCGACCCGCCTTCCTCGGGTCGCTTCATCTTGGAGATCATGTGCTGCAGGAAGAGGAAGGACCCGTCGTTGATGCGCGGCAGTCCCGCTCCGAAGCGACCGCTGAAGCCCTTGGTCTCCGCCTCCCGGCGGACGTCGGCCTCGACCTTCTTCCACTCGACGCCAAACGGCGGATTCGCGAGGAGATAGTCGAAGCGCTCGCCCTCATGATGGTCTTCGGAGAAGGAGTTGCCGTACGCGATGTGCGATGCGTCCTGGCCCTTCAGCATCATGTCCGAGCGGCAGGCCGGGCATCGTCAAGACGCTGTGTGACCCCGCGTGTGGCACGGGCGGCATGCTGTCGGTTGCCGAGGATCACCTGCGCGCCCTCAATCCGCAGGCTCGCCTAGAGGTCTTCGGGCAGGAGCTGAACGCCGAGACGTACGCGATCTGTCAACCAACGAGTTCTTGCGGTATGCCTTGATGAGTGACGTATTCGAGAACTACTTTGATCCTATTACCACGGGCGTTTCGGTGCCGCACATAAGTGAGGAGCAAATCTTGGCCTTCCGCGTGCCTATTACGTCGCTCCCGCAGCAGGCCGCCATCGTAACAACGCTTCAGGGCGAAGAGGGGAATCTGCAGCATCTTAGGGTCGTGTTGGAGCGCCAGTTGGAGCTTGTTGAAGAGCGACGCCAAGCTCTTATCACAGCAGCCGTCACCGGCCAACTCGATATCCCCGGGGCAGCATGAGCTCGGTCACAGAGAAGCTCCTCGAGGACGAGATCACCGCACAGTTGGTCGGCGCTGGCGACTACCGACTCTGCAAGCTCGGGACTGACCCGGACTTGCGACCGGACTTCGACGCAACTCTCGGCCTCGACACCCGCGAGCTCTTCACATTCATCGAAGAGACACAGCGCGTGGAGTGGGAAAAGCTGGTCAAGGCCCACGGGGGTGACGACGCGCTCGCCCGACAGAGGTTCGTTCACAGGCTTGCGCAGCAGATCGACGAGCGCGGGACGGTCGACGTCCTGCGGCATGGCGTCCGCGATCAGAACGTCGAGATCCGGCTCTCCTATCGTAAGCCCGCGTTCGGGCTCGCACCGGAGCTCGTCGCTCACTACGACGCCAACCGCCTGACCGTCACACGCCAGCTGCCGTTCGACCCCGACTCCAATAAGACGATCGACCTCTGCCTCTTCCTCAACGGCATCCCCGTGGCGACGGCTGAGCTCAAGAACCATCTCACCGGGCAGAACATCGAGCACGCGATCGAGCAGTACCGCAACGACCGCGACCCGAAGAACGTCACGCTCGGGCGTCGCGCGCTCGTGCACTTCGCCGTCGACCCCGACGCGGTCGCCATGACCACCAAGCTCGACGGCAAGTCCACACGGTTCCTGCCGTTCAACGTCGGGCACAACCTCGGCAAGGGAAATCCGCCGAATCCCAACGGCCACAAGACCTCCTACCTGTGGGAGCGCGTGTGGACCAGGGACGCATGGCTCGACATCCTCCATCGCTTCATCCACGTCGAGCGCCCCGACAGGGGATCTGTCGCCGCGCGTCGCGCCGCCGAGACGGTCATCTTCCCCCGCTACCACCAGTGGGACGCCGTCATCAAGCTCGAGGCCGACGCCGCCGCGAACGGCGCCGGTCACTCCTACCTGATCCAGCACTCGGCCGGCTCGGGCAAGTCCAACACGATCGCCTGGACGGCACATCGCCTCTCGACGCTCCACACCGCCGACGACCGCAAGGTCTTCGACAAGGTCATCGTCATCACCGACCGCGTGATCCTCGACCGCCAGCTCCAGGACACGATCTACCAGTTCGAGCACGCCCGCGGCGTGGTCGTCAAGATCGATCAGGACTCCAGTCAGCTGGCTGAGGCCTTGGCGGGCGAGCAGGCGCGGATCATCATCACCACACTGCAGAAGTTCCCGTTCGTGATCGACAAGATCGGAGCCGTCGCGGCCCGCAACTACGCCGTCGTCATCGACGAGGCTCACTCATCACAGACCGGCGAGGCCGCCAAGGATCTGCGGCTGGCCCTTGGGGCGGGAGAGGAACAGGAGCTCACCGCGGCCGAGGCCGAGGATGCCGGTCTGCTCTCGGCGGCGATCGATCCCGTCGAGGAGGCACTCGCCCGATCCGTCGGCGCGCGCAGCGGCCACCAGTCGAATCTGTCCTACTTCGCCTTCACGGCCACGCCCAAGGGGCGGACGCTCGAGATGTTCGGCCGCCTCAATCCCAAGACCCACGTTCACGAGCCGTTTCACCTCTACTCGATGCGGCAGGCCATCGAGGAGGGCTTCATCATGGACGTGCTCGCCAACTACACCACCTACCAGACGTTCTGGAAGATAGAGAAGCGGACTGAGGAGGACCCCGAGTACGACGCCAAGAAGGCGCGCCGGGCGATCGCGCGCTTCGTCAGCCTGCACCCGCATCACCTTGCCCAGAAGGCCGAGATCATCGTCGAGCACTTCCGCCAGCACACGGCGAAGGAGATCGGTGGACTGGCGAAGGCGATGGTCGTGACCTCCTCGCGGCTGCACGCGGTTCGCTACAAGCAGAACATCGACAAGTACATCAACGCAAAGGGCTACAGCGACATCAAAACGCTGGTCGCGTTCTCGGGCAAGATCGACGACGGCTCGGGTAAGCCCCTGACGGAGACGAACATGAACGGATTCCCCGAGAGCCGCACGGCCGAGGAATTCTCGACCCCCGAGTACGGCGTGCTGATCGTCGCCGAGAAGTTCCAGACCGGATTCGACCAGCCGCTGCTGCACACCATGTACGTCGACAAGCCGCTGGTGGGGCTGGCGGCAGTGCAGACCCTGTCGCGCCTCAACCGCATCCACCCGCTGAAGGAGAGCACCTTCGTGCTCGACTTCCGCAACGAAACCGAGGACATCGTCGCGGCGTTCGAGCAGTTTCATGGGTGCACCGTCGCGCCGCCCACCGATCCCAATATCCTCTGGGACACCAGACGCAGCCTCGACGAGTTCGACGTGCTGCGACCCGAGGAGATCGAGGCCGCGATGCCTGCGCTGCTCGGCGCCGCCGCGTCGGATGAGAAGCGCTCGGCTGAGACCTACGCCGCCCTCGGGCCCGCGAAGGCTCGCTTCGAGCAGCTGGGCGATGAGGAGCGACTGGGGTTCCGCGATGCCCTGACGCGCTTCGTGCGGACCTACTCGTTCGTCTCCCAGATCGCAGTCTTCACGGACCCTTCGCTCGAGCGCGACTACGTCTACTGCCGGGCGCTCTCGCTCTACCTCCGCGACACCGGCACCGTCGAGCGACTCGACCTGGGCACCGAGGTCGAGCTCACCCACCTCCGCCATCAGATGACCTTCAGCGGCACGCTCGCGTTGACCGCGGAGGTCGGCGAGGTGCGATCGTTCTTCGGGGAGGGCAAGGGAGCACAGCAGGAGCTGGACCTGGAGCACCTCTCGAGCATCGTCGAGGTCCTCAACGAGCGCTTCGGCACTGACCTGACCGACGTGGACAAGCTGCTGCTCGACCAGTTCGAGGAGAGCTGGATGGCGGACCGCGAGCTATCGGATCAGGCGCAGAACAACAGCATCGAGAACTTCCGCCTGGTCTTCGACCGCAAGTTCCTCCAGACGATCATCACCCGCGTCGACGCCAACGACGAGATCTACAAGAAGATCCTCGACGACGAGGACTTTCGGGCGACTCTTGGGGAGTTCTACCTGCGGAAGGTCTACGAGCGGCTGCGAGAGGGCGTTTGAAGGCGCCGGTCACCGCTCGTAGCGATCCTCGCCAAGATGGATGGACGGCAGTTTGGAAGCCTCAGGCGGTTTGGGTTGCTCGAGGCTTCCCGCAGGCGCATGCTCGGGACAGAGGATCTGATAGCCCCGCCCACCGTCAGAAGCCTCGACAATGCCCTCGAGCGCGCGTACCAGCGAGCCGCATACACTGCAGAATCCGTCCCATGTGTTTCGCTCTGCCATTCGCTCTAGGGTCGCCGGTCTGCTTTGCGCATCCTTGGCATTTTGCCAGTATGCCGATAATCGTCCGCTATTCGGCATAGCTTTAGGCTCCGGACCCGACCGCCCGCATCAGCGGCAGCGTCGCCACCGTGAGGTCGCCGCTCACCGCCGCCACCTCGTCCGGGACCGCAGCGAGGTTGACGTTCATCGAGTAGCCCATCGGCGCGTCCAGCGGGCGGAAGAAGTCGTCGAAGTGGCTCGCCACGATCGTGCGCGGCCGCAGGCGCGGGAGGATCCGCGCCCAGTAGTCGCGCGTGAAGCCGCGCCCCGCGATGCCAGCCAGGAACACGTCCACGCCGCTGTGGCGGAGCGCGTCGTCGATCAGGTTCGCGCTGCCCTGGTGGTAGAACGTCATGCCCGCCACCTCTATGTGGATGCCCCACACCTGGCCGCACCTGTACGCCGACGGCGACAGCGCGTCCAGGTGCTCGCACGTCAGCTCGCCGTCGAACGGCACCGCCAGACCCAGCAGCAGCTTCGAGTGCGCGCTCGGCACGAACGTCACCGTGAACGGCCCCAGCTCGTAGCGGCGGTCCGGCTCGACACTCACCGCGCGCTCGCCCTCGCCGTGCAAGCGCATCAGGTTCACCAGCGAGCTCGAGCCGTACGCCCGGCAGGCGTAGCGGCGCGTGATCGCCGGCACGTCCACCGCGTGGTCGAAGTGCGTGTGGCCGACCAGCACCCCCACCACGCGGCCCGACGGTCGTACGAAGCGCTCATGCATCGCCCGGTCCGCCAGCGCCGGCGCCCTCCGCAGCACCCTCGACAACGGGACGCGCGACACGTACGGATCTATGAAAATCGTCTCGCCCTCGTAGCTCAGCCGATAGCCAGCCACGCCCAGCCATTCCAGCTCCAGCCCCCGCGCCAGCTCCAGCGGCCTCGCCGCCAGCTCGCGCATCGCGTCCGCGTCGTCGCGCTCGCGCGCGCCGCGGTTGGCCGCAAAGCGCGCGAAGCTCGCGATCTGGTGGGCGAGATCCGGCACCGCGGCGATCTTAGCCACCGCGCTCGTGATAGAGAGAATCTATCAACCCATCATTGGCGCGAGTTGCCATTTCTCCCTGTTTTTGGCAACTCGTTTGCTACGCTTCTTGTCATGGGCGTGGTCGATCGTAAGCAGGAGCTGTTCGAGAACATCGTGCGGCTGCGTCGCGCCGGAAGACAGGCGCCGGGCAGTCGCGACATCGCCGCGGTGCGTGCGACGCTCGAGCGCGAGCTCGGGGAGACCATGTCGCGCAGACTCGCCGCGCGCGCGCTCGGCGTCAGCCATACGGCGCTCGACCGCTGGATCAAGGCCGGCGATCTGCCTCTCGTCTACTCGTCGAACGGTCGGGTTGAGCTGCCGGTGCCGGCGCTGCTCGACCTCTACGAGACCGTAGAGGCCCAGCGCGCCGAACGTCCGCGCCGGTACCCGCTGACCCCGACTATGGGCCGGCAACGCGAGGCGGCAGAGCGTTTGTGCATCCACAAAGCAACCGACTACAGCTACGGCGGCGTCGGACACGATCGCGCCTGGGCGCGCAGCCTCGCCTACCATCGGGCGGTAGCGACGCGGCTGCGCAAGCCCATGGTCGACGAGGCGCGGTACGTGCTGTTTCGCTGGCGTCAGCAGGGACGGATCGACGAGCGCTATGCCGAGCGATGGGAGCAGCTGCTCGAACGGCCGATCAGCGAGATCCGCCGCGCGCTCGTCGACAAGGGCCAGGAGTCCGACGACCTGCGCCAGAACTCGCCGTTCGCCGGCGTGCTCAGCGAGCCTGAGCGCCGACGTATCGTGCGCGAGGTCGCATAGGTGCGTCGCGAGGAGTTCGAGCATGTCGTTGCCGCGGCAGCGGAGGTGACCGGACAAGACGAGTTCGTCGTGATCGGGAGCCAGGCCATCCTCGGCTCCCATCCACAACCTCCCGAGTCGATGCTGCAGTCGCTTGAGGCAGACATCAGGCGAGAGATTCCGCCACGCGTGGCATCAACGCGCACCGCAGTCGCCTGGTGCCTGGAGGCTCACGATCTCGTGCTCTCGAAGTGCGCCGCCGGCCGCGAGCGTGACTGGGACTACGCCGCCGAGGCGCTCAAGGCGGAGATCGTCGCTGCTGACGTGCTCCTTGCCCGTGTCCCCGACCTACCGCTCAACGACGAGCTGCGCGACCATATAGACAGGATGCTCCGCGGCGTGATCGCCTCGCTCTAACAGAGCCTTCTCAGGCTGTGGGCAAGCCGCCGGCCAGATACCGCGCCAACCCCTGAAAGCTCTGCTCCGGCGGCATCGCCTGCTCGTACGCCGCCGCCGTCTCGGGGGTGCTCGAGCCAGCCACGCGCGCGCGGAGCGCCGCCGCGAACGCCGCCTCGTCGCCCTCGCACGCCAGCCTCTCCGCCCGCTCCAGCTGCTCGCGCAGCGCCGCCAGGTGGGCGTCGACGTCGTCGTATGAGCCGAAGTGCGTGACCGCCAGGCTGCGCGGGCGCCACGCTTCGATCAGCTCCAGCGACGCGCGCCACGCGCGCACGTCGATGTCCGGCGGCGGCGTCGGCGCCAGCACGCACGCGCCGTCGATGCGCACCCCCGTCACGTCGCCCGTGAACGCGCGTCCGCTCGGCTCGTGCAGGTACGACACGTGGTGGGATGCGTGGCCCGGCGTGTACGCCACCCGGAACGGCCCCAGCCGCTCGCCGCCGCGCAGCACCCGCACGCGCTCCGCCGGCACCGGCAGCACCTCGCCCCACAGGCGCTCCATGTCCGCGCCGTACAGGCGCGTCGCGCTCGCCAGCAGCCTCGACGGGTCGGTCACGTGCCGCGCGCCGCGCTCGTGCACCCACACCTCCGCGTCCGGGAAGCGCCGCAGCAGCGACCCCGTCGCGCCCGCGTGGTCGAGGTGGATGTGCGTCAGCGCCAGCACCCGCGGCGGGTCGCGCTCGAGCGCACGCAGCAGCTCGCCCACGCAGCTGCTCGGCCCCGGATCCACCAGCACCTCCCCCACCCGCCACGCGCCGATCACCTTCGCGCGGCCCAGGTGGCGCAGGTCGATCGGCTCCGGTTCGGCGGCGTCCACATCGGCGGCGGCGTCGGACATCGGCGACCGCCGCTCACTTCGCCTTCGGCGCGACCGTCACCAGCGCCGCGCTGCTCGGCTTGACTTCGATCGTGATCACGCCGTTCGCGTTGGCCGCGTGGGGCAGCGTCGCCGGCTGGCTCCACGAGCCGTTCGCCGCCACCGCCTCGCCCCCCAGCTCCACGCCCGACAGCGCTTCCGGCGACGGCGCCGTCAGCGACAGGATCGTCGCGCCGTGGTAGCCGCCGCCCACGTGCAGGCGCACCGCCACCGGGCGCGCTCCCGGAGGGTCGTCGTCCACGAGCACGAACTGCAGCGCCCCGTCCGCCGCCACGAACGTCGTCGCTTCGACGTTCGGCCGCACCGCCGGGCCGGGGCTGACGGTCGTGTGCAGCGGGCGCTCGCCGACCAGCGCTCTGGCCAGCAGCAGCGCGTACCACTCCGGCTGCGCCACCAGCGCGCCCGTCGCCAGCGCTTCCGCGCTCGGGGCGCACACCGGCGTATAGCCTTCGCAGTTCGCCGGGTTGCCCTCCAGGTTGATCCCCGACACCCCCATCCTCATCGCCTGCGTCAGATAGCTGACCGCCCACAGCGCCGACGCGAACGTGTTGCTGATGCCGGGCACCCCGCCGCACGACACCGTGTTCGTCTCATCCAGGCGAAACGGGACTTCCGCCTCCTGCGCGATCAACAGGTAGCGGCGCAGCGAGCGTTCCTCCAGCTGGCGGATCTGCGGGCTCAGCAGCTGCGCGATGCTCGGCGCGGGGTGTCCCGCGCAGCCCAGCGGGTAGTGGTGCCCCGTCAGCAGCACCGGCCGCTGGTAGATCGTCTCCGTCAGCCCCCACTTTTCGTACGCGCTCGATCCCGACGTGTCCGGGCCCGCGAGCGGGATGCCCGGCGCCAGCGCTTCGATCGCGCCGCGATACGCGCTCACCTGTTCGTCGTAGCGTTCCGGCGTCCACGGTTCCGGGCGCAGGCCGTGCCTCGCGTACGAGTCCGGCTCGTTGCCGATCTCGATCGCCTCCAGCGATTCTCCCAGCGCCGCCTTCGCCGCCGCCGCCTCGCGCGCCGCCGCCTCCGGTTCGAAGTGGCCGAGCCCCAGCGTCAGCAGCACGTGCCAGCCGCTCTCCCGCGCCACCACGCCCAGCTGGCCCAGACTGCCCGCTTCCAGCACGCCCAGCGCCCACGCCGGTCGCGGTGTCTGCGCATCCCTCCACGCGATCTGTTCGTCCGCCGTCACCCCTCCGAAGCGAAGCACGCCCGCGCCCAGCGAGCGCAGCATCGTCACCAGGTCGCCGCCGCCCGCGTACGCCGCGATCTGCGGCAGGCTCCCCACCTCGAACGACAGCCCCAGGAACGTCTGCGGAACCGGCGTCCCCGCTTCGCTCGCTTCCGCCGACACCGACACCGGGATCGGCCTGTCCTTCAGCGAGATCGACCTGTGCCTCGCACGGTGAGCCACCGCCGCGGGGGCCAGCGCGAGGACCAGCGCCGCGCACAGCGCCGCGCCGAGCATCGTGCGCACACGTGCGCCCGTACGGTCTCGGTGGTGGAGGCGGCTAGCGCTCAGAGCTGACCGCGAACCAATCCGAATTGAGCCCCGGCGCGCCCTCGCAGACCTCGCGCACGACCTTCAGCACCGCGCGACGGCCGATGTCCACGCGTTCGTCGTGCGTCATCGACACCGGCGCGTCCGCATCCACCGTCGCCCAGATCTCAGCGCCCACCTTCGCGAACGACGCGCCGTCGCGGTTGGCGCCGAGCCGCTGCAGGAGCACGTCGAGCGCGTCGTCCGGTGGCGAGAACCCCGAGTGGCGTGTGATCCTGAACCGCACGCGGCAAGGCTACAGCGTGCCTCTCACGCGCGCGCCAGCGCGACCACCTTCTCGACCGCTTCCGTGAGCGCCTGCGGCACGCGGCTGCGCTGCACGTGCGAGAAGCGCTGCCACGCGCGGGCGGGCTTGTGACGGTGCCCGCGCAGGCCGGCGACCGCCTCGAAGTCCGGCGCGAGCACGACCGTGCGCTCCGATCCCGCCAGCTCGGCGATCTCCTCGTTGACCGTCCGCTGCGCCCGGCTCGGGCGCCTGCCCGGCGGCGCGTCGCGATCGTGCACCGCCACGCACGGCACCCGCGCCGCGTGGCAGATGCGGATGAACAGCCGCATGTTCGGCTTGCCGCCGCAGTCGACGATCGTGATCGCCTCGCCGTCGACGTCGTAGCCGAGCGCGTTGAACACGAACGGGAACGTCAGCTTCTCCGTGCGCCCCTCCACCAGCAGCACCGAGCGCGCCAGCAGCAGCTCGCCGCGCTCGGCGTCGATCTCGCTGATCGCGCGAAAGCTCTCGTCCGCCCCCAGCGGCTCCGGCTGGATCACCGTCGTGCCCGTGCGCGGGCTGTGCTCCACCAGCGCCAGCTCGTCCAGCCGCCCCACGTTCAGGAACACCGGCTCGTGCGTCGAGTACAGCACCTGGTTGCCGTTCTCCGCGAAGCGCCGCAGCAGCCTGTACAGGTAGCGCTGGGCCTGCGGTCGTAGGAACAGCTCCGGCTCCTCGATCAGCAGCACCAGACCGCGCTCGCGCGCCGCGCACAGACGATCGAGCCCCGCCACCAGCGCCGCCGCCGGAGCCGCCGACGACGCGCTGTCGCCGGCCGCCAGGTACTCGCGCGCCACACGCGCCGCGCTCGGTGCCAGCGTCGGGCTCGCCACCAGCCCGCCCGAGCGCAGCGACGCCGGCAGGAACAGCACCGGCACCTCCCTGCCCCGTCCCGTCGCCGAGCCGGGCGGGCTCGTCTCCAGCGCGATCTCGTCGCCGTCGCCCAGCGTCGCGCTCAGGTGGATCGTCTTCGCGCCGCCCGCGCTCACGTCCGCAGGCGCCGGCGCCGGCGACCCGCGCTGCAGCAGCGTCCACACCGCCGCCAGCACGTTCGACTTGCCCACGCTCGGCCCGCCCACCAGCGCGAACACCGCGCCCGGCGCGAAGCTCACCGACCGCGCCGAGCGAAAGCCCCGGATCCGCACCTCACGAACGCCGAATCGCTGGTCGGTCACCGGCACACCCTATGAGCTGCACGGGCGGCGCAACCGGTCATTGAGCCGCCGTGCTCCCTGCGCGCGCGGCGGCTCAGCCGAGCGCGAACTCGCCGTGCGCCACGATCACCGCCGCGCCGCCCACCTCCACGCGCTCGATCGCATCCGCAGAGCCCACCGCCCGTGCGCGCAGCAGCGACGGGCGCCCCACCTCCGCGCCCTGGCGGATCTCGATCTCCTCGCCGAACGCGATCCGCCCGTGGCGCGCCAGGTGCACCGCCAGCGGCCCCGCCGCCGAGCCCGTCGCCGGGTCCTCCGCGATGCCCAGCCCCGGCGCGAAGTTGCGCGTCTTCCAGCGTGCGCCCGAGCCCGCGAAGCAGCTCACGCCCAGCTCCCCCAGCTCCGCCAGCGCGCGCACGTCGGGGGCGAGCGCCGCCACCGCGTCCTCGCCGTCGAGCGCCACGAACACCTGCCGCGGGCCGTTCACGTACACCTCCACCGGCAGGCCCGAGCGCTCCACCCCCAGCGCCTCCAGCAGCTGCGCCTCGCGCCCGAAGCGCCGCCACGTCGGGATCGGCTGACGCATCGACGCGTACGCGATTCGCGCTCCAGCCCGCGCATCCGCCCGCCCAGCTTCGCGGCCATCCTCGCCAGCTCCCGCACCCCGCACCGCAACCGGCACCACGCCCGCGCCCGTCTCCAGCGTCACCTGCTCGCGCCCGCGCTCCGCTGCCACCACAATCGCCGCGCCCAGCACCGGGTGCCCCGCGAACGGCAGCTCCGCCGCCGGCGTGAAGATGCGGACGCGCGCGTCGCCGCCGCGCTCCGGCGCCAGCACGAACACCGTCTCTGAGAGATTGAGCTCGCGCGCCAGCGGCTGCATGTCCCGTTCGGGGAGCTCGCGCGCGTCCGCGAACACCGCCAGCTGGTTGCCCTGCAGGGGCGTGTCCGTGAACACGTCCAGCAGTACGTAGCGATGGCCCGCGCTCATCACGCAAGGATCGCCGATCTACTCGCTCAATGCCAACGCTCGGAGGCGGACTCAGATGATGTGAAAGGCAACGCGCTTCGACGTCGAAGCCCTGCCGCTGGCATTGGTGACGTGCAGCGTCAGCTCGTAGCCGCCGGGCAACAACCCGCGTCCGTGCCAGCGCCCGCTGAAGCGCAGGCGGTCGGTGCCCTCAACGGCATTGACCGCGACGGTGCCGGAGAGCGCAACGTACCTGACGCAGCTCCGCTTGCGCCGATTCGCGCGCGTGGGCGCGACGCAGCTGCCGCCCACGACACGTCCACTTGCGGCATGCAGGACCGCAAAGTCGGCGGTCGCGTTCTGGTCGACGACATAGGTGACCAGCGCGCCTGTCGGCGCGCGCTTCGCGGCCGAAGGCGAGCCCGACGCACGGGAGAACGTCGCACCCGCCGCCGCCGCGTGGAACCTCGCTGGCGAGATCGCCAGCGAGCTGAGGCGCGGCGCGGCCGTAGGCGAGGGCTCGCCTTCCGGCTCTTCTGCTTCACCGCCGGGGCTGCCTGCGCGTTGCTTGCCGCCGCCTTCGCCTCCCTCCTGGGGCTCGGTCCCGACCGACGTGAATGAGCCCGTCATCGTGTCGTCCGCGGGCGTCGCGTCCGGTGTCGGGAACACCGTCGCGCTGTCGTTGTACGTGCCGGGTTCGTCCACCGTCGCGGTGACCGTCATCGTCACCGTCTGGCCCCGGCCGATCGTGCCCAGGCATTCAGCGCCCACGCCCGGATTCGACGCGAACCCCTGCGGGCATTCCACGCCCACGATCCCGAACGAGGCATCGGCCACTTCCCAGCGGATGCCTCCGGACTCCGTGGGACCCGACGTGTCGACGTTGGACGCGGCGATCGCGACCGTGAAGGGCACGCCGGTCGATACCGGATTTGGTGAGACCACCATCGACACGAGCTTTCCGTCGTACGCCTGGGCCGGCGCGGCACAAGCGAGCACGGCGGCAGCGCACACGAGCACCGGCCACACGATCCTCGTGTGTCTCCGTTCGATTGCCGTGCCTGAGCCGTTTCTCCTCATCGCTTCCTCGTCGGCCCCTGCGGGGCCATCTCGCGGGTACGTGCGCGGGTACGTGCGCGGGGGATCGCCACGACCGTTGCCCGTCTCAAGTTGCCACTGACGTCAACCTACGCTCGGGGCCACAAGTGCCCATCGGTACCTCGCCGCCGTCGTGCTGCGCAGTTCTCCACAAGCGACACGACCGCTGCGGCCAGCCGGGCCCCGCGTGGACGTTGGCGCCTGTGATGATCAGACGCTCGCCGCGCGCTCATTGTGGGTAACTGCGGATGTCTGCCACCCGAGACCCGCCTATCTTGGCGGTATGCGTAGGGCGCGTATCTATCTGCCATGGCTGGTGGTCGCGTTGCTGGCAGCGACCCCGGCCAGCTCCGAGGCGCGCGTCAAGCAGCGCTTCGACGACATCTACACGATGACTGTCAACGCCGGCAGGACCGCGGAGAACTCCGAGGTTGCCGGCGTGAACGCGATGATCGGCTCAGCCAGCTCCATGAGCCAAGCCAAGTGCCAAGCCTCCGAACAGGCGACCCGCGACGCCATCTCTCAGGCCGCATCGGCATCCGCCGCGTCGGCGCTGAGCTTCTTCAACAGCCGTGCCGAGGTCTCCAGACGTCTGTTGAAGATCCTCGAAGAAAAGCCGGACTGGTACACCAAGCCGACCAAAGACATGAAGGTCGTGCGGCGCGCGCTGCGCGAATACCGCGACGGCTTCGTCCAGAGCAGGGTCGCGTATTCCTACCTAGCGACCGCCTTCGATGCCGTGCGTAGCCAGGATTGCGCCACCGCGACCGTCGCAAATCAGGTCGCTGAAGCGCAGAGCAACCAGACCTCCGGCCAACACAAGATGACCCGCGGGCTGAGCGCTCTTCGATCACTGCTGTGAGCTGCACAGTTCGGCCTGCGGCCGCAGCGCCTTCTCGGCCTCACGCCGCCCGCTCTCGGCGAAACCCCCTCGCCCCCTGCGGAACTCTACGGTTGCAAAGCAAGGCCTCCAGGTTGAGTATGCCGTCATGGAGGCGCAGAGGGACAGGGAGATGCAGGTGGTGTCGTGCTCGAAGTGCGGAGGCGTCATCGCCCGACACGAGCCGCTCGTGATCGTCGACGGCGAGCACGTCCGCCGCAGCACGCTCGCGCTCGAGTCGCACCCGCCCGCCAAGGCAGCGAGCATCTACCACCCCGACTGCTACCAGACGGCCGGCGGACAGCTGCCCTCGAGCGGCGGCCAGCGGATGTTCACGGAGGCGCTCTGCGCGGTGGACGGAGGCGAGGGAAGCTTCGCCGCCGTCGAGCAGGCCGCCAAGCTGGTGGGGCCCGGCGGCAGCCTGACCGTCCTGATCGTGACCAAGCTGCGGACCGGCATCGGCCAGATGCCGGTGGAGAGCGCCACCGAGATGGTCGACCGCGCGAACATGCTCGCCGACCAGGCCGGCGTGTCGTGCAGGATCGAGGTCGACCCGGCCGGACCGGTGCACGAGATCGTCGCCGACTGGGCCAGCGTCCACGATCTGCTCGCGATCGGCGCGCCGCCCAAGTCGCTGCTCGCGGGCATGCTGTTCAGCGGCGTCACCGACACCGCCATCCGCTCGCTCTCCACGCCGCTGCTCATCGCGCGGCCCGTGCGCGCCGCCGCGCGCTTCGGCGAGCGCATGCTCGTCGCCAGCGACGGCCTGGGCGGCTCCGACGAGCTCGTCGCCTTCGCCAGCCGCGTCGCCGGCGAGGGACGCTCGGCGCTCACGCTGATCCACGCGCTCGGGCGGCATTCGATCGCGCGCAGGTCCCGCATCGACGCGCAGGCGCAAAGCATCCAGCCCGAGGGCATCGACGGCGATCCCGCCGTCATCGAGTCCGGCAGCGCCGACGACACCATCATCGCCGCCTGCACACGGCTCGGCGCGTCGCTCGTCGTCATGAGCAGCCGCAGACGCTCCGGCCTCAGCGTGCTCGGCAGCGTCAGCCGACGGGTCGTCCACCACGGCGACTGCTCCGTGCTGCTCGTGCCGCCCGACTGGCTGGCGCGCGACGCCGCGACGGCGGCGGAACACGCGTGAGGCGGGGGCGGTGCACACGCACCTGTCAGCTCTCGACGCGAGCACGCTGACGATCGCGCCGACCGAGGTCGAGGTGCCCACGCTCGACCCCGAGCGCCTGCGCAGCGTGCTGCGCGGCGACGCGCTCGCGCAGTTCGAGCACACCCTCACCAGAGGACGCGAGCTGCTCTCCTCGCGGACCTTCTGGAACGTCAGCTCGACCGCCCACGGCGGCGGCGTCGCCGAGATGCTGCGCTCGCTGATCGGCTACGCGCGCGGCGGCGGCGGCGACGCGCGCTGGGTGGTGATCGCCGGCGACCCCCAGTTCTTCCAGATCACCAAGCGCATCCACAACATGCTGCACGGACGCGGCGACGAACGCCCACTCGGCGAAGCCGAGCGGGCCGCCTACGAGCGCTGCACGCACGCCAACGCCGAGCTGTTCGCGCAGCGCGTGCGCCCCGGCGACGTCGTGCTGCTGCACGATCCGCAGACCGCCGGCATGATCCCGCGGCTGCTCGACACCGGCGCGTCGGTCATCTGGCGCTCGCACGTCGGCGTCGACCGACCCAACGATCTCGCGCGCGAGGCGTGGCGCTTCTTGATGCCCTACGTGGAGCGCGCCAACGCCTACGTCTTCTCGGAGCCCGACTACCTGTGGGAGGGTCTGGATCCCGCCAAGCTGACCGTCATCGCGCCCTCGATCGACGCGTTCTCGCCCAAGAACCACGCAATGGCGTTCACCACCGTCACCGCCGTGCTGCGCGTGGCGGGGCTCGCCGCCGACCGCTACCAGCGCCACGCCAGGGCGCTGTTCGAGCGCCTCGACGGCAGCGTCGGGCACGTGCGCTCCAGGGCACAGCTCGTCGAGGAGCAGCAGCTGTGGCTCGGCGTGCCGCTGCTCGCACAGGTCTCGCGCTGGGATCGCCTCAAGGACCCCGCCGGCGTGCTCGCCGCCTTCGCCGAGCACGTCCACGCCGACGACGACGAGCCGCTCCTCCTGCTCGCCGGACCCGACGTCACAGCCGTCGCCGACGACCCCGAGGGCAAGGAGGTGTTCGAGGAGGTCTTCGCCATCTGGTCGGAGCTGCCGCGACGCATCCGCCGGCGCGCGCACCTCGCGCTGCTGCCGATGGCCGACGCCGACGAGAACGCCGTGATCGTCAACGCCCTGCAGCGGCGCTCCGACGTCGTCGCCCAGATGAGCCTCGCCGAGGGCTTCGGCCTGACCGTCTCCGAGGCGATGTGGAAGGGGCGCCCCGTCGTCGCCTCCGCGATCGGCGGCATCCGCGAGCAGATCGAGGACGGGCGCACCGGCCTGCTGGTCGAGCCGGAAGACCTGCAGGCATTCGGCGAGCGCGTCAGCGGGCTGCTGGCGGACCCCCACAGGGCCGAGCGCATGGGCGAAGCGGCGCAGATACGGGTGCGCGAGATGTTCCTCGGCCCGCGCCACCTCGGTCAGTACGTCGACCTGCTGGAGTGGGTGGTGGCCAGGCGCTCGTGAGCCTCGCGGCGCCCCCCGAGGAAGGACTCGGTAGGGTCGGCTGACCCAATGGAGAGGAATCATCGATGGCATACATGACCACGCACTTCTGGCCCGGCGCGACGGAGGCTCAGTACGAGGCGACGGTCGCCGTCGTGCACCCCCCCGGCGGTCTGCCCGAGGGGCAGACCTACCACGTCGCCGGGCTGACCGACGGCGGCATCCTGATCACGGCCGTGTGGGATTCCAAGGAGCAGCAGGACCGCTTCCTCAAAGACAAGCTGATGGCCAGCATGCCAATCGAGGGAGGCGTCGAAGGCCAGCCCGAGGAGCGCACCGCCGAGGTCATCAGCGTCCAGAAGGCGTAAGACCGGCCGCCAGCCGACCCTGTGTCGCGATCGCGCACGGCGCTCGCCACCGCCACCGGAGGCGAGCGCCGCATGGATCGCTCAGTCGATCGTGACCGTCTCGCGCTGATGCTCGTGGCGGCGGGTCAGCGTGAGCGTGTAGCGGCCCTCGACCAGGCGCCGGCGCGGGGTCAGCAGCAGCCGCGTCCGGTTACCGGAGCGCGTGGCCGTGCCAGTCGCGTACACGACCCCGCCGCGCGAGAGCACGGCGGTCGTCGCGACACCCGTGGTGGTGAATTTGACCGGCGCGCTCGTCAGCCGGGTGGTGCACTTCTGCACCGTCTTCCTCTTCTTGCCCGTGCCCGTCGTCACGCTCTTGCAGACGACCAGCTCGACCTCGCCCGCGGGGCCCTGGGGGCCGGTGGCGCCCTGCGCGCCGTTGGCGCCGTTCGCGCCGGCCGCCCCGTCGGCGCCGGCTGCCCCGGTCGCGCCCTTGGTGCCATTCGTCCCGTTGTTGGCGCCGGCCTGCACGACGAACCCGCTGGTCAGCACGGAGGTGTCTTCGTGCGCGTCGCTCAGCGTCCAAGCCGCCTGGTAGCGGCCCGGGGCCAGGCCGCTGACCGTGAGGCCGCCCGGCGAGTTGGCGTTGCCGGCAAACGGCGTGCACGACGGGTCCGGGCACGCGGGCGTCTGCGTCGTCGGCGCGACCTGCAGCGCCACCGGGTCGGTCGTGTCCGGCCCGCAACAGCCCCCCGTGCTTGCGCTCGCGTACGCCGTGTAGGGGTCGTAGATCGACTCGCCGCTCAGCGGCGCGGTGCTCGTGACCTGTCCGACCGTCACGGTCGTCATGTTGCCGCTGAGCTCGTCATAGAGCCCGACGCTCGCACCGTTCGGGCTGGTGATGAAGTCGGTCCCGAACGTCGGCATCGTGGGGTGTCCGCCGGCGTCGCACACTTCACCCTGGTTGGAGCCGTAGAACCACTCGTCGGCCTGGCAGTCGGTGGTGGAAAGCAGCGAGCCCGTTCCTTCGAAGCTGTTGCTTGGTTGGAGGATGTCCGCACGCAGCGTCCCCACGTGCAGCGTTGTGAGCAGGCGAGGGGCCGGCGTCTGCGGGCCCGTGTAGTTCAGGGCGACCGTGTCACCGGCGGCGAGCGCCGTCAGCGGGATGGAGAAGTAGCCGCCCGATTCGCCGGACACGGGAAACGGCCCCACCGTCTGCGTGTCGGAGCCGGCCTCTTCCACGCTGTATTCGCCCGGCACGAGATCCCAGCAGCTGATCGTCTTCGACGCCAGGTCGCCCTGGCACGTCGGGGCGATGACCGGCGCCCCGAACAACCCCTGCGCGCCCGGAAGCGGAGCGGACACCGTCAGCGTGAAGCTCGAGGACTCCGGAAAGCCGCTCACCGGGACGGTCGCGGAGACGAGGACGGAATCGCCGGGGGTGACCGCCGTCCCGAACGTGAGGCTGAATTTCCTTCCACCTTCCTCCAAAGTTGCCGGCGTGGGCGCGGCACCATCCACGGACACGTTCACGCCGCCGCACGTTCCTCCTTCGGGCGCATTCGAGCAGTCGACCGTCAGCGTTTCGCCCGACGAGTCGATCGAGACCTTGCCGGTGAGAAACCCCAGCAACGTCGGCGCCGCTTCACAAGGCGGGCAGGGACCCCCCGGGCCGTTGGATCCGCCGTACGTGAAGATCCCGCTCGGCCCCCCGGCCGAGTATTTGACGTCCAGGATGTCGCGGGCATCGCCGGGAGCGTGCTTCAGCAGCGTCGCGGTCCATTCCCCCGACGCATTGGTGCCGGCCGAGGTCACGGTTTCGACAGCAGTCGGGGGGTTGCCGCGCAGCAGGCTGACCGTCGCTTTCACGCCGGACGTGGGGCTGCCGATGTTGCCGGTGATCGTCTTCGAATACGCCGTGACGCTCACCGACGGCGCGGCGGCGAGGGCGCTCGCCGGCAGGGCGAGGATCACCGTCGCCAACAGCGCGATCTGCGGAGCCATCCGCTTCAAGCGCCGGCTGAGAACCGCAACCGTCTCTATGTTCGGCGCTGGCATCATGAGTTGCCCCCTCGGATCGTAAGAAACGGCCGGATTTCCCAACGCTAACCGTGCCCCGACGGCCTGCCATCGGTAGACGCCCCCGCGGAGCGCGCGGTTTCTACGGTCAGCGGACGAGGATGGGAGTGCTGTAGTTCGATACGTGTGGCCCGGCTGGGACCTGGATGAGCGCCCGGTAGAGACCGCGTCTGTGGAGACGTATGACGCGGCTGAAGCGGGAGACGGTCGGGGTGCCGGCTTTCACGGAGGTGCCGCCCTCGTTCACGGACTTGTGGCCGGGCACGAGCAGCTGGAAGCCGACGAGCGCGCCGACCTCCGCTGGGGCGACCGTGCCGTACAGGCGCACGTAGCCGGGGCGGCCGACCGAACGCGCGTGGAAGGAGACCCGAACCGCCACGTTCTCGAGCACGACCGGGCTGGACACTTCTGGTTTGCCCACCGTCACCACACGCAGCTGCGCGCTTTCGAGCAGGCCGAGGAACGGGAACGAGAAGCCCCCGGTGGCATTCGTAAGCTCCGGGTTGCCGACGATCTTGAAGCCGCCCGCGTACGGGTAGGGATTGGCCTGCAGGACGATCTCGTGGTTGCCGGCGCCTGTCCCGGATAGCGTGCCCTCGACCAGGAAGGAGCTTCCGAAGACGACCGGGTCCGGGACGCCGGCGATGGCCAGCGAGAGGGGGACCTTCGGCGTGGTGAAGGTGCGATCTCTTCCGTTCGTCGTCCCGGCCGGGCCGCTCGCCACGATCCGGTAGTGGTAGGTGGTCAGTGGCTGCAGCCCGCTCACGGACTGGCTCACCTTGATCGTCTTCGTCCCGTTCCCGGCCGGTGAGAGCGGCGTCTGGGACCCGTAGCTACGGGTGGGTCCGTACTGGAAGACATAGTCAGTTTCCTGCCCCTTTGGGTCGACCGACCCAGCGAGGGCCGCGGAGGAGAAGGTCACGTTCGAGACGCCTCCGGTGCTGACGCTGGGTGCGGTGCGCGAGGCGGCCTGCCCTGTGGAGGCGGGGAGCGCGAAGGCGAAAGCGAACGCCAGCGCGACGAGCACAGACTTGCGAGACATGAGAACCTCCTCGAGCGCCTCCAGCCCCACCTCGCGGTGTGCCAAGCGGCTCTCATAGCGACGGCTGATCAAAGGCAGAACGACGACCAAGTCCAGCAGCGACCAAGTGCACGTGTACGACTGTATGCCCGAAACGCGGCACGGTCGTCCGTGGCCGCTACCGAGCAGGCAGCCGGAAAACCCGCGGGAAGCGACGCGGGCGATTCCGAGGCGCGATCGGTGGGCGGTTTCGTCCCCGCTTGCCGCGGGGTTTCCCCGGCTATATCCTCAGTGCTCGCTACGGATGGCCGCGCCGCGACTCGGGCGTATGGTTTCAGATGGCGATCGTCTCCGCACCGTCTGCCCGAACTCGCCTTGACCATCTACGTCTTTGGCCTGGTTCCTCGTCGCTGGGCCGATGCGGCTGGCCAGACTTCACCACAATCCCAGGAGGCCTGTCATGGGCGAGAAGACCGACAAGATCAGTGGCCGCGTGAAGCAAGCCGTCGGTGCTGTCACCGGCGATGAGGAGACCAGGTACGAGGGGGAGCGCCAGGAGGACAAGGGCAAGCTCAAGGGCAAGCTCGACTCGGCCATCGGCAAGGCGCAGCACGCGCTCGAGGACCTGAAGGACAAGGCGGACAGAGCGTGACCGCCCGTTTCAGCGCCGAGCTGGGGCGCGGCTCCATCGTGTGTCTCGGCGCGTGGGCGCGCGAGCAGTGTCCACCGCATGGAGGGCTGCGCGCGAGTAGGATCCTCGCCAGATCGGAGGTTCTGCGATGAGTGTCGTGGCGTGGCTCGTAGTCATCCTTGTGCTGGTGGTTCTCGTGTTGCTGCTCGGTGTCTTCATGCGCCGCCGCCGGCGACAGGGTGGCGTGATCGCCACGCGGAGAAAGCGATGAGGATGCTCGCCACCGGCTCGGCGATCCGCGGTCTACCCGTGGTGACGATCGGCGGCGGCGAGGACGTTGCCGAGGTTCGCGACGTGATCTACGACCCGCAGGCCGGGCGCGTCCTGGGTCTCACGCTCAACAAGCGTGGCTTTCTCGCCGGGCGCTCTCGTGAGGTGCTGCCAGCCGAGCAGATCCACGCGATCGGTCAGGACGCCGTCATGGTCCAGGACGAGGGCAGTCTCATCCTGCCGCACGACGCACCGGCGGACGTCGGCGAGCCGCCATCTGGGCGCGACGTGACCGGCGACGAGGTCTTGACCGAGCAGGGCACGAGCCTCGGCAAGGTACGAGACGTCGTCGTCCTGCTGGGAAGCAACGGAGAGGTCGTCGGCTACGAGATCGACGCGGCATCCGGCGGCACCGGCTACATCCCGCTGCCCACCCAATTGGCCGTGTCAGGCAGCACGCTGATCGTGCCCGAGGCCACGAAAGACTTCGTCGAGAAGGATCTGGTTGGGCTGGGCGCAGCGGTCGATGACTTCCGCTCGAGGCTGGGCCCGTCATGAGCGACAGTTTCACCGCGGTGTCAGGACGAAAGGTGGTCAGCCAGAAGAGCGCCGAGGAGCTCGGCGACGTCGCTCACATCGTGATCGACGTCAAGCGACGCAAGGTCGCGTCACTGATCGTGGGCAAGGGCCGCAAGGCCCTCGTGCTCGACTGGGACCAGGTCAGCGGGCTTGGGCCCGACGCGGTGATGGTCGCCGACGAGAGCGCTCTGCACGCACCGCGCGACGATCACGAGAACGCAGCCGCCGACGGCAAGCTCGAGCTGATCGGCAAACGCGCACTCAACGACGTCGGCAACGACCTGGGCGAGCTCAGCGACGTGCGGTTCGACCCGAAGACCGGGATCATCGAAAGCCTCGTGCTCGGCGAGCGCGAGGAGGCAGCAGCGTCGCTACTCGGAGCCGGCTCCTATGCCGCGATCTTTCAAACGTCCGCGCAGTAAGCCGCGTTGAGATCCCGTAGTGGCCCGGGGCAACGGAACGCGGGCGAGCAGGCTCTCGGCTACTTTGGCCGCGGCCGCGTCGCTGTAGAGCGGCGCGGTCGGGATCGGACGCGGTGTCGTGGCGCTCCGATCACGGACCTGCCCGCACCCCGCAACCACCAGGACGAGTGCGGTGAGACATCCGGAGAGGCGCGCAAGCCTCGCCCGTGTCATGTTGGTCGTCGGGCGACTGGCCCCTGCGTAAACGCCGCTGTGGGACGCTGTCGACACCACCCACGACGAAGGGAGCCAGCATGTTGAGAGCACTCGCACTCTCGGGCGCCGCGACGCTTGCGCTGTCGGGGACAGCGCTCGCGGCGACCGGCCAGCAGATAAGCGTCAACGGCACGGGCGGGGCGTCTGTGCCCGACGGGGCCACCAACGGCCAGCAGCAGGCCGCTTACGACCAGGCGCTCACCGCAGCGATCAGCGACGCTCAAACGAAGGCGCAGATGGTCGCGCAGCAGTTCTCGCTGACGCTCGGCCCGGTGCAGAGCTTCACCGAGCAGAGCGACGACTACCTCGGCTACTGCGGCATCGGGTTCTTGCCCGGAGTCGCGGCGACCGGCGTGTCGGGCAGCGCGAGCGCGCCGGCGGCCGCCGGCGCCGCTAGCGGCCAGCTGACGCCGATCCCCGCAAAGCCCAAGAAGCACAAGACCAAGAAGAAGGCCCACAAGGCACAGGAAAGCGACAACACCTGCCAGATCGAGGCCGACGTGACGGTGATCTACTCGATCAGCTGAGCGGCGATCTCCGCATAGGCGGCACCCCAATCGCCGGTGTTGAGGCTCGCATCGCCGGCGACGAACCTGCTCGCACCACAGGCCGCGCACTGCGGCTGTAGCTGGCGCTTGCGCCTTCGTCGATCATCTGAACGCCGTACCCTCGCGGAGCCATCGCCGGATCATGCCACTCCAGGTGATATTCACCGCGCAGGCTCGAGATCGCCACCCGCGAGGTGAAGCGGACGCGGATCAAGCGAAGGGATCGACTCGGAGGTCTCGTGCATGAGTACCACCGGCCCGCGACGCGAGATAGCACATGAGGGCGTGGGTGATATGATACCCACGATGGGCGTCAGCCGACAGATCCGCGACGACCAACCGCGCGGCGAGGTGTTCTCGTTGGTGCAGCGCTCGTTGACGGAGGCGAACCCAGGCTATCGCGATGTCGACGAGATTGTACGACTATTTGCGAGCGGAGCACCGATCCATATTGCGGCGCATTGGATCGAGGGTGCAGAAGATCAGTCGACACGTGACTATAGCTGCGCCCACGTGCATGATGAGTTGGATGAGGTGAACATCCTGCTGGGAGATCCTGGGGGATTGGTCTGCAATATTCTGTTGGGCGCAAACGAGGAACCAGCGTGTGTGGAAGCACCGAGTGCGGTGGTGATTCCGGCCGGGGTGACCCACTCGGCGAACGTAGTGAAAGGCCGGGGATGGTTTGTCGCCCTTCGACTCCCGGCTGGGTCCCTAAAGCCCTATCCCGGAAGAGTTTTGTAGCGGGCGTTGAACTTTTGGATCGGCCGGCTTTGCCGGTCGAAGCAGGCGTGTGACGAGCCTCAGCCGGCGCTGTCGAGATTCGTCGAACCCAGGAGTGGCGGCGACCGGCGGGGAGACGCCTCCTTTCACCCAAGAGCGGTCGTGTGCGGGCAACAGGCGGTGCCTTGTCGGTCGCGGCGGCGCTGCGTACCTACCCGCTCGGCGGCAGGGGTTAACCCCGGATGCCACCCGTCGACGCCTGTCTTAGGGTTTGCTAACAAAGGAGCCCGGGCCGTGTTCCCGGGCAACGTCTATGCCGACTCTGCACCGACAATGTGGCCGACCGGATGGCGCGGCTTCGCGGCGGCCCCGACGCCGCCGCATGCGGCGGCATGCTCGTGTCGTCTGCGCGTTCATCTCGGGCACCCGATCTCCGATGGCGATGCCCTCCGTCGTGAGAGCGCCTGCCAGCTGGGGGGGCACGTCTTGTGCTCGCGTCGGCGATTGCACTTCTCGCCGCACCCGCTGGCGCCTTTGCCGCGAACGCTCGGGTCGTGACGATCACGGGAGTGGTCAAGGCGCCGGAACGGGTCAGCGTTGCCGCGCTGACGCTCAAGGGCGTGATCTATCCGTCTCCCGCGGTCCGCTCGGGGCACTTCACGATCACCGTTCCCGCCGCCGCGGCGGGCGGCCTGAAGAACGCGACGCTGCAGGTGCTGAGCGCTTCCGGGAAATACCTTGGACCGGTCGTCCTGCGAAAGGCGCGGGAGGCTGCTCACAAGCACGTGGTCGATGATTTCCTGGGCCTGGCCAAGCCGCGCCCAGGAGCGCGGATCAAGCTCGGGACGCTGACCGCGGAGGACCACACGACCTGGTTCCTCGCACGCGGCGCGCCTGCCAAGGCGATCAGCGCCTTCGTGGTGCGTGCCGCCAACGCTCACGGGAGACCGTACGGTGCGGGGACACTCGGCCTTGTGCCCCACGGCGGCATTCCGGTCGTGAAGCTCAAGCATGCCCGGATCGCGAATGCCCGGATCGCGACTGCGGGTTCGACGAGCGCTTCGGGGGCTGACCCGGCCGCCGGCGTCGACGCGGTTTCGTGCCCGAGCGCCAGTGACCCGGCGATCGCTGCTCCCGAATCGGGAGCGCAGGCGGGGACGCTGCCGGGACAGCAGCTGGACTGTTCGGGGGTGCCGAACTTGTTCAACGTCGATGTGAACGGCAACGACGTGCTCAACAGCGTCGACACCGCGCCGGCGTCGGAGGCCGCCTCCGAGGCGGATTTCGTCGGCGGAACCCACGGGTCTTGGTGGGAAGCGGCCAGCTGGTACGCGCCGGAAGGCATCACGACACAGGCCGTGTCGAACTTCCTCGTGCCATCGATCTCTTTCACGCCCAGCTCTCCCAAGATCAGCGCCCTGGTCCCGGACATCCGCGTCACCGCAAACCAGTTCTTCCCGGGCGACGAATCGGGCACCGGCGACACCGTGACAGCCAACTGCGAGGGCCTCGAATGGTGCACCAGCGCGCTTCTGGCCGAACAGTCCAACATCGCAATCTCGATGCCGTGGAGCGAAACGAACCCGCCTTACTCTCTCCCGACTGAGCCGGGCGGCAGTTTCGGGGATCAGCTCGAGCTCACGGTTAATCCCAACGGCGCGTACGTGCCCGGGCAGACGATTCTGCTGACCGACACCAATGCCTCGGGTCAAACGGCCGAGATCCCAGCGATGGTACAACCGTTTTTGCCGCTGCTGCCATACGTGAGGGGCCTGACCTTTAGTGGCGGCCCCAACCCTTCCTCGGTGCTCGTCACCGACAGCGCCGGTAATCAGGTCAGCGCCTCGCCGACTGGAACGATCACCCTGGAAGTCGAGCGTCCGGAGCGGCTGCCACTCAGCGGAGAGACGTCCACGAGCGGTGTCATGGACGTTGCCGGGCTCGCTTACTTCGTCACGATCGCTTCTCCCCAGTCTTCGGCGTCCACGGCCTGCCCGCAGAGCGCCTACTCCGCTGTGTCGGGAGCGACCGGCGCGTGGAACTACCCGAGCCCTCCGAGCGGAGGCTGGAGCGATGACACGCTTCAGGACTTCGATCCGGCGGCCGCCGGTAATCCCGGCCCGATCGAGTTCACCGTCGATTTGAGCGCGTGCGTCACCGGCAAGCCTTTCGCCACTAACCCGAAAGGTAACCCGGAAGTTCTCGCGTGGAGGCCCGGCGAAAAGTACCACATCAGCGTTAACGCCGCGGCCTACGTCGGGCCCGCGATGATGACGACCGACAACTTCATGGTCGTTGCCGGATAGCAGCGGCGCCGGACTCGCCGAAGCGTGCCCGCGATGTTCGTGCCGGCTGCTGCCGCGAGCGTTGCCACCGCGTGATGCCGACACCGCCCGGTGTCAGGGTGCGTCGAGGGCCCGCTCGCGCTGGTATCGGCGCCAGATGCGTCGCGCGCCCGCAGCTCCTGCGACGAGGAGCGCAAGCGGTGCGAGTACCGCGGCCAGGATCAGGATCGCGATGGCGACGACGAGCAGCACCTGGCCTGCGTCGTGAAGGCCTTTGTGGAGGGTGAGTCCTTCACCACCGGCGCGTGTGTCGCCGAGGATGCTCACTTCGACTTCGGACGTGCTCGCACTCGCCGAGATCGAGTTCACGGAGGATCGCGCTCGGGCGATCGCCGCACGGGACGCCGCCAGGCGAGCGTGCAGGCTGTCGATCTGTGCTTCGGTGCTCGCTGCTGCGAGCGCACGCAGCAGCGCTCGCTGTTCGGCGTCGGCGTCGCTCAACTGCTGGTGCGCGGCGTTGTACGCACCGGTGATGTCCTGCAGGGACTGGTTCTCCGCGCGAACCGGAGCCAGACGCCCGATCGCCGCCAGCGCCGCGGCGAGTCGCGCGCTGGGCAGCCTGAGCGCGAGCGTGGCTTCGCTGGCTCCCCGCTGCTGAACCTGCACGTTGGACGACTGCACGTAGCCGCCGTCACGAACGGTGAGCTGCGCGACCTGGTCTGATGTGGCCTGCAGGCTCTGGGGTGTGCTGCCCAGCGTTATGGACGCCGCGAGCTGCTGCACACGCCCGGGCGCCGAGAACGCGCCAGTACCGCTCGGGGCGGCGGTCGACGGTGACGCCTGCGCCGCCTTCGACCCAGACGAGCCTCCCGACGTCGCCGAAGGCGCCGGCGTGGAAGAGGACGACGACGCTGCGGCTTCTTGACCGCGGGCGCTAGAGCCAAGAGCAGCCGCTGGCGTTCTCTGCGTGGGAGCCGGGGACTCGATGACAGGCGCGGATCCGTGCGATCCGGAGATGAGCAGTGCCGCGACGAGCGCGACGGCCACAGTCGCGACTGCCCCGACAGCCGAGCGCCGATGAGACGCGAGCGACCACGAACCGCGCCAATTGCGCGCAAGCGCGCGCGGCCGCGAAGCCGACGTGTCGCCCGCTGGGATCCGTCGGGGCGACCCGGCGGAGTCCCGATTCCGCTTCCGCGTCTCAGCGTTCTCGGCGCCGGTTTCGAGTGCACCACGGCGCTCGAGCTCCTGCGCGAGGCGCACTTCAAACGCGGGGGTCATTGCCGGAGCGAGCGCACGCACGTCGTCGCGAAGCTCTCGCCACGCATGCGCGTCCGGGCGCCGGGACTCGCCGCGAAGCGCAGCCTCCAGCTCCGCGGTCCAAGCCTCCTGGCCGGGCAACGGCTCATCGGCTGGGAACGGAACGATCCTCATGCGACCTCCTCGCGGCCGGCTTGCGCACAGTGCTCGCGCAGCCGCGTGAGCGCACGGTGAAGGCGCGTGCCGGCGTTGGACTCGCTGATGCCCAGGGCACGCGCAAGCTCGCTGTTGGAGAGCTGACCGTGAAACTTCAGCAGCACGAGCTCACGCTCGCGGAGCGGCAACGATGCAAGCGCATCGAGCACCGTCGCGCGACGCTCCACATCCTCGAGCGCGTCACCGGAGGCCCGATCGTCTGCAAGATTCTCCCCCAGGTCGTAGCTGCTCCTGCGCCTTCTTTGACGCAGCTCATCCAAAGCGGCGTTGCGAGCGATCGAGAACAACCACGCGCGCGGGCTCCCGCGGCGACGATCGAGGCGCGAACGCGAGCGGTAGAGCCGCTCGAACGCGAGCGCCGTGAGATCCTCAGCCGCCGAGCGATCGCCCAGAAGAGAGATCAGATACCCATGCACATCGGCAGCGCACTCTCTGAAGAGGGCTTCGAACGCGGCAGAGTCGAGAGCACCCTGGCGAGATGTCGCTCCAGTGCGCGACGACGGCTGCTCGGAAGAGGACACGGGAGTGCTCATCACCCTAACTACGACGGTGACGACAATCCATCACAAACCACCCACGCTCGCTACCGGGCGTCCGCGCACTGCGCGTCGACGGCGGCGGGCGCCTCGGCGACGGGGGCGCGCACCTCGGCCGGCGCAACGGCGCGCTTCGTGATCACAGCGGTGCCGCACGACACTTGGGACATGCACATCACCGCCCCGGCGAGCGCCGACTTCGAAGTGGACGCGCTGAAGTCCGACGGAGAACGCCTATCGCTTCTCGAAACGACGCACCGGCGAGAAGGGTGTGCCGTCACGGGCACACGGGTGCACTGCTTCCTGCGGTTCGCCATCGGCGCGAATCGGACGCCCGGCCGCTGGACGGTCATCGCAGAGAAACACACCGGCTCCGCTGCAACGGTGCGTATTCAGATCACGTTCCACCGCCCTGGATCTTGAGATCCCGCGGTCGCGGCCTCTGCGGCCTCGCTCAGGGTCCAGCTCCGAACCATGCCTCCAAGCGCTGTCGGCTGAGTGCGTCCGCGGGGTGGACCCGGCGGGTGAAGGTGTCGAGGAAGTCCTGGGTCGCGTCGGCGTCGGCCGCGAGCCCGTCGGCGATCGGGCCGGTCGTCTCCTCGCGCGGAAGCCGGCCAAAGGTGAACGACCACTCGTAAAAGCCCGCGGCGCGCTGGTCGCGCCAGCGGGCGTAGGAGCCGGGCTCCACGTCCCCCGTGGTCAATTCCTGCGCGAGGCGGATCGCCTGCTCGATGGCGTCGGAGATGCCCTGCGCGCTGCCCGGATGCTTGAAGTGGCCGGCGTCGCCGACGAGCGCCCATCCCGGCCCCGCGGCCTGCCTGTAGAAGCCGCGCAGCATCGTCTCCGGCGCAGCACGGATCTCGCCGATGCGCTCCGCGCCCTCGAGCCACTCGAAGTCGATCATCGAAGGAAAGCTCCGCAAGCAGTCCATGTGCGCGTGCTCGCGAGCGGCGGAGTTGCCGCGCGTATGCTCCGACGGTCCGAAGGTGACGAGCAGGTCGGCTCCATCCTCACAGGGCCACCAGCTGACGCCCGAGTCAGCGGCGATCGCGAGCGTCGCGCAGTCGGTCGCCGGCAAGCCGTGCCAGCAGGAGATCAGCATCGACATGTCGCCGGCGAGGACGTTGACCTTCTCCAGGCCGAGCGACCGCGCCACGGTCGAGGCACGGCCGTCGGCGGCGAACACCCAGCGGGCCCGGATCCGCTCACCGTCATCGAGCACGATGCCCGAAACCGGGTCGGCCTCGGTCCCCGCGCCGATCAGGCCCTTCACCCGCTCGCCGTAGCGGGCATGCGCGCCGGCGGCGATTGCCCCGTCGGCCAGAGCGCGGTCGAGCGCGGGACGGCGGATCGCCACGCAACGGTCGTAGCCGGCGACCGGCGTGAACGCGCCGCCGAGCTCGCGCCCCAGCAGTCTCATCCGGAAGAGCACCGGGCGCAGCTCGTGGTCTCGCCTCAGGCGGGCAAGCACCCCGAGCTCCTCGAGCCGAGCGAGCGTGTTCGGGAACAAGAGGTGAGTGGAGAGCGTGTCACTCCCGAGCTGGTCTCGATCGACCATCAGAACCCGCCAGCCGCCACGCGCGAGCTGCGCCGCGAGCGTCGCGCCGGCGCAGCGGCCACCCACGATCACGGCGTCGTAGGTGGCGGAGCCGCTCATGGGCTCGCCACCGGCTCGATGTTCTGGTTGACGCGCAGGACGTTCGCCGGGTCGTAGGCCGCCTTCGCGGCCGCGAGGCGGTCGTAGTTGCCACGGTAGGTCGCGCGGACACGCTCGTGACCCTCGTCCATCATGAAGTTCACATACGCCCCGCCCGCGGAATAGGGATGCGTCGCGTCCCAGTAGTCGACGGTCCAGTCGCGGACGATGTCGGCGTTCGCGGGGTCGGGGTCGACGCCGACGATCACCTCGGCCCAGTTGCAGTCGCGATAGCTGAACGGGGTGTCGCGCTCGCCGACGTCGTGCACGGCACCGTCGATGGGGTAGAGGTGCATCGCCGAGTGCAGCGTCGGGAGCCGCTCGCCGAACTGGGCGTGCTGCTCGATCGACGCGTCCGGGAGCTCGCGCACGAAGTCCGCGCGCCAGTACCACTGCAGCCCCGGGGAGTAGAGGTGATCGAACAGGCTCTGCCACGCTGGGAACGGCATCGGCGCGACCCCGTGCAGCAGCGGCGTCCCCACCTCCTGCACGGGCGCGAAGAGATCGGCGGCCGCGTCCTCCGGGCCCACGTAGCACCACATCACGCCGCACACCTTGCGGAAGTGCAGCTCGGCCGGGAGGAAGTCGGCGGGGGGAACGGTCATGAGGGTGAAGAACCCGTTCAGCTCGCGTGGCGCGGCGGGGAGGAAGTCGCGGTAGAAGCGCATCACCTCCTGTGTCTGCTCGAGCGGCCAGAACGTCGGGCCGGCGAGCACCGTCGAGACCGGGTGCGCTCGGAAGCGGAACGAGGTCACGACACCGAAGTTCCCACCCCCGCCGCGCAGTGCCCAGAACAGCTCGGGGTTCTCCTCGGCGCTGGCGCGCACCTGCGCCCCGTCGGGCAGGACGACCTCCGCCTCGATCAGGTTGTCGATCGTGAGCCCGTGCCTGCGCGAGAGGTGGCCGATCCCGCCCCCCAGCGTAAGGCCGCCGACGCCGGTGCTGGAGATGATCCCCGACGGCGTCGCGAGGCCGGCCTCGTGGGTTGCGGCGTCGACCTGCCCCCACGTGCAGCCGCCGCCCGCGCGAACCGTGCGCGCGTCTGTGTCGACGTCGACGCTTTGCAGGCGGGAGAGGTCGAGGACGACGCCGTCGTCGCAGATCCCCAGCCCGGCGCCGTTGTGTCCCCCTCCGCGAACGGCCAAGAGGAGGTCGTGGCGGCGCGCGAAGGCGATCGTCTCGGCGACGTCGGCCGTGCTGGCGCAGCGGGCGATCAGGGCTGGCCGGCGGTCGATCATCGCGTTGAAGACGGCGCGCGCCGATTCATAGCCAGGGTCGGCGGGGCCGACCAGCTCGCCGGCGAACCTCGCTCCGAGCTCCTGTCGCGCTGCGTTCGCCGCTTTCGTGGTGGTGCTCATCTCTGCCTCCTGTCGTCGGGCTTGTCCGAGAGCCTGGGCGCCACTCCAGATCGCAGGCGACGGTAGCCGGGTCCGGCCCCGCTGTCATGACCTGGACTGACACAGTTGACTCCCCTGGCGGCGGGGCGCGCAGGGCGCGATAATCAGATCTGACTACTCACCCCGTCAGACCCCCCTGTGCACGCGCTTCCCGGCCCTCTCCGACTCTCCTCGCCGTCACCGTTCGTCGGCCGCTCGACCGAGCTAGCGGCGCTGCGCGCGCTCGCCCCGCGCGGGATGGCTGAGCGTGGCCGGCTGGCGCTGGTGGGCGGCGAGGCCGGATCGGGCAAGAGCCGCCTCGTGCGCGAACTCGCGCACGAGCTCGCCTCGGAAGGGGTGCTCGTGCTCTACGGCGCATGCGACGCCGTCGTGCAGACCCCCTACCGGCCCTTCGCGGAGGCGCTCGATCAGCTCGTGCGGAGTACCGACCCCGACGTGCTCCGCGCGGACCTCGGCGGCGCCGGTGGCGAGCTGAGCCGGCTCGTGCCCGATCTGTCCGCCCGCGTCGACGGCCTGCTGGCGCCGATCGCCGCCGATCCCGACACCGAGCGTCATCGCCTGCACACGTCGGTGACCGACTTCCTCTCGAGCGCAGCTCGCAGGCAGCCGCTGCTGCTCGTGCTCGAGGACGGGCACTGGGCGGACGCCCCGACGCTCGTGCTCCTGCGCCACCTCGCGCGGGCGACGGGCGAGGCCCGCGTGCTCCTGCTCGCCACGTTCAGGGACGCCGAGGCCGACGTCCCCGCAGAGCTCGCCGAGGCGCTCGCCGACCTGCGCCGCTCCGACGACGTCGTGCGCCTGCACCTGGGCGGCCTCAGCGAGGAGGACGTCGGGGAGTTCGTTCGCCGGGCGGGCGGCGGCGAGATCGACCCGGCCGACACAGGGCTCCCCCGCGCGATCCGCGACCTCACCGAGGGCAACCCGTTCCTGCTGTGCGAGCTCTGGCGCGCGCTCGTCGAGGGGGAGGCGCTCGCGATCGAGCAGGGTACGCTGCGGTTGACCAGGCCCCTGCAGGAGATCGCGACGCCTCAGAGCGTGCGCGAGGTCGTCAGCCAGCGTCTGACCCGCCTGGATCCCACGACCAGGGACCTGCTCGAGCTGGCCGCCGTCGCCGGTCCCGAGTTCGAGCTCGACGTCCTGCGCCTGGCGGCCCCCGTCGAGCTCGAGCGGATCGACGCCCTCGAACCGGCGATGCGCAGCGGGGTGATCGAGGAGCTGCCCTTCCCCGCGCTGGCCTACCGCTTCACGCACGAGCTCGTGCGCCGCGCGCTGTACGACCGGCTGAGCGTTCTGCGCCGCGCCGAGCTGCACCTGCGCATCGCCGAGGCGCTGGAGGCAGTCGATCGGCCGCGGCAGGGTCGCCTGCTCGCCGGCCTGGCCCACCATTTCGCGGCGGCGGCCCCGATCGGCGGAGCGGCACAAGCGGTGGAGTACAATCTCCTCGCCGCGAAAGCGGCGTCAGCCGCGTTGGCGTACGACGAGGCCACTGCGCGCCTGGGCACGGCCTTGGAGATGGGCGTGCCGGACGAGCGCCGACGCGCCGAGATCCTGCTCGACCTCGGTACCGCGCTGTTCCGCGCCGGCAGGTCGCTCGACTCGTTGCAGTCCTTTCGCCAGGCGGCTGAGATCGCGCGAGACCTCGGGGAGGGAGAGCTGCTCGCCCGCGCGGCAATCGGGTTCGAGACGAGCTGCTGGCGGCCGGGACTCACCGACGAGGGTGCCCGCGAGCTCCTCCAGGAAGCCTCGGCCGCCCTCGGGCGGGAGGACTCCACGCTCCGTGTCGGCCTGCTCGCGAGCCTTGCTCGCGCGCTCGAGTTCGAGGGAGACTCCGATCAGGCGGCCCTCGCGCGCGCGGACGCCATCGCGATGGCACGCCGAATCGACGACCGGCCCGGACTGGCAACGGTGCTCGTGGGGATCTACTGGGCGCGCGCGACCACAAGCCTCGCGGAAGCTCTCGAGATGCTTGGCGAGGCACGCGATCTGGCCGAGGAGATGGGCGACGTCGAGGGCCAGGCGGAAGCGACCCAGTGGCGGGTCTCCGCGCTGATGGCACTCGGGGAGATCGTGCCGGCACGCGAGGAGCTCGCGATCGCGCTCGACATGGCTAAGAACACAAGGCAGCCCTTCATGCTCCACGTGACAGAGCACTACCGATCGGCGCTGGCGCTGCTCGAGGGTCACCTCGCAGAGGCCGACGCGGCAGCGGAGCGCTCGCGCGAATGGGGCCAACTGCTCGTCGGTCGCGACGCCTCCAGCGTCTACGGCATCCAGATGTTCGGAGTGCGGCGCGAGCAGGGCCGCCTTGCCGAGCTTGCCCCGGTGATCCGCGTCCTCGCGGCCGGCGATCGAGGTGGCGGGGCGTGGCGCCCCGGCCTCGCGGCGATGCTCGCCGAGCTCGCTATGGAGGAGCAGGTTCGCGGCGAGCTCGACCGCCTGCAAGCTGAGGGCCTCGACCCATTGCGCGAGGGGCTTTGGCTGGCGTCGCTCACCTACCTCGCCGATGCCGCCAGCGCCGTCGCGCACCAGGGGGTCGCCTCGCTCGTCTATCCGCTGCTCGCGCCACTTGCCGGCAGAAACGTGATGATCGGCCACGGCGTCGCCTGCTACGGCGCCGCCAACCGCTACCTGGGAATGCTCGCCGCGACGCTCGGCGACACCGACGACGCGGCCACCCACTTCGAGGCGGCCCTGCACCTCAACAGGCAGATGGGCGCGGACACGTGGCTCGCCCATACCGCCTACGAGTACGGGCGCATGCTGCTCGGCCGGAGAGACTCCGATCGCGGGGAGCAGTTGCTCGCCGAGGCCGCACTCCTGGCCGAGACCGTGGGGATGCCCACGCTGCTCGAGCGTGTCCGCGCTCTCACACCGGCATCGAGCCCGCCGCCGCCGCCCGACGGCCTCTCAGCACGCGAGCTCGAGGTGCTGCGGCTGGTGGCGCGCGGTCACTCAAATCGTGAGATCGGGGCCGCACTGTTCATCAGCGAGCACACCGCCGCGAACCACGTCCGCAGCATTCTCCGCAAGACCGCCTGCGCGAACCGCACCGAGGCGACGGCGTACGCCTATCGACGCGGTCTCGCCGAGGACTGAGCGATGGCGTAGCATCCAACACATGCCGATGTACGTGATCGAGCGCGCATTCGCCGATCAGCTCGACCTCACGAGCGACGACGTCAAGCTGATCGAGGAGGTGAACGCGGACGAGGGCGTGCGCTGGCTGTTCTCGTTCCTCAGCGCCGACAGGCGTCGCTCCTACTGCCTCTACGAGGCGCCGTCACCCGACATGATCGTCGCCGCCGCCAAGCGCGCCGGCGTTCCCGCCGACGCCGTGGTCGAGGTCAACCGCATCTCCGCGGACATGTACGCGTAGGGGTCAGCCTTGGCTGAGAAGGCCTCCTGCCCAGGCTGCGGCGAGCTTAACGACGCCGCGCAGAGCTTCTGCGGTCATTGCGGAGTCGCTCTCAGCCACAGGTGCGGCGCGTGCGGCGAGGACAATCCGCCCGGTTTTCGCTTCTGCGGGTCGTGTGGCGCGCCGTGCGAGAGCGATCGCTCGTCAGCGTCGGACACCGCCGGCGCCGGGGAAGGCGAGGGTGGCGAGCGGCGCTGGGTGACCGTCCTATTCGCCGACCTGTCCGGGTTCACGGCGCTCTCGGAGCGCTCTGACCCGGAGGAGATTCGCTCCATGGTGGACGGTTGCATGAGAGAGATGGGGGAGGTTGTGCAGAGGTATGGCGGCTCGGTGGACAAGGTCATAGGCGACGCGCTGATGGCGGTGTTCGGGGCGCCAGTCGCCCATGAGGACGACTCCGAGCGAGCGGTTCGAGCGGCGCTCGAGATCCAGCGGCGCGCGTCCGAGGAGGCTGAGGTCTTCGGTGGGCTCTGCGTCCGCATCGGCGTCAATACGGGCGAGGTGATGTTCGCCCCCGTAGGCCCAGATGGGCGTAGAGAGTTCACGGTGATGGGAGATACGGTCAACACCGCCGCCAGGCTGCAGGCCGCCGCTCCACCGGAGGGGGTCCTGCTTGGCGAGCAGACCCACGCCACCTGCGCGCACGCGATCGCATGCGAGGCGATGGAGCCGATTGTCGCGAAGGGTAAGGAGGCACCGCTGCGTGGGTGGCTCGCTCGCGGGGTCACGTCGGCTCCGGCTGATCGCCCGCTGTCCGCGGCGCCATTCATCGGCCGGGATGCGGAGCTCGAGCTCCTGGCGAGGGCGTGGGCTCGAACCTCGGGCGAGCTCCACCCGCAGCTCGTCACCCTCGTGGGTCCGCCAGGGATCGGCAAGACCCGGTTGACGCTGGAGTTCGCCGCGCGTGTGGAGAGCGCGGGAGGACGGATACTCCGTGGCCGCCCGCTTCCCTATGGTGAATCTGTCGCTTACTGGGCGTTCGGAGCGGTCATCAGGGAGGCGTGCGGGATCCTCGCAACCGACTCCGCCGACGCTGCGGCGCACAAGCTCGACGAGCGTACGGCATCGCTTCTGCCGTCCCCCGAGGCGCACGAGCTGGCGAGGAACCTTTCGATCCTCGCCCGCTTCGCCGAGGACACGGTCGACGACAGACAGGTTCTGTTCGCCTCCGCTCAGCAATTCCTCGAGGCGCTTGCCCGCGAGCAGTCGACTCTGGTGGTGCTCGAGGACTTGCACTGGGCCGACGACAGCCTCGTGGAGCTCGTTGAGGCACTCTCGGTGCGCCTTACGGGCGTTCCGCTGCTCCTGCTCGCAATCGCCAGGCCCGAGTTCCTCGATACGCGACCGATCTGGGCGCGACTCCCGACCAATGTCACCGTCCAGCTTCAGGCTCTCACCGATTCCTGCGCGCACGATCTGGTGCGTCAACTTCTCGCCGGCGCGCCGGATCAGGAGGCGGTTGCCAGGCGGGTCGACGAGGCGGCAGGCGGCAATCCATTGTTCATCGAGGAATTGGCCGCGTGGCTGTCGGAGGGCGGCGCTGCGGGTGTCGGCGGGCTCCCGGCGAACCTCAAGGCGATCATCGCCGCGCGAGTCGATCAGCTGCCGGCGGCGGAGAGGCAGGTAATCCTCGACGCGTCTGTGGTCGGCGACTTCTTTTGGCTCGGCAGCCTGCAGGCACTCGGCGGCAACGGCTCCCTCGCGGGCACGTTGCAGTCGCTCGAGCGCCGGGACCTGCTCCGCCTCAGCCCGTCATCGCGGATCGCGGGTGACCAGGAGCTCGCCTTCAAGCATGGACTGATCCGCGAGGTCGCCTATGCGACTCTGCCGAAGGCCGTCCGTCGTGAGCGCCATGGGATCGTCGCACGTTTCATTGAGAACGCAGCGGGCGATCCGGCCGCCTACGCGGCGATCCTCGCGCACCACTGGCGCGAGGCCGGCGACTCTGCCCGCGCGGCCGACTACCTGCTCATCGCCGCCCAGCAGGCCGACCTCGGATGGGCCCACCACGAGGCTGTCGATCTCTGCAACCAGGCGCTCGAGCTGATTCCAGAGGGAGACAAGGCGCGCCGCCGCCGCGCGCGGCTGCTACGGGGCATGGCCGCACAGGCGGCGTGGCACGCAAGCGTCGACCTTGCATCGACGGATCAGTCGAAGTCCTCCGGCGAGATGTCTCCACCGATCTCGTAGATCCCCTTGACCGTGTGGTCACCAAGCAGCTCGGCGTGCTCCCGTATGAGCTCCGTGCTGGGCGAAGAGTAGACGCAGAAGGACTTCAGCTGACCGTCCTCGTCCATGACCATGTGACTGTGCTCCCATGTGACTGGGGAGAACTGCGCGTTCTCCGTCAGGATGCGCTTTGAGAGAGGACCCTTCGTTGCCATCTCCTCCTCCTCCAGCGCAGTCCAGGCTCTCTCGATCAGATAGCGCGGCAATGTCTTTCCTGACTCTGGGCGTCGATAGCTCGATTCTACTCCTCTACGTCAGCAAGTCGACCTCCACGCACCACTTCCGCGTGCTGCGCCAGGCAGGCGTAATCGCCCAGGAGGTCTTCGGCACGTCGAAGCTCACGTCGCTGCGCCGCGAGGACCGCGACGAGCGCTTCCCCGGCCTGCTCGACGCCGTGCTCGGGTCCGCGGCCGTTCCCCGCTAGGCTCGTTGAAAGGCGCGCAGGCGCGTGACGAGCGGAGGGAGCAGGGATGAGCGAAGTGGTGCAGATGCAGATCGAGGACGGTGTCGCGCTGTTGACGCTCAACCGGCCCGACCGCCTGAACGCGTGGACGGCGGAGATGGAGCACGCGTACTTCGCGCTGCTCGAGCAGTGCGCGCACGAGCAGGACGTGCACGTGATCGTCGTCACCGGCGCCGGCAGGGGCTTCTGCGCGGGCGCCGACATGCAGGAGCTGCAGGCGATCGGCGACGGCACGCTCACAGCGCCGGCCGACGCGCTGGAGCGCCATGCGCAGACGTTCCCGCTGAGCATCCCCAAGCCGATCATCGCCGCCGTCAACGGCGCGTGCGCCGGCATCGGCCTGGTGCAGGCGCTGATGTGCGACATCCGCTTCGCCGCCGCCGGCGCCAAGCTGACGACCGCGTTCGCGCGCCGCGGGCTGGTCGCCGAGCACGGCATCTCGTGGATCCTGCCCAGGCTCGTCGGTCCCGCCAACGCGCTCGACCTGCTGCTCTCCGGCCGCGTCGTGTTCTCCGAGGAGGCGCACGAGCTGGGCCTCGTCAACCGCGTGCTCGCGCCCGACAGGCTGCTCGAGGCGACGCTCGACTACGCGCATGAGCTCGTCGTCAACTGCTCGCCCGCGAGCATGGCCACGATCAAGCGCCAGGTGTACGCCGACCTGCAGAGCGCGCTGCCCGACGCGCTCGCCGAGGCCGACCGGCTGATGCTCGCGTCGTTCACCGCGCCCGACTTCGTCGAGGGCGTCACCAGCTTCGTCGAGCGCCGCGACCCGCGCTTCGCCGCGCTGGGCGCGTAGGCCCGAGCGCCGCTCGCCCGAGCCCGCCGCGCCGGGTCGTCGGGGCCCGCTACCCGGCGCTGAGTCGCAGCGTCGCCACCGTCACGTGCGGCCACAGCACGCCGTTGAAGATCAGGATCACCATCTGGGAGTACTGCAGCTGCAGGTGCGTCGGCTGGTCCCAGAACGGCTCGATCGTCCGACTGGGGTCGTTCCCGTCGCCGGGAGGAGGGCCTGGCGGGCCCGGCGGCTGCGCCAGGGGATGCTCGCTCTGGACGCGCACCCACGCGATCCAGAAGGTCGCCGCCGCCGAGTGGACGAACGCGTTGGGGGTGGTGGGATCGTCAGGGTCCTCCGGGTTCGCGATCCCCAGGAACGGGATGTTCTCGATCCCGCTGCCGACGCCTTCGGTGGAGAGCTTGATCGTGATCGTGCCGAGGATGTCCTGGCCGGCGATCGCTTCCCGCAATATGGAGTTGGGGTCGTTGACGTACCCCTGGAAGGCGTCCGGGTACGGGCCGTTGCTCTGCGAGCCGGCGACGTCGTTTTTGATGTCCACCTCCGGAACCACGTGCTCGAGGCCATTCCCGCCGGGCGGCGGGATGTCCACCGGCTGGATTCCCAAGCCCAGCGCGGGAGGCGACGGATTGAACGCCGGCAGGCCCGCGATCGGGTAGATGGGGGGTATGACCGGGGGCCCCGGAATCGGCGTGGCGCTCGGGGTCGGCCCCTGCATCAGCACCGCGACCCCGTGCGGGATGCTGGCCAGCCGCACGATGCTGGGCGGGTTCTCCGGGACCGTGCTCGCGGGCACGTTCATGAACAGCCCCGGCTCGATGTGCAGCGCCTGGCCGGCGGTCGAGAACGGCGGCGGGTCGGCGTCGCTGATCCGCTGGAGGTAGTGCAGGCCGTACAGGCCGAGATCGGGCTGGGTCGCCACACCCCGATTCGGCACCACGCCCGAGATCGTCTGGAATTCGAGCGTCTCGCTGGTCAGGTTGAGCTCCAGGAAGCGCCTGATTTTGCTGTTCTCCGGCGGCTGTTCGTTGTCGGGCCGCCAGATCGCATTGAAGCCGGTCCCGCTCCAGCTGCCCGGCAGCGACGCCAGCGGACCGAGTTCCAGCCCCGTCGAGATCGGTCCCCCGCCAAAGCGCGGTGGCCCGGACGCACCCATATGCGGTTCCATGGCAAGCCTCCCTATGCGGTTTCGCTTTGTATAGGTCAGCGGACGCTGGCAGATGTAACGATCCGGTATCTATAGTTGGATTGTTTCTGACTACAGGCCAGCCGCCACACCCGCGTCGAGTGCGCTCCGGCGGCGGCCGAAGGTGATAGAACTCCACGGAACCGAATTTCATCGGACTGGCGGGGAGTCGCACGGATGAGCACACACAAGTCGCGCCCGGCCCGCGAGGGCGAGCGCCCCGAGACCACCTACCGCATCCATCCAGGGGTCGGCATCGCGCGCGCGGGCGACAGCGAGGAGGACTTCTTCGTCGGCCCGGAGGCGCCCGGATGGAGGCCGGCGCCGGACGGCGGCTACAAGGACGCCGCCGGACGGGTGAAGCGCCAGGCGGCGCGCTTTCGCATCTTCGAGTACGGCGCCGACGGCAGGGCGATCCGCGAAGTCACCGCCTTCGACGCCAGGATCGAGTGGACGGTCCACCTCGCCAACAAGAAGGCCGCGTGGTTCGACTTCGTCGGCCGCTACAAGTGGGAGGACCCGGCCAAGCGGGCGCTGCGCAACCCCGCCATCCAGGGCGGCCCCGAATACCTCGCCGATCCCGACCTGCGCACCGAGCTGATCGTCGACCCCGGGGAGCGCTCGCTCGGCGGGGCGCACAGGGGACCGGTCGCGTTCGACACCGGCGCCTTCCAGGGCAGGCCCGTGCACCTCGGCGAGCTGCGCACCGACAGCCGCGGCGCCCTGCTGGTGCTGGGCGGCCATGGCAAGAGCGAGTCCGTCACGGCTGAAAACCCCATCAAGCACTACGCCAACAACGACAACTGGCACGACGACCTCGCCGACGGGCCGGTCACCGCGACCGTCACGCTGCCCGACGGCACGTCGTTCGCCGCCGACCCCGCGTGGGTGATCGTCGCGCCGCCGAAGTTCGCTCCCAACCTCGACGACGTGGTCACGCTCGACGAGCTCGTCCGCGACGTCTACATCGAGCAGAAATGGCTGCCCGAGGAAGAGGGCGTCGAGTTCGACCGCGACATCCTGCCGCTGCTGACCCGCGCGGCCAACAACGCCTGGGTCAACGCCACCGCCTATCGCGGGCACGGCGCCGGCGCGGGCGGCAACTTCCTCGAGCCGGCGACGCTCGCGCGGCTGCGCAGCCCCGACGCCAAGGCCAGGTCGGCCCGCCAGCTGATGTTCTCGCTGCTGCGGGCGCCGGCGTCGACCGTCGAGAAGAAGGTCGCCAAGAAGCAGGCGTCCCCGAACTTCATGCCGCTGCTCGCCGGCGACGGCGGCGAACCGAAGGAGGGCGACCCGACGAGGTGGCTCACGCTGCTGCCGAGCCAGTACGAGCGCATGCGCAGGTGGGCGGCCGGCGAATTCACCGACCCCGACCCCAAAGGCCACAAGCCGCGACCGCTCGACCTGATCCCCGTGGAGCAGCGCCCCGACGCGCTCGATCGCGGCGCGCTGCAGCCGTGCGTCGGCGGCCCGTTCTATCCGGGCATCGAGATGACGTTCATCGCCGACGATCCCGCCACCTGGCGCGCGCCCTACCGGATCGCCGCGAGCTTGAGCGCCGGCGACGTCACCCGCTGGATGGCCGTGCCGTGGCAGGCCGACTTCTTCGAGTGCATGACGCACTGGTGGCCGGCCACACGCCCGGACGACGTGCTGCCGCAGGCCGAGTACGAGAGCGTGGCGGAGAGCTGGACGCCGGCGCCGAACTGGGCCAAGGACGAAGAAGACCCCAAGACCGCGTTCCCGTTCGCCGCCGAGGCCGCGTATCGCGCGCCGTGGGCGCGCGGCCTGCCGTCGCGGCCCCCCGCCGGGGACAACGCGATGGTCGAGTACTGGAGCGAGCTCGGCTTCGTCGTGCCGGTCAAGGCGCCGTCGGGAGAGCGCGTGTACGTGGAGCGCGAACGGCTGCCGATCGTCGGCCTGGACGCGCGCGAGCTGTTCCACAAGCTGATGAACGTCGACGACCACCCCGAGGTGCTCCCCAAGGCGCGCGCCTACGCGGAGCGCGCGCTCGCGCAAACACGGGCGCTGCTGAACCACCCCGACACACCGGAGATCTGGCGCCCCTTCGAGTTCTCGCCCGAGACCTTCCAGGCGCGCATGCTGGAGACATACAGGCTGCTCGTCGAGCAGGCTTCCACCTACGACCCCGCCACCGACGCGACGTTCCGATCGGCCGCGGACGTGGAAGAGCGCATCAGGCAGTTCGCGCCCTTCAACATGGTCGACGGGGCGTGGCTGCGCAACATCGTCCGTGCCGGACCCTTCGACGAGACCCGCGCGCTGCTGTTCTCGGTGCTGATGGACGAGGCCGGCGACGGCGAGGTCTCACAAAACCACTCCGGCATCTACCGCGATCTCTGCCACACGATCGGGTTCTACCCGCCCGACATCACCAGCGAAGAGTTCGCCTACAGCCCGCAGTTCCTCGACGCGGCCTTCCAGGTGCCGACGTTCGAGCTCGCCATCTCGCAGTTCTCCGAGGACTACTACCCCGAGCTGCTCGGCATGACGCTGCAGCTCGAGCTGACAGTCGTGGAGGTCAAGCCCACGATCGCGCTGATGAAGTACTACGGATTCGACGCCCACTACTGGGAGATGCACGTCGGCATCGACAACCCGTTGACCGGCCACGCGGCCAAGGCGATCCAGGCGATCATCCTGTACCTGGAAAACATCCGCGCCAACGCGGGCGGCGCGGAGGCGATGGAGCTGGCGTGGCAGCGCATCTGGAACGGATGGATGGCGTTCGGGACCTACGGCACGCTCGCCGTCGACCTGCGCCACCACCTCCGCCACCGGCCGAGCCTCAAAGAACAGGTGGTCGCGATGATCGAATCCAAGGCGCCGTTCGGGAGCATGAACCACGACATGAACATGATCGACGGCACCCCCATCAACGACTGGTTCCTGGACCCGGAAGGCTTCATGAAGGCGCTCGTGAAGGCGGGCTACTTCATTGCGGGGGATCCCGACAAGAGCCCGTTCTTCGAGCTGACCAGCTTCCAGACCGGGCGCATGTACAAAGTGTTCACCGACGAAGAGCTCAAGCTGTGGGCCGACTGGTGCCGGTCGCTCGGCCAGCCGAAGCCTCCGCCGCCACCGCGGCCCGACCACTACGGCGACATGGTCAAGCTGACGAACGCGCTGCGCTGGCGCCAGGACGGCGCGCAGGGTCACAGGATCGAGCTGCTGCGCCGGCCGGGGAGCGAGGAGGCGTTCCCGGTCTCGTGGTGGTTCGAACAGCCGACCCGGGACTTCCTCGAAGCGCTCGCCTGGCCGGAGAACGGCTGGGTGACCCCCGGCGAACCCGACGCGAGCCCGTTCGTGACCGAACGGCTCGTGACCTCGCAGCCGATGGGCAAGGCGTTCGGCGACCCCGTCCCGCACCTAGGCGGGCGCACCGGCAAAGAGGTGGCGATCGCGTGGATCGAGGCCGGCTGCCCGGTGCCGCCGCCCACGCGCTCGCGCGAGAACCTGTGGCTCACGACCTCGCAGAGCGCGTGGGAGGCCCACCCCACCCACCAGCTGCTGGGCATGGCCGCCGTCCACTGACGCGGACGTGCTCGCGGCGGACGCAGTCGTTGTGGGAGCCGGCGTGGCGGGCGCCGCCGCGGCGCTCAGCCTCAGCGAGTCGGGGTGGGAGACGATCGTCCTCGACGGCGGGCACAGCTCGCACGCGGCGATCGGCGGCGAGACCCTGCCGGGGGCGGCGCGCCCGCTGCTCGAGCGCCTGGGCGTGCTCGACGCGTTCGCGCACGGCCCGCACCTCGCCGCTCGCGCCAGGCGCTCGTGCTGGGGCGAGGCCGCGCCCGCGGAGCGTTCCGCCCTGTTCACGCCGTACGGCGGCGGGTGGCATCTGCAACGCGAGCGCTTCGACGCGATGCTCCGCGACGCCGCCACCGCCCGGGGGGCCCGCTTCCTGCGCGGCCGGATGCGCTCGATCGCGCGGGACGGACGCTCGTTCGAGCTGTCGCTCGGCGACGCCCCCCGACGCGTGCGCGCCCGCGGCGTGGTCGACGCCACGGGCCGCACCGCCGCCGTCGCGCGCAGGCTCGGCGCGGTCGTAAAGCGCAGCGACCGGCTCGTGGCGGCCTGCGCGCGCAGCGCGGGCGAGATCGGCGCGGCCGCGGCGGACGAGCGTGACGCGGTCAGCTTCGTCGAGGCGACGCGCGATGGGTGGTGGTACTCGGCGCCCACGCCCGAGGGGGTCTTCGCGGTGCAATTCGTCACGCTGCCCGAGCTGTGGAGCGCCGAGCGGCGCATGAGCGCGCGCCTGGCCTGCGCGCCGCACACCGCCGCGCGGGTTGGCGAGCTCGCCGCCGAGCCGCCAAACGTCGTCGTCGCGCACTCCGCCAGCACCAGCCCGAGCGCCGGTCGCGGCTGGGTGGCCGTCGGGGACGCCGCCGGCGCGTACGACCCGCTCGCCTCAGCCGGCCTGCTGAGCGCCATGCTCAGCGGGATGCGCGCCGCGCAGGCGCTCGCCACGTGGCTGCGCGAGGGAGACGCGACGCTGCTGGACACCTACGCGGCGATGCAGCAGCGCGCCTTCGAGCGCTACCTCGACCAGCGCGCCAGGCTGTATGCGAGCGAGCGGCGCTGGCCGCGCGCGCCGTTCTGGACGAGCGCGAGCGGGCCGGCGATGCGAGACCCGGCCCTCAGGCGGAGTGCGAGCCGTGCGGCGAGAGCTTGAATTCGCCGAAGCCTTCGTCCTGGTTGCACGTCATCGCGGTCTTCGTGGCCTGGCAGGAGAGCTTTTCGGGGAATGTGAGGAGCTGGTTGGTGGGCAGCGTTTCGCCGCGACGCGTCAGTTTGACGTGGACCGCTTTGCCGTGACCGGTCGGATTCAGGCGGTACGCGCGGCGGGTGGCGAGCAGCTCGCAGACCACGCTGTTCGGTTTCGGCGTCCACTCGCAGCGGACGTCGCCGCTGGGCGTGGAGAAGTAGCACGGCCTGCTGGCGGAGGTGGGGGTGCTGCACGCGAAGTGCTCAGCCGCGCGAGCGCGGGCTCTCGCCGAGCCGGCATGCGCGACGGACGCCGAGCCGGGTTGAGCGCTCACGGCCACCGCAGCGAGCGTCAGCGGGCACGCCGCCAGGACCGCCGCGCGAACGCGCAGCCGACCCATCGGCCCTACGCCTCGGCGACGCGCGGCGCGTAGCGATGATGGAGCATCAGCGCGTTGCCGTCGGGGTCGGAGAAGAACGCCATGTGGCAGACGCCCGTGTCGAACGTGTCGCCGGCGAAGTCCACGCCGCGCCCGGCGAGCGTGGCGCGCGCGGCCTCGACGTCCTCGACGTGCAGCGCGATCGCGTTCTGATTCGGGTGATAGCCCAGGCCGAACTTCTCGGACACGATCACGCTCAGCGTCACCGTGCCCGTCTCGAACTCGGCGAAGTTGCGCTCCGGGTAGTACACCGAGCGCGTCAGGCCGAGCGTCGTGCCGTAGAACTCGACCGCCGCGTCGAGGTCCTTCGTCGGCACCGCCACGAAGTCCACGCCGGTCACGATCTGGCTGTCGGGCGTCACCAGTCGATCGTACACCCGCCGCAGGCCCAATAGCAGTCCCAGGCGGCGGCACCTATCCGAAGATCTCGGCGAGGAGGCCGGGTCGGTGATCGGCTCTCCGGGAGTGCCCTCCTCGCGGTGCGCGCGAATCGCATCTGGGCTGGGAGCGGCCGCCTCGAACTGCCCAGCCCCCAGTCAAGGGGTTGTCGTGCATGCCTATATTCGTTATGCTGGATCTATTGCTCCCCGCCGACCGACCTTCGGGTTGCTCTGGCGGGGAATCTTTTTATGACCGGCGGATCGCCAAGGGTTGCCGTCTTTATCGACTGGCAGAACGTCTACAAGACGGCCCGCGAGGCCTTCGAGTTGCGTGCAGAGCCGAACGAGCGCGGCAACTTTAGCCCACTCAAGCTCGCCCGGATTCTTGCTGCGGGCAATGCTCGCGGCGCGGCAGCGGAGCTTGTGCGGGTGGAGGTCCATCGCGGACTGCCAAGCTCGTCGAGGGACCGAGTTGGCTATGGCGCAAATCGCCGCCAGGCGACCGCGTGGGTCAGGGAGGGCGGTTCGGTCGTGGTCCCCCGCCTGCGACCGCTGCGCTACCCGTCTCCTTACGAGGCGGTGCAGACACCCGTGGAGAAGGGCATTGACGTTCAACTCGCGCTCGCGGTCGCGGAGACGATCCTCACGAGAACGGCCGACGTAGCGATCCTGTTTACGCACGACACTGACCTTCTCCCGGCCGTCGAGATGGTCGCGCGCCTGAAGGGACCGGGCCGGATCGAGACGGCGGGATGGGCCAGCCATGTCTTCTCCCAGCGGCTGCGACAAGTGCCAGGCGTCCATCACCACGCGATCAGCGGCAAGGTGTTCGAACTGGTCGAGACGCCCATCAACTACGCGAATCCGCAAAGCTAGACGCGAGCGCACCCGCCGCGCCCCTACACCCGCCGCAACCGCACCCCGCCGAGCTCGATCGCCTCTCCCCCGCCGGGCAGCTCGTGCGGAAGCTCCAGCGCGATCTCCACGAGCCCTTCAGCGCGCTCGCCGGCGGCAGCCTCGAAGCGAACCTCGCCGCCGTCCACGTGCAGCAGCGGCCCCTCGCCGCCGTCCACGCCGTCCGCGGGAGATGGTCCGGTGCCACCGCCGCCGGCGCTCACCGGCACGCCCAGCACCTCGCCCCAGCGCGCGGCCACCGCCGCGGGATCGGCGACCGCGAGCGTGACGCCCGCCAGACGCCCCTCCGCGCCCTGGCCGGTCCGCCCGGTCCACTGCGGCCCGCCCCAGCGCCACGTTCCGTACGGCTGGGAGCGGTCGAGCGAGACGATCGCCCCGCGCATGTCCGCCGGGTGCAGGTGCGTGCCGGAGATGTCCGGCAGGTCGATCTGCCACACCACGCGCACGCCCAGCGCGAGCGCGCGCGAGCGCGCTCCCTCGAGATCCTCCAGGTCGAAGATCACCATGTAGCCGCCGTCGCCGCCGTGGCGCATCAGGTAGCGACCGGCCGCCGTGTCCGCGCGCGTCGGCGAGACCACCTCCAGAAAGCAGTCGCCGAGCGCGAACACCGTGTTCGCCAGCCCGAACTCGCCCACCCCCGGGTCGCGAAACGGCTCGTCCAGGTCGAGCGCCCGGCGCAGCTGCGAGGCGACCAGCTCGAGCTCGCCCGCCACCAGCACCGCCTGGCGCAACCTGACCCCTGATCCCGCTCCGCCCACCGGCCAAGGCTACCGGCTCACCCCCTGCGCGTGGGCTGTCCGTTTTTTGGGGAGACGCGCTGGCGCGCCCCTTCGATAAGCCCTCGTGGCGCCGGTCACCACAGCACCTGGGGCCCGTATACCGTCCCAGGCGAAGGGTACGTTCCCGCAGATACGTCGATCCCGGCTATCTCGAACCTGGATCTCCGCCACGACCACGTCCATGCGCCCGCGCTGGGAATTGCAGTGACAATCGACGGTCTGCTCACCAATCGAATCGTCCGCTGGGTCAGGGTCATCGACCTACACGGCTATCTCTTGGAGCAGCGCGATCGTGCCGGATCGCAGTTCGGCGAGTTCGCGATACGCGCTCGCCGGCCTGCCCCATACGGCGATCCGCGCGTTGTGCTCGATGTGCGCGAGCTGTGGTTGCCTGGACCAGATCCGGACGATCTGGGACTGGAAGCCGAGGGCTGCTACACGCAGAGAAGCTCCTGGAATGCCCAGATCGATGGTGAGCGACCCGAGGATTCTGACCGGCTCGACGTGGATCGCTCCAAGCCCGCTGGTGCGATGATCCACAGGCACCCGTACGAACAACCCAACGACGTACGGGAGCCTGCTAGCCATTTGGCTGCGCCCGAGCGCTGGCTCCAGGAGGTCGAGGAGATCGTCCACAAGCGCTACGTCACCCTACACGACGAAGAAGACTAAGTAGACTAAGTTGCCAGATTGTGCTACGCTCATGGACATGCAGACCGCCTACCTGACGATCCCAGAGGTCGCCGCAGAGCTCGACATCAGCACGGATGGTGTCTACAAGCTGATCAAGCGAGGCAAGTTGCCCGCCATCCGCCGCAGCGAGCGAGGCATGCGCGTCTCCCGAGTAGCGTTTGACGCCTATCGACTCCGACTGCGTAACGGCGTGCCACCATCGGGATTGATCCTGGAACTGAACCCGCAGGTGGATGCACTGCACAGCGAGTTCGAACGCGAGACCGGCCTCTCGCCGGAGGGGTGGGAGCGCAGGTGGAAGACTGGAGAGATCGAGGACAGTGCTGAGAACATGCGTCTGGCGATACGCGCCCTGACGCTGCGTCTGGCCGACCAGCAGATGCCGTCTGATCGCCAGAGCACCGTGGTCAAGGCCCGGAAGGCAGTCCACAGCCATTAGCCGTGCCGACCCTGGCTCCGGCGCCAGCTCACATGCCCGAAGCCAGCAGAACCAGGTCGAAGATCGCCAGGCTGGTGCACGCGAGGGTCAGCACGATCACGATCAACGCGTTCGCCCGTTCGGCGTGCGCTGGGTCAAACCGGCTCATCGACGTCGACCTCATCGCCCGGAACCCGGTCCCTCACCGACGCCCGCGCCGCCCACGGCGGCGTCCGTCAGCCTGTGCAGCAGGTCGGCTCGCGCGTGGCGCCCGGGAGCGAGCAGCTCGAGCACCATCAGCGTCTGGCGCACCAGCACCAGCGCGATCAGCGCGAACGCCATCAGCCAGCCCGCGCGGTCGAGGCGGTGGCCGAGCCCGAGCTCGACGGCGGCGACGCTCAGCGCGAGCAGCACCGGGAGCAGCGGCGAGATCAGCGACGCCAGCGACGGCCTCGACCGCTCGGCGCTCCACGCGCCGACCCCCACCACGCCCGGCGCCACGGCGCTGCCGGACCCCGAGCCGAACGCGGCGAGCGCGATCCCGAGGTACGCGGCGATCCAGCCGACGTCGATCGGGTCTCCGCTCGTGTAGTTCGAGACCTCGGCCAGGTACGTGTACGTGCTGTCCGACAGCGCCATCACCAGCAGCGCCGCCAGCAGGCACCACAGCGACAGCCGCTGCGCGCCCGTCATCCCGCGGATGGCGAGCACGATGAAGAACACGATCACCACGTCGCCGAACGGGTACGCGAGCGTCACCACGCCCGCCCACGTGCTCAGGTCGGCGCTGCGCCACAGCGGGGCGAGCACGAGCGTCCAGCTGAGGAACGTCAGCGCGGTGGCCACGAGCAGGCCGTCGAACAGCGAGCGCGCCCTGCGCGTGCCGCCCCCGCCTGTCGCCGGGTGCGCGACCAGCGCGGCGACCGCGAACGGAATCGCCGACAGGTAGCCGACGTCCGCCCACGACGGCACCGGCACTTCCACGTCGAGGATCAGCGCGTAGTAGCCCCACACGATCTCCGCGAGCGTCCACAGGCCGGTCGCGCACGCGAGCAGCGACCAGAACAGGCGCATCCGCCCCTCGTGCCTGGCGCGAGCGCGCGCGCACAGAGCGCACGCGAGCAGCGCCGCCAGCGGCGTGAGCCCGTCGTCGACCCACAGCGTCGCCCTGGCGCCGCCGATGCGCAGCGCGATCCACGCGCCGGCAACAGCGGTCACGAGCGCGACCAGCGCCGCGCCCGCGAGGAAGCTCCGACTCCCGAGGGAAGAGTCCATTGATCAGCCATCGACGGATAAGTCGAACTGCTTGAACGGGCTGGAGTTCAGCGTCAGCCCAGGGTGACCCGCGCGATCGGCGCGCTGGCGCTCCGCGGGCCGACCGCCGCCGCCCGCGCATCGCGCAGCGCCGCCCGCCGTGCGGCGTGCTCGGTCACGAACGCGTCGACCACGCGCGGGTCGAACTGGGTGCCCGCGCACTTGCGCAGCTCGCGCAGCGCGGCGACGTCGGACTTCGCTTCGCCGAACGGGCGATCGGAGATCATCGCGTCGAACGAGTCGCACACGAACACGATCTGGCTCGCCAGCGGGATCTCCTCGCCGGCCAGCCCGCGCGGGTAGCCGCTGCCGTCGTGGCGCTCGTGCGTGGCGCCCACGATCTCCGCGACCCGCGCCAGCGCGGGCGCCGCGCTGAGGATGCTCGCGCCGACGATCGGGTGGTGGCGCATCAGCTTCCACTCGTGCTCGTCGAGCGGCCCCCTTTTGTGCAGCAGCGAGTACGGGATCGCGACCTTGCCGATGTCGTGCAGCTCGGCCGCGCGCACGGCGTCTGAGAGATCCGGGCCGGCGAGCCCCAGGCGGCGTGCGACACCGTCGGTGAGCTCGGCCACGTGCGCGGAGTGGCTGTGCAGCTCGGGCTCGTGCGCCGCCAGGATCTGCAGCGCCAGATCGCGCGTCTGTCGCCCGGCGCTCGCGCGGCTGGAGTCCTTGTGCGCGTACATCCGCTCGTCCGCCAGCTGCAGCGCCAGGTGGGGGTCTTCCGCCTCGACGGGCAGCGTCACCGAGCCGTACGAGCTCGTGATCGAGAAGCCGTCGCCGTCGGCGCTGAGCGCCTGCAGGCAGTCGCCGACCATCGCCTCGCCGCCGTCCGCCCACAGCAGCGCGCAGAACTCGTCGCCGCCGAGGCGGTACGCGCAGCCGCCCGCGCCGACGGCGTGCTTGAACGCCTGCGCGAGACGCCTCAGCAGCAGGTCGCCGCCGAGGTGGCCGAAGTTGTCGTTGTAGGACTTGAAGCCGTCGAGGTCGAACAGCAGCAGCCGCACCGGCCGCTCGACGCTCGCCTGGGCCCACACCGCCTCCAGGTCCGCCGCCAGCTGGCGGCGGTTGGCCAGGCCGGTGAGCGGGTCGACGGTCGCCTCGTCGCGCTGGTGCAGTTCGGCCGACTGCAGCGCCCACACGATCGACACCACTCCCACCAGCAGCGCGAGCGTCATGAACGCCGGCACCGGGTCGTGCAGCGTGGCGCGCGGGTGCAGTCCGACGGTCACCAGGAGGATCAGCGCGATCGTCAGCGTCAGAACACCGGCCACCACCTGGGGGCGAAAGCGCGCCGCGACCATGCCCGCGGGCAGCACCAGCCACGGCAGCGCCGGGCTGCTCGGGCCGCCGCTGAGGACGACGCCCGTGGCGAGCAGCGCGAGCGTGATCAGGATCGCGCCCATGCTCACCCACTCGGGGCGCGCGCTGCGGGCCATCCTGCGGTCGACGCTCAGGAAGTTGAGCGCCGACAGGCCGAACAGGACCAGCGTCCACCAGCCGAGCCACGGCGCGGAGATCAGCAGTGTCACCCCCACCGCGCCCGATCCCACCTTGCGGATCGTGCGCACGCGCGCGTTCGCGTCGAGCACCCGCCCGCGATCCCGATCAGTGGGACAAAGCCAACTTCCAGACATCTCGACCACCATCTCGGACGTGCGGACGCGCGTCTTTAGAGATGCACGTCGCAAGCGCCACGATCGCACGCTCGGCACAGGGATGCGCGTGTGTCTGTAAGTTGAAAGCTCCCGGCAGCCCGCACATCCTTCCGGTGCCTGATTTCGCGGGCGAGAATCGTGTCCGTTACTGACGATACGCCCGCTGATTGGGCGTTTCTAACACAGTTTTAACTCAAATGTAAACAGCGGCGCAACAACTGTTCGCTTAGCTTCGCCGCGTAAACGTCTTGTCAGTGCGGACCACGGAGGGGACATGGGGAGAGCCGGCAGTGCAGAGATCGTGCCGCACGGCCGCGCGAGTCGCGAGAGCCTGGCCACGCCGGGGCTGGTGTCGCTGGCGGTCAAGCGGGCGCAGGCGGGCGACCGCGAGGCGCTCGGCTTCCTGTACGCGCGCTACGCGGACAACGTGTACGGCTACGTGCGCA